>CAYWXJ010000045.1:0-16263 GCA_964462405.1 uncultured Eubacterium sp.
CTTGCCCCCGGGCTTTTAGAACAGTTCGTTTCGGATGATGTAAAAGTTATGGAGATCGGAATCAGGGCACTTCGGATGCAGTGCGTGGTAATGCCGCTCATGCCGCTTGGCATTGCCTGCAATATGACATTCCAGGCAGTAGGAAAATCCGTCACCGCAACCTTTTTAGCGGCGTGCAGGCAGGGGGTTTTTTTTCTGCCGCTGATCTGGATGCTGCCGAAGCTGTTCGGCGTGACGGGAATGGAAGCTGCCCAGCCAACAGCAGATGCAGCGACCTTTCTGGTATGTCTTCCGATTATCCATAATTTTTTAAGAGGATTAAAAAAAGAAAAATAGTACTTTAGTACTATAACTATTTTATAAACATTTTACGATATAAGTAATATGAGTATACGTAGATAACACTTAGTGTCATTAAAAGCAGGAAACTGTTTTATCTATATCAGATTTCATGGAATGAAAGGGAGAAAGACTATGTACAAGGATGTAGGAAAACGAATTCTGGCCTCAATTCTTATTTTGTGTATGGTTGGGAGCACGCCGGATCTTACTCTTCTGGCTGGAACGGAAGGAGGAAGCACCGGGACAGAACACACCTATGCTTATGGCAGCAGTGACTTGGTGACGACCAATAATTTTATAGGTGACGGCGAATGGATTGCCAATGCCTATGCCGTGGAAGCGAATATTGACAGTACGAAAAACGTACAGGTATTGCAGTCCGTAGCATTTGCATTGGATAAAAGTGCGCAGAACGGAGATGGTGCACAGTTTATTAAGACTGCAGATTATATAGTGGATATTTTTAAATATGAAAAGACAGATGATGTGGCTTCTGTATTAAGCAGCGGAACAGCAGATGCGCAGGTGACCGGTGCATACGATGCGGATAACTGTACAGACGGGTCTTATTATACCGTAGATCTTGCGGATCAGAATATTGTCTTAGGCAGCGGGGAGTACTTTGCTGTTAAGGTAACTCTTTCCAATGCGTATTCCCAGAAGGATAATGGCGCTTCGACGAGTTCCAGTCAGATTTATTATGAATCCTCCAGCAACAGCAGCGCAGTCAGCTATGCAAACGGCAGCAGATTGTCAGGACGTACTGCGCATATTAAAGCGGTTACAGTGGAAGATTTTGAAGAAATCCCGGTGGAAGGGATCCAGTTTACGGAGAGCAGCACTTCCATGATTATAGGGGAAGAAAAGACCATTGGTGTCGAATATACTCCGGCTGCGACCTCCCAGAGGGAATTGATATGGGAATCCGACAGCACTGATATAGCAACGGTAGATGAAAGCGGAAATGTTAAAGCATTAGCATCGGGATATGCAACCATTACGGCAACCTCTGCTTCTGACGGCAGCATATCCGATAGTATTGGCGTGGAGGTCTGCAAAGATATTGCAGGACTTACTTATTCTGATATTGCGGATCAGAGTTACCAGGGAACTCCGTTGGAACCAGCTTTTGCGGTACATGATGGAGATACTCAGTTGACGGAGGGAAGCGGCGGAGAGTATTTTGTAGAGTACAGTAATAATACGAATGTTGGAACCGCAAAAGCAAAAGTAACAGCAAATGGAAACGGATATAAGGGTGAGAAGATCGTCAGCTTTAATATTATACCTGTGGATTTAGGGACGATATCAGCCTCCTGTTCATCGCCATATGATTATACAGGCTCTGAGATTACACTTGCAGATCCGGGAACGGAACTGACAGTTACCTATACGAATAAAGCAGGAACTCCGATCTCTCTGGCTTATGCAGAGGATGGTAGTGCAGATTTTAAAATCAAAGGATATCAGAATAATGTTGCAGCAGGAAATCAGGCATGTGTTATTTTAGAAGGAACCGGAAATTATACCGGAACACTGAACTGCTATTTCCAGATTAATGCTTCAGCAGATGCGCTTAGTGCCAGTGTGGACAGTCCTTCTTTTACTTATGATGGCAATGCACACGAATCAGATGTGACTGTCATGGACGGAGCAACAGAGCTTCAGGAAGGTACAGATTACAGCGTTACATATCCGGCAGATGTGACAAGCGCAGGTACGAAGACAATCACGATACAGGGACTTGGTGCGTATTCAGCTTATACAAAAGAAGTGACATATGTCATTAATCCAAGAAAACTTTCAAACGGTGTGACTTTTGCAGAACTGCCGAACCAGGTTAGTCCTGTTACCAAAGATTCTTTGGAAGGTCTGAGCGTGACCTATCAGGGAAAGGAATTGACACTGGATACGGATTATACGGTTACTGTCGTAGAAAGCAGCGGAAGCGTTACCGTTACCATAGAAGGAATTAACAACTTTCAGGGAACTTTAGCGCAGACCGTCGGCACGGGAACTGATATTAAAACATGTACTGTAACAGTGGCGTATGCCATTTATACCGGGGAAGCATTAGAGCCGAATGTTACGGTTATGAACGGCGCTGATAAAGTAGATGCAAGCAATTATACCCTTAAATGGAGCAATAATGTGAATGCGGGTACAGATACCGCATCTGTAACGGTTTCAGGTATAGGTGCTTATGCAGGTGAGGTTACAAAGACTTTTGAGATTCAGCCGAGAGATTTATCTTACCTTACGGTAAGTTACAGTAATCCTGTAATTTACCAGAAGCCTGAGAATGCCGCAGATCCTGCTTATCAGGGAATTATCAGTGAGCCTTCTCTGACCTATGGAACAAATGTACTGAAAAAAGGCACCGATTACACGGTTACTTTCGCTGATAACACAGATGTGACAACGCAGGCAAACATGACAATAACGGGCTCCGGAAATTATACGGGAAGCATAACAAAGTCTTACAGTATTATTGCGGCGGATTTAAACGAATCTTATATGGCGTATGGTCAATTAGAAGACTATTCCTATACAGGAACCGCAATCGAGCCGGCTGTAAGTATTTCACAAAACGGTGTGAAATTAAAGAACGGTACAGATTACGAAGTGATCTATGGTAGTAATGTTGAGGTTGGAACCGGGTACATTTATATTGAAGGTCTAAATAATTATGCCGGAAGCGAAAAAGAACTTACATTTAATATTACAAAAACCGGAATCACAGGTGCGGTAATAACTGCAGTTCCGGATCAGGAATATACCGGATCAGAAATAGAACCGAATTTGACGGTTGAGGTCGACGGTACTGCACTAACGGCCGGAACAGATTATGATGCAGAATATTCCGATAATACTGAGGCGGGACTTGCAACTGTTACCTTGACCGGAAGGAATAACTATTCCGGAACAGAAACCGTCACATTTAAGATTTTAAAAGATATTAGTGCAAACAGTGACACCGTTAAGATAGAAGCGATTCCGGCACAGAATTATTCGGGAGCAGAGTTAGAACCGGATGTTGTTGTGACAGATACTTATAAAGACGGTACCGTGTATACCTTGAGTGCGGATTCAGATTATACGCTTAAATATTCAGGTAATAATGACATCGGAACGGCAACGGTTACAATTACAGGTACGGGATATTATAAAGGAGAGGTACATGCAACATTTGAAATTAATAAGGGCGATCTCAGTGAAGCAAATCCCAATGTAAAAGCAACCCTTGTGAATGCGAACCAGAATGCCCGGAGATTTACCGGAAGTCCCATTGTACCGGAAATCAAGGTGACCTGCAACGGAAATGTATTATCGAACCCTACAGATTATACGATTGATTATTTTTACAGCACGAATGTAATAAACAGCGGCGCGACAAGAGCCAGAATTTATGGTGCAGGTAAATTCGAAGGAACACGTGCCGTATATTTTGATATTATTCCGAAAGATATATCCTACGATGCTGCCATTTCCGTAGAAGTGGAGGATATTGACGCACTTGTACTTCAAGAAAAAGGGTATCCGAATGTAATTGTAAAGGATTTAGACAGAGATGAGAGTTCAGGAGAGAAGCTTTCGACAGGAGGAACCGGAGGATGGCTGCTGACAGAAGGAGAATCTAAGGATTATACCATAGGTGAGGTGACTGTAAATACAGATGGCAGTGCAACGGTAGAAATTATCGGACAGAATAATTACAGCGGCAGTATAAATATTCCGTTTACCGTGAACAAGACGGATATGGAAACCGTTGCCATCAAATCTGAATTGCCGGCGGATCAGAAGTCCTTTACATATACCGGTAGTACAGTGATTCCAAGCCCTGTTGTAACTATGACAGTAGATGGAGTGGTTACTACCTTAGAAAAAGACGTTGACTATACAGTATCTGCAACCGCGGTAGACGTGGGAACTGGATACGGGTATACGTTGGAGTTTATCGGAAAATATACAGGAACCTATACTGGAAAAGATACATTTGCCATTACAGCAAAGGATATTTCAGAAACGGATGTAACGGTGGATGCAATTCCAAATCAGGCATATACGGGTTCGGCGCTGACACCGTCTGTAACGGTACGTTACAATGGACAGGTCGTAAGCAGCAGCAATTATACCTTATCTTATGCAAATAATGTGGAATCAGGAGCAACTGCTGTCATAACGATCACCGGACAGAAGAACTTTACAGGCAGCCGGACAGAAAACTTCCAGATTCGTCCGAGTATTGAAGCAAATTTGTCTGTAACTGGACTTGAGAATGCTTTTGTATATACTTCAAAAGAGATTCAGCCAAGTGTTGTTGTAACGGCTGACGGCAAGACCCTGACCTACGGCATTGACTATACATTATCTTATGAGAATAACATCAATGCGAATGACAGAGAGGGTCAGCAGCCAGCATATGTTATAGTACATGGAGCCGGCGAATATGGCGGTGAAAAGGAATTTCCGTTCACCATCAGTAGGAAGAATATGCTCGATGATGATGTGGAAATTGTTGTAGAAGATGCAGTCTTTACCGGCGGTACGATTCAGCCGAAAGTAAAGATTATCTATACTTTGCCGGATGGAAGCCAGTATATTTTGAAAGATCTGGCAACAGCAGGCAGGGACAGAGATTATGATGCCAGTGTGGGCTCCAGCTCTGAGGCAGGCGAAGAGGTAACGGTAACCATTACGCCTTCCGGTATTAATTTCTATTCAGAATATGGTACATTTACAAAGAAATTTAAGATTTTACCGAAGGATTTGACAGATGACGAAGGGGAATTACTGACGGATTATACGGTTTCCTGTGTAAGCGAGGTACAGTATGATGCGGATACGACCGTATATGAACCGGAAGTCGTATTAAAGGATAAGACCCGTGATTCTGATGGAAACCCGCAGACTTCAGGAACTACTTTCTATAAGCTGGTAAAAGGTAAGGATTATACAATTACCTATGCGGATAATACCAGACCGGGTGTGGCTTCCTATATTATTGAAGGAACAGGAAATTACAGCGGTACATATAGAGGCTATTTTACAATTGTGGCAAATCTTGAGGCTGCAACGATTTCCATTGAGGATCAGACCTATACCGGAGATGCGATAGAACCGAGCTTTACAGTTTCCTTTGGAGATATGACGCTGCGGAATGAAGTAGATTATAAATATGAGTTCAGCAACAATACAAATGCAGGAGATGCAGTCTTAAAGATTATCGGAACCAGAAGCTATGCTGGTTCACAGAAGGAACAGATATTTAAGATTATACCGAAAACGATTGGCGATGATGATGTTGTGATGACCCACGTATATGGTTCCTATACCTATACGGGTGAAGATGTACATCCGGACCCGCATTTTACCTATAATAACAAGACGCTGATATATGGAACAGATTATACCTGCTCTTATGAGGAAGGATGCTCTAAAGCCGGAGAATGGTACAGCTTTACTGTTACTGGAACAGGAAACTTTACCGGAACAGTGAGCAAAGAATATAAGATCGGAGACAATTACACCGAAAGCACCGTGAAGGTAGAATTGTCCGGATATTCCTTTGAGTATACCGGAAAACCGATTCGGCCAATGGTCAGCGTAACAAAGGTAGATCCGCCGTATACTATGCTGAAACAGAACATTGAATATCAGTTTGAGTATGAGGATAATGTGGATGCGGGTACTGCATATGTCAATACATGGGGAGATCCGACTCAGAGTGAATATGCAGGAAATGTATCAGTGGCATTTGAAATTACGCCTAAGAATATCAGCGATGAGGATGTTATGATTGCCGGAGTTGCAGATACGACTTACTCAAGAGAAGCAGTTGAACCGACACCGGCTGTTACATGGAACGGTGCGGAATTAATTGCCGGGGAAGACTTTAATTACAGCTATAAGAATAATACAGATGCAGGAACCGCGACTGTAATAGTGGAAGGTATCGGAAACTTTACGGGAACAAAATCTGTAGAGTTTGAGATACTGAAAAAGAATATTAGCGAAGCGGCTTCTGGTATTACGATTGAGAGCATTTCGGATCAGATTTACACAGGAAATGCGGTTGAACCGAAACCGGAAATCACATGGGGAGAAACCGTATTAGATTCCAGAAGTGATTATACGCTTACCTATGAGAACAACGTAGAGTTAGGCGAAGCAGTCCTTACGATTGAAGGTATTGGCAACTACACCGGTACCGTAATCAGGAATTTCAATATCATAAAGGTTCCGGTGGAACGTATGGATGTGGAATATCAGAAGGTATGGCAGTATACAGGAAATCCGATTGAACCGCCGGTAAAAATTTCCTATGAGGATAATGAGGGTAACCGTATCCAGTTAGACAACAGCAGCTTTACGATAACCTATAAGAATACGGTGGATTCCGGTGAGGGTGCAGAAGAAACAGGTCTGATTACCATAACCGGAAACGGAAATTATGAAGGAACCAAAAAGTGTTTCTATACCATTGAACCGAGACAGCTTACAGATGCAACCATTACCATGGATAAAATTCCGAGCCAGGTATTGAATGCTGAGAATAAGGCAGAGCCGAAGCCGGTATTGATTTTCCGGCCGGATTCTAAGACCACCTATACACTGATTGAAGGTGCGGATTATGAGATCACTTATTCCAATAATACGGTTGTAGGCGGCAATGGAAAGGTAACTGTAACTGGCTTGCATAATTTTGCAGGTACGCTTTCACAGGAATTTTATATCGGTAAGGATTTAAAACAGTATATTGAAAGTGTCGAATTTGCAGATACACCGAATTATTTTTACAATGGTAAGGCACATACACCGGAGATCAAGGTGAACCTGAAGGACGGAGTAAGTGCAGACCTTGTGGAGGGCAGAGATTATGAAGTCCTTTATGACGGTCAGACGAAAGAATCCATCGTAGATGACACCTATGCGACTAAAGCCGGAGTACATAAGGTTTCTGTTAATGGCCTGGACCCATATGGCGGTGGAATAGAACTGGCTTATGAAATAAATAAGCGAGACATCAGCGAAGTAAATTTTGAAATTCAGGATCAGTCCTATACAGGAAGTGAGATTCATCCGTTTATAGTTGGTGTTGACGTAGGTGCAAATACCAGATTAGGAGAAGATGAGTCTACGGCAACCATCGGCGGCGACATCAGCCAGGAAGAGATGCTGGTAAATAAAAATGCATTTACTACAGAATATTCGGGTAATTGTACGGATATTGGAACTGTTACCGTGGAAATTACGGCGACGGAGACATCTAATTATACAGGAACCGCAACTGTACAGTTTAATATTGTTCCGAAGGATTTGACAAGTGATGCAATTTCCAGCAGTACCGTAACAAAGCAGGAGTATACCGGTAAAGAGATAACACCGGGCATTACATTAACGGATTTGCAGAGAAATCCGGATGGAAAAGTATTTGATCCGACAGTTGATACCAAATATTATACGTTGGTAGAAGGCGTGGATTATGATATTATTTATACAGATAATATTTATCCGGGTGTCGTTACCATGACAATTACCGGAAAGACCCACTATACCGGAAGTCTTACGAAAAAGTTTGAAATTACAGCCGATCTGGCAAATGCAGTCATCGCACCGATTCCGGCACAGATGTATCAGAACGGATCGCCGGTGACACCGGAATTAACGGTTACATTAGGAAGCAGAACGTTATACGAGAATTTTGATTATACGGTAACCTATAGTAATAATACGGAACGCGGAACCGCAACGGCTACGATCTACCCGGTAGCAGGAAGTATGTATACCGGAAGTAAGACTGCTAATTTTGAAATCAGCCGTGAATTATCTTCAGAAACAGTAACGCTGACTATGGTTGATACCAACTTTGGTTATACTGGCCTTGCAATTACACCGGGAGTAGGGGTGATTTATGGCGGCAGCCAAAGGCTGACAGAAGGGCAGGATTATACCGTAACTTATGAGAATAACGTAAATGTCGGTACTGCAACCGCAAGAATCACAGGTATAGGTATCTTTACAGGAACCGTAACAGTGAACTTTACCATTATAAAGAGAAGTATTGTTCGCTGCATCTTTAGTAATGTGGGCGAGCGGTTATATGACGGAAATGCTACGAGTCAGAACCCTGTTGTTATGGACAGCGACCGCGTTTTGGTGGCAGGTCAGGACTATACTGTTGCATATGTCAACAATACAAATCCTGGAATTGCGACTATGACAATTTCAGGTATTGGTAATTATGCAGGTGTTAAGACCATTCGTTATATAATTAATGTGAAGGATATGACTCAGGTGAAGGCAACGCCGTCCACTACCAGTGTAAAATTATCCTGGACAAAAGTGGATGGAGCGGGCGGATATGCGATTTACAATGCAGACAATAAGCTGATTGCAAAAACGACATCTACCTCCTACCAGCATAAGAAGCTGCAATCCATGAAAACCTACACCTATAGGGTAAGGCCGTATGTAGTATCCGATGGAGCGACCTATTATGGAGATTTCTCGAATACAGTAAGTGTTGTGACGAAACCTCCTAAGCCGTCTGTAAAATTAAGTGCAGGAACGAAGCAGGTTAAGATAACATGGAAGAAGATAAGCAGTGTCAGCGGTTATATAATCTACAGAAGTACGAAAAAATCGGGTAAGTATAAGAAAGTTAAGACGATTAAAAAGGCTTCTGCCACTAGCTGGACCAATAAGAATTTAAGCAGTAAGAAGAAGTATTATTACAAAGTCAGAGCATATAAAGTTGTAAAGGGCAAAAAGATTTACAGCAGCTATTCTTCCGTAAAATCAATAAAAACGAAATAAAGGGTAACTTTTATGGCGGAAAAATACAAAATTGGCGTATATGAGTTTGAAACTCGTGAAGAATGGGAAAATGCCCTGGAGGATGTAAAAACAATTGAATCCATTGTGGATCGGATAGATATTGACGATCCGGAGCATGTGCTTGCCATCTACAAGCTGATCCGCAGTGGAAGAATCAAATTCAAAAGTGAACTGGGAGCTGTGTTTCTCTGTGATTTGTCCGACAGAGTAGCACAGTATTCCCAGAAGAAAATGACAGAGGATGGGAATAAGAAGAGAAAAAAATATCCCAAAGAGCAGTCAGAACAGTCTTTTTTGTTTAAAGTTTTAGGAATTGGCTGTATGGTACTTGCCATAATCTGTTTTTTGTTATATGGTTATTTTGAATATAGTGAAAGACGGGCGACGCGAAAGTTAGAGGAATTACAGAATCAGAAGAATATTTCTCAGGCGATTAATTGGTATATTGAAAGGATACAGACAAAAGGAACGCAGACACAGGAGACGGCAGAGGGAGAAACTGGTGCGGCAGCACCGGAAGGAACCGAAGCAGCAGAAGAAATAGAAACTCCCCCGGAGGTACTGCAGGAATATGTTTCCTTATATACGCAGTATCCGGATTTGATTGGCTGGCTTCACATTGATGATACCCAGATCGATCTGCCGGTCCTTAAGACGGCAGACAATGAATATTATCTGGATAAAAATATTGATGGGGAAGAGGATATTAACGGAACGCTTTTTATGGATTACCGTGACGATATTGAAAAATCCAGTACAAATCTAATTATATACGGACATAATATGAAGAGCGGAGCAATGTTTGGAGGATTGAAGCAATACCTTGATGCAAACTTTGCGACAGGACATGATAAAATCCGCTTTGACACGATATATGAGAAACAGACCTATCAAGTCATTGCGGTATGTCTTTCAAAGGTTGGGTATCAGGATGATGAAACTGAACGGTATTACAATTTTATTGAGGCAGAAAATACAGAGGATATACAGTCATTTTTGGCAAATGTCCGGGAATGTGCTGTGTATGACAGAACACAGGATGTGACAGACAGCGATAAATTCCTCACGCTGTCTACCTGTAACAGCTATGTAGAAGACGGAAGACTTTTCGTGGTAGCAAAAAAAATACAGTAGCAAGGAAGCTACGGAGTACAGGAGTGATGAAAATGAAAAAAAGTCTAGTAGTACGTGCAGGAGCCATTGTCATGATGTTGGTGGCAACCTTCTTTTTGCTTGTGCCGGATATGGTAAGAGCAGGAGGAGATGTATCTTTAGAGCTTTCTACAGAAGTGACCGCAGAGGCTCCGGAAGCAGAAATGCCTGAAACAGAACAGACGGAAGCAGAGCCGCCTGCCGCAGAAACACCGGAAACGGAACAGGCATCTTCGGAGACGCCTGCAGAAACTCCGGCGGAAGAGCAGCCTTTGCCGGATGATTCGTTGGAAGTTCCGGCAGACAACTCAGAAACAGAAAATGCATCGCAGGAAACCCCGACAGAAGAGCAGCAGCCTGTTGAAACTCCTGCAGCAGAAACCTCAGCGGCAGAAGCATCGGCAGCGGAGACGCCGGCAGCAGAAGCAGAAACACCGGAAACACCAGTACAGAATCCGGCGGATGCAGGAGATGTATCCGCAGATCAGCAGACAGCAGCATCGGTTAGTCTTGCAGAGGTAAGAGAAACCTTAGAGGTTTCCACGAAGACAGTTACACCGATAACTTCAGATAAACTGGTAATCGGCAGTGAAGCTGCAGAGGGTTATATTGTCGAAGGAACAACTATTACCGGTTATCAGGGTGCAGGCGGTCATATTGTGATTCCGGACGGTATTACAACCATCGGAGATAATGCATTCTTTGGCAATACTACAATTACGGGAGTTACATTCCCTGGAAGCCTGCAGACGATTGGAAGCTCTGCTTTTAATGGTTGCAGCAATCTTGCAGAGGTTGCGCTTCCGGCTAATGTAACGACGGTTGGCGTATCGGCATTTGCAAATTGTACCGGTCTTTCCTCTCTTAGTTTAACAGCCTCTACGGGAACGGTTGTACAGGGCGAATTTTATAATTGTATCAGTTTGACAAGCGTAGATGTACCGGAAGGGATTTCCAGTATTGCATCCGAAGCATTTGGAAGCTGCAGTAATTTAACTTCTGTATCACTTCCGGCATCTCTTGTAAGTCTGGATCTGAATGCTTTTGCAGGAGATGTGAGCCTTGCTTCTATTTCAGTAGCGGCAGGAAACAGCAGTTATTCTTCTTATGATGGCTGCTTATATACAGCAAACGGAGCACAGATGCTCTTGTGCCCGTCAGGTAAAACCTCCGTTACTTTTATTGCTGGACTCGCTGGTATTTCATCGGGAGCATTCACCGGCTGTAATTACATTACTTCGGTATCTGTACCGGCTTCTGCAAGTACCATTGAAACAGATGCTTTTGCAGGAAGTTCCATTCAATCAGTGACGATTCCTGCTGAAGTAACCGCAATCGGATCGCAGTCTTCCTGGACACCGAGCGTTATATATGGTTATAGCGGTTCTGTGGCAGAATCCTGGGCAGATGAGAATAACTATGCTTTTGAAAGTCTGGATGGTTCTTCGGGCAACGGTGACAGTGATAAAGACAAAGACGACAAGACCGGCAGTGGAAACAGCGAGGGTGATAAAGTCAAAGGAAACAGCGGAACGAGTACTACGACTGTAACTGCAGCAAATCCGTCTACAGCATCCGGAACGACGGCAACAATTTCTCAGAATGTCAATAATCATGTAAAGGATGCAACACCGAAGACTGGTGTAGAGGATTATGGAAGGTATTTCCTGTTTGCGGCAATTATGCTCATTGGAGCTGCAAGCTTTGTATATAGTATGAAACTGAGTTATGAAGGAAAATAATCAACACGTATATAGACTTTAGATCATTTCAAAAAAGAGATATGGTAAGAATCATATCTCTTTTTTTGTTGCCGAACATCCGGAGGGAGCTGCCAGTGGCAGCTCCTGTAGGTTTAAAAAATATTTTCAATTTTCATTGACAATTATTTCTAATGAATTATAATAAAAACATAAGTTGCGCAACAAGTGTTTCTTATAGGACAATCATTACTGTATGAAAACAGGTTGCAGAAGGGGAGTAATCGTATGAGAAAAATATATCTTGATAATTTGCGCTGGAGCACTGTTATATTGGTACTTATCTATCACGTTTGTTATATATTCAACGGCGTAGGTATTCTTGGAGGCATTCCGGATGCAGAAAATATTGCTGCATTTGATGTGGCAGCCTGCGTTATATATCCATGGTTTATGGTGCTGCTTTTTGTTGTTGCAGGCATAAGCGCAAGATATTCGCTGCAAAAGCGGACAGGGAAACAGTTTATCAAAGAAAGAGCAGTGAAATTGCTTGTGCCTTCGACCTTAGGCTTATTCGTGATTCATTGGATTACAGGCTATCTGAATATCAGGATGGGCGGCGGTCTTGCATATATGCCTTCTTTTTTAGTATATCCTATTTCCGTTATCAGCGGAATTGGGCCCTTGTGGTTTATTCAGATGCTGTTTCTGTTTTCCTGCATCCTTGTTCTTTTCAAAACCATTGATAAATCAGACCGGCTGTGGAATTTATGCCGAAAAGTAAATATTGTACTAGTTTTGCTGTTGTTTCTTCTTATTTGGGGAGCTTCGCAGATTCTGAATCCCCCCGTTTTGACAGTGTACCGCTTTGGTATTTATTTTGCGTCATTTTTCATTGGATACTACATTTTTTCACACGAGGAAATCCAAAACGCTGTTGAAAAAATCTGTATTCCGATGCTGATTGTCGCGGTAGCCGGAGCGGTTGCTTATGCCGTATATTATTATGGCAGCAATTTTACATCTTCAACGTGTCTGCAGAGTTTCTTTACGAATTTGTATCTCTGGGTCGTTGTACTTGCCGTTATAGGAGCGTTCAAGAGATATTTCAATAAAAAAACTGCTGTTACAGATTATTTGTCGAAAAACAGCTTTGGTATTTATATTCTGCACTATACTGTACTGATTGTGGCCTGCTATATTCTGCACTATCACACGAATCTTTCTGCTATATGGAAATATCTTCTTGCATTAGTGATAGATGTGATCGGAACGTTTGTATTAAATGAGATAATCAAAAGGATTCCTGTTATACGGTTTTTCGTACTGGGAAAAAAGAAATAAACAATCGTTTTTTGAGGGGAGAAGAAAATGCCGCCAAAATTCAAATTTACACGGGATGAAATTATACAGGCTGCGTTAGATTTAACAAGAGAAAACGGAATTGGGTCTGTAACTGCAAGAGGATTGGCTGCAAGGCTGCAGGCTTCTGCAAAACCAATTTTCGGACTGTTTCAGAACATGGAGGAGGTACAGCAAGAGGTCTTAAAGGCCGCAGGGAATCTGTATCAGAGCTATTTGCAGGAAGATATGTCAAGTGAGAAGTACCCTCTTTATAAAGCAAGCGGTATGGCTTACATTCGTTTTGCAAAAGAAGAGAAAGAACTTTTTAAGCTGCTTTTTATGCGTGACCGTTCAAATGAAAAGATTGATGAAAATAATGAGGAAATAAAGCCGCTGATTGAACTGATACAAAAAAACACAGGACTCAATAAAGAAGAGGCTTATCTGTTTCATATTGAAATGTGGATATATGTTCATGGAATTGCTACAATGCTTGCGGCTTCTTATTTAGAGTGGGATATGGATTTTATCAGCAAGGTACTGACAGATGCATATATCGGAATGAAATACCGCTATTGCGGAAAAGAGGAAAGTGAAATCAGCAATTAGACCGCTGCTTATCAAAGAAAGTGCGGGTATATGATAATGCGCAAATAAATAAGGCGACATCAAATCTATTCATTCGATGCCGCCCTCTAAACTATGCTGTCCATGGGTCCTTACCTTCCTTTTTTTATTTTCCATTACCAAATCCGTAAACTGTATCTCCATCTCGTTCTTCCATGAAGCTTTTGAACTGGAACCATATCTGAATAATTCCGCTGATCCTCCATTCATTTTCTCTTTTCTTTCATTTCATGGTATCTATTTCGATTCGCCTTCCGAATCTGTTCTCTGGAATGTTCTTACCTTTGTGATCTCAAAGGATTTTTTGAGGTGTTACATTACTTTTTCGGTGGACCATACCTCCTTTTCTTTTTTGATTCTCTAAATTTGTTATGCTGCTGTTTCTGGTGGAATCTCCCTCTTTCTTACCCGATTCTTCTTCGGTTATTTTGTTATCTGTTCTTCTTTTGTTTGTTGAGTTTATTTTATCTAAAAAAACTAATTTTGTCAACATAAAATTAGAAAATAATTTTTAAGTATTTCTTATAATTGAAAAAAGATTAATAAATTGCAAAATATTCAGAAAATTAAAAAAATGCACCGGAGCAGATTAAGAGTTCTGCTCCAGTGCAGCACGACAGGCTTTTGCAAGCTGGTCACCGCAGGAAGTATCCTTAAAGCCGCAGTGGATACCGCTGATACGTTTCTCGATTTCCTCTACAGTCATGCCTTCGACTAACTGGGGAATCGCCTTTAAGTTGCCGTCACAGCCGCCGGTGAATTTTACATTGTGGACGACATTTCCGTCCAATTCCAGCTCAATCTGTGAAGAACAGGTGCCTTTGGTACGATAAGTGAATTTTTTCATAGAAAAATCTCCTTTTCTAAGATATTTTATGAAAGATTATAGCATGATTTGCCAACTTCGTCTATGAGAATTAAAAGTATCTTTTGCGCCTGTTATCAAAAATTTAATAAATCATTCACGGCTTTCTCTATTGTTTATAGCGGTGGAAAGTGGTACAATATATACTGTGCGCAGAGAAACGGCACTTTTTGACAATAAGATCCTCCGGCAGATTTTTGGAAATTTCCGGAGGGAAGATATTGATAGGAGTAATATATGAACGCATTTACAAAAATATTTGGTACACATAGCGAGAGAGAATTAAAGAGAATTTATCCGATTGTGGATAAGATTGAATCTTATGGTGATGCTATGGGAGCATTGACAGATGAACAGTTACGAGATAAGACGAAAGAATTTAAGAAGAGATTACAGGAGGGAGAAACATTAGATGATCTTCTTCCGGAAGCATTCGCAACTGTAAGAGAAGCTGCAAAGCGTGTACTGAACATGGAGCATTACAGGGTTCAGTTGATCGGTGGTATTATTCTGCATCAGGGACGTATCGCAGAGATGCGTACTGGCGAAGGTAAGACATTGGTATCGACTCTTCCGGCATATCTGAATGCATTAGAGGGCAAGGGAGTTTGTATTGTTACTGTCAATGACTATCTGGCAAAGCGTGATGCTGAGTGGATGGGACAGGTGCATGAATTTTTGGGACTTACAGTGGGTGTAGTCTTAAATTCTATGGATAATGATGAAAGACGCGAGGCTTATAACTGTGATATTACTTATATAACCAATAACGAGCTGGGATTTGATTACTTAAGAGATAACATGGTAATCTATAAGGAACAGTTAGTACAGAGAGGCCTGCATTATGCAATCATCGATGAGGTGGACTCCGTATTGATTGATGAGGCAAGAACACCGTTGATTATTTCCGGTCAGAGCGGGAAATCTACCCGTTTATATGAAGCATGTGATATTTTAGCACAGCAGTTAGTCCGCGGTGAGGAGAGCCAGGAATTTTCCAAGATGGATGCCATCATGGGAATTGAGATCGAAGAAACGGGTGACTTTATCGTAAATGAGAAGGATAAAGTCGTGAATTTGACACAGGAAGGTGTGAAGAAGGTAGAGCAGTTCTTCCGCATTGACAATTTAGCGGATGCTGAGAACTTAGAGATCCAGCACAATGTGATTCTTGCATTGCGTGCCCATTATCTTATGTTCCGGGATCAGGATTATGTTGTAAAAGATGATGAAGTTCTTATTGTAGATGAGTTTACCGGACGTATTATGCCGGGACGCCGTTATTCTGACGGTCTTCATCAGGCAATCGAGGCAAAGGAACATGTAAAGGTGAAGAGAGAGAGCAAGACCCTTGCAACCATTACCTTCCAGAACTTCTTTAATAAATATAAG
>CAYWXJ010000046.1:0-15492 GCA_964462405.1 uncultured Eubacterium sp.
ATTATTATGCACGATAATATACCTTTCCAGTTTATTTTCTTTTTTTCCAACACTTCCAGCTTTTTGATCATATAGCCCAGTTCATAATAAATACCAAACGATACTTCATACAGAAATTTCGGTAAGTTTCCTGAATATATATACAAAACAACTGTAAATATAAAACAAACACACCAAAAAAGTACATTTAATTTTTCTTTTTGACCTATCAAATCCTTTTAGAAAATCTATCCATGTTTCCCGTTCATTCTCTTTCTTCAAACGTCTTATATCCTTTCTTTTTAATAATTCAGCTTACATATGCAAAATAACATTAATTTTCTTTTCCAGTCCAATGCTTTGCTTTTCATAAATAATTTATAATTGAGCTTCAGCTCTTTTTTCCAGCTTTTCATTATACCTTCCGGCATATCTTCAGATATTCCATAAAGCTTCGCCTTCATATAAAGATTAAATGTAGCCCGTTTCCTGTTAAATATCGCTGCATCATAATTTACGGTATTTTTTTCATTTTCAACGATCTTATCCCAAACTGCAAACTGAGAATAATCCCTTCTGCACACTTTACTATTGGTAACAGAATGACTGTTTACAAAATAATAATATTTTGTCAAATTGGAAAAAACAATTTTATTTGCTTTTTTGTATATTTCATAAGTAAAATAAACATCTTCATTTATTTGATTTTCTAAAAAACGGATATTTTTTAGCAATTCTTTCTTATATAAACAATTCCAGACAGAGAAGAAACTTTTCCCACCATCCAGACGATAAAAGAAACGTGCCAGTTCTTCTCTCTGCCGTATCGTAAGTACTTCTTTTTGTTTATTTGTCTTACCCTTATGCTTTGCTGTAATATATTCACATACTGCTGCGTCTGCATCATAAGAATTTATTAATCCCAACAAATAGCAGTACATATCATCTTCTATCCAATCATCTGAATCCACAAATCCTATATAATCTCCCTTCGCTATCTGCATCCCATGATTTCTGGCATTTGATGCTCCTCCGTTTTTCTGATGAAGTACTAAAATTCTTTCATCACATTTTGCATATTCATCACAAATCGTCCCGGAACGATCTGTTGAACCGTCATCCACCAAAACAATTTCCAGTTTTACGTTTTTCTGGTTAAGAACAGAATCCAAACACCTGCGCAGATATTTTTCAGCATTATATACAGGAATAATTACACTAATCAGTGCTGCCTTTTTTTCTTTCATACTTTTAAATTCCCTACTTTTTACTGCATACTATAAAAATAAAAATAAAAGAAATTACAAGAGGCGGCGAATTTGTTAAAACAGACATGAACGAAATAAAAACGCCGTACATAACTAATGCATATATACAAAACGCTCGAATGTCCATACATTTAATTAATCTCTTATGAACTCTCTGCACTAAAATGCCAAAAAACGCTGACCCGGCACATAAAAAAGGTTTTCCACCGTCTATCATCATATAATAAACCGGTGTAACAAATGCATTCGCCACACGAGGTCCTATGTTTCTAAATAATTGTGCATTCAAAAGATGTTGATAAGCCTCATCGTATACTGCTGGTACCAAATCCTTAAATCCAAGCATCTTAAATGCCCGGAACACATAACCGAACAAACCATAAAAAGATAACAATCCATGTGTATGTACAGCATCTTCTATTTTCGGGAGCCAAATACTCAGCAATGTCGGCGGAATAGCAAAATATGTATATCCCTGTTCTATAAAATATCCAGTGCCCGTTCTCATGTTTGTTGCAATAAACACTCCCAAAAAAGCGATAATCAGAAAAATCATAACGTATTTTTTATATTTTCTTTTATTCAAATTTACCGCACTTCTTTTATTGGAAAAAAGAAGATATGCAAGTATAATACAGCCTCCAAAATAAACGATCTTTAATCTCCCGCCTCCTCCGGCAATACATGTCAGTAAAACATGTATGATTGCAAGAAACAACATCCATTTCCTGCTTCCTGCATATTCTGAAGCAAAGAAAGAATATGACGCAATCGGAGGAATAATCATCCCAACCGGATACAACACCACTGTTCTGAATAACTCTTCTAAAAATGTTCTTCTTGATAAAATAGGATTATCTGAACCATATGCTTCTAACGTCCAGTTACGAATCTGCCATAACGGTACCCCGTCAAAATAATATTTGATGACCATGGCGACATCATATAATAAAAATAATATTGCAATCCCAACCAGGACATAAAATATATTCATGTTTAAATGATAAGTAACCATATGTGCTTTTTTTCTTCCAAAAGAGACCTTCACATATGGCAAAAAAGATGTCAACGAACCGACAGCAAAAAAAATAAGCATTAACAATATGGCAGCATATGCTTCATCCGATGGTTTATAAATTCCATATAAATTGAGAAGACTCAAAAATAATATACCACTATATATGCCAAAGAAAAGTGCTGCAGGATGCAACGGTCTGTTCTTCGCATTCAATAAAAAGAAAATAAAGCAAATCAAACAAATGATAAATGAAAAAATTCCCACCGACTTTACCCCTTTAACTATGTTTTAAACTTTCGTTTTAAAAATGCCGTTCCCTTTTTCACCCAATTCTGCTGTTCCATAAACAACACTCCCAATTCCCGATAAGAGATATGATTTGTTGCAAGCCACACATCCAGCATCCTCTCGCCCAAATAACCAAAAACTCTTGCCTCACTTGCCAAATATCCGGATATATCTATACTTTTTTCCACTTTATTCAATATATCAAAGAGCCATTCACAATACGCATCTAAATAATTCTTTTTCATAATGAACATATTGAAGCGGTGCCCTTTTGTACTCTTTTGCATTTCCTCCAATGCCGGAATATACTGCGGATAATCCTGACGGATAATCCTGCACATTTCCTGCCAGCCTTCTGCATGATGCGCATGTAAGTATTGAGATTCATTTGTCTCAATAAAATAATTTCTTTTTTTAGGGAGAATAACCGGCACCTCTTTTAAAATGGTTTTCACCTGGTCTTCATTTAATATGGACTCCCATTTATTCTTTCTTCTGGTCAAATAAAAATAACGTCTATAATGCACCAATCCAACATAATCCGCTTCCAGATTTTTCCAAGCCCAGTACAATGCCGTTAATTCACAATAATTCCTGTTCTTTCTGGAAATATGTATCCCCTCATTATCCCCCTGTATATGCAAATCTGTTTTTGCAATTTCTTTTCCTACCTGCACCGGAAGATACATTCCCTGCTGCGGCTTCTGATAATCTTTGTGCATTGCAATCAAAATCTTTATTGTTTGATTTACTTTTTCCATATGATCACTGTGCACCTTTCCCTCTTACCACAGCCGCAACCGTTTTTAACAAAATTTCCGCATCCAGAACCGCCCCCTGATGCTTCACATAATATAATTCCATCTCTTTTCTCCCATTCTCATAATTAATGAGATTCCTTCCATTCGCCTGCCAGTATCCGGTAAGACCCGGTTTAACACTTAGAAAATATTCTGCATCAGAACCATATTTTTTCAGTTCTTCTTCCACCACCGGGCGTGGTCCCACCAAACTCAAATCACCGCAGAATATATTCCACAACTGAGGCAGTTCATCCAGACTGCTTTTCCGCAGGACATTTCCGATGCGTGTAATTCTCGGATCATTTTCCAGTTTAAAATCCCGGTAAAATTCTTCTTTCTGCTCCTCTGCAAAACCAGTAAAGATCTCCTCTGCATTTGTATACATACTGCGGAATTTCCATATCCTGATTTTTTTCCCGTTTTTACCTAAACGTTCATGAGCAAAGAATACCGGACCGGGATCACTGAGATAAACAACAGCAGCAATAACTGCAAACACCGGACTTAATATCACCATGCCGCAGAGACTTGCTATAAGGTCAAAGCTTCGTTTTACTACCCGATAAACAGACTTTCTATGAAATGCATTTGCAGAGGGAGCATGTCCTTCTGAATGTATACTATAGTCCAGTATTTTCTGACCTATTGCAGTATTCACATATTCCTGATTCATAACTCCTCATCCTTTCCCGATAATTCCGCTTTGTCCTGTTCAAGTATCTTATACTAATAGACTTCCTCCACGCTTTTCTTTCTGCTGTTCTTTCTGCGTTTCTTTGAATTCTTATCAGTCAGCAGCGTACCCCCCCCGAATTTTCTGACATTTTATTCTTTTCTCCGTAATACGGCTTATAGTAGCCACTATAATAGCCTTTATAATACCGATTATAGTAGCCTCCCTTTTCTACTTTTACTTTGTTCAGTACAACCCCAAGAATCCTGCAATCGGTTACCTCCAACTGTTTCTTGATATCCTGCACAAAACGGTAGCTGCATTTATTTGATTCCACCACCAGTACGGCACCGTCACATTTCGGAGCGATAATTGCCATATCAATAACGGAGCCAAGGGGCGGCGTATCAATCAGAACTGCGTCATAATGTTCCCGGCTGTAGGCAATCAGCTCATCAAAATAACGGTTGCCCAGCAGTTCCGTAGGATTCGGTGTCGTGCGCCCGGCAAAGATAATGTCAAGATTCTTCACATTCGTCTCACACAGCACTTCCTCAAGCTTCGCCTGCCCGCTCAAATAATGGGACAGTCCTTTAATGCTTCCCTTTTCACTTCTGGCATGATACCGCCCAATCAGAATGGATTTACGAAGATCGGCATCCAGAAGCAGTACCCGTTTTCCATTCTCGGCAATGGCTCTTCCCAATTCCATAACAGTACTGCTTTTCCCCTCATCCGGAGTACAGCTTGTAAAAGCTATTACCTGAATGTCTGCTCCGCAAAAACTCAAATTTGTCCGAAGGGAATTAAAGGCTTCTTTCTTTCCATATCCTAATTTCTCTAATTTTTCTAACACTACTCTCATTTCCGTTCACCTCTTCTGATTCCCCGCAGCTTACGTTTCTGCTTTTTCTCTGAATTATCTGCTCCTCCCTCATCCGGAACGGATGCCAATGTATTCAGTTCCAGGAACTTCTCTACATCATCCGCATTTTTTACCGTATCATCGAGAATATTGCGTATTACCAAAAATCCAACAGACAGCAGAAGGCCAAGCACGGTGCCGATCAGAATATTCTTCTTATTATTGGGACTGCTCTGTCTCTTTGCCTCCACTGCTTCTTCCACAACTGTCGGTTCGTCAATTTTCATAATCTGAGAAATCTGCTTCTGAGAAACACGGACAAACTCATTTGCAATCTCTTTTGCAGCCACCGGGTCCGGATAATTGATCTGAATCTGGATAATCCGGGTATTATCCGGATTGGTAATGCTTACCTGCCCTAACAATTCACCATAACTTATGTCTAAATTCAGGTTCTCTGCCACCTCTTCTACTACAGGACGACTCTTAATTAATTCTTCATAATCATTGGCAAGGCTGCTTCCCACCTGTAAATCTGCAAGGCTTACCATGGTATCCGAATTTGTGAGTATGTACATCTTTGCCGTAGATGTGTACATGGGTGTCAATGCATAAACACTCATCAGTCCTGCTAAAAGACCTCCGGCAGCGGTTACGGCAAGAACCATCGGCAAATGATTCAGAATCAGCAGAAAAATCTCTCGTAAATCAATTTCCATTTCATCATTCTGGGTATTCATAGTCATCCTCTTTCTTTATATGTATTTTTTTTTGCAGAAAACGGTTTTGGTTCTCATAGAGAAGTTGCTCCATACACGTTTCCGGTAATTTTTGATACAGTTTTTCCACACAATCTTTCATCATAGGCGGCCGCTCTGTAGGATTATGGCAATCACTGCCCAAAAAGTGCACCATACCGTCTCCGACAAATCTCCGAAGCCGTGCTGCCCTCCGGTCAAACATCCCTCCTGCAAGGCTTTCACTGTTTACCTGTGTAAGACTTCCCATCTCAATCAGCTCCCGTATCTTACCTTCATGATTAAAAAGCACCTGTACTCTCTCCACATGTGCAATTACGGGAATATACCCTTCCTCAATCAGCTCCCGCAGTCCCTGATAGATTCTGTCATACTGTTCTCCCGGAAGGAATTCCACCAGCAGATATTTGCTGTCTGCCAATGTCAGAATATGACCTTTTTCAATCTCCTCTGCAATTCCTCTGCGGTATAATATTTCATTTCCGGAAAATATCTGAAAGTCCGGTGCAATCTTTTTTGCCCTTCGGTCAGCTTCCTCCACAAGGCTTCTTATCTTTCTGTTATCCTGCTCATGACATCCGGGATAATTGTGTGGCGTCGCTACCATGCGGCGCACTCCCTGACGATATGCCATATGCAGCATCTGTACTGTCATATCCCAGTCCTTTGAACCGTCGTCCACACCAGGCAATATGTGACTGTGCAGATCCAAATATCCTGATTTATCCATTATCTTTGTTTCCTCACATTAATTCCGGCAATTATCAAAAGGATTATAATTCCTGCCGCCATACCATCCACGACATACCAGGAATACATTCCCCTGCTCTGAAAAATTTTCAGAAATTTTTTATAAAAGGGCGATTCCACGCCTGACATCGAAAAGACTCCGCCATAACGGACTGCTGCGGTTCCTGCAAGGTTCCAGACCAATGCGGTAAAGAAACTGCCTGTTATATATCGCAGTGCATGATGCCTGTAATGATACCAGCCAAACAGCAGCGTAATACAGATAATGACTGCCGCTGCTGATCCAATCATCATACCTGTCAGCATATCATTCCGTTCCTGCACAAACTGATAATAGCCGCTGACAAAAGATGGATAAACATATCTTGAACAGATTGCCGCCGACTCTGCCGCAACAGCTTTTATTGCTTCTTGCACACTTTCTGTCTCATAGACGTTCTGTCCTTTCATATAATCTTCCAGCACTTCCTGCTGTCCGAAAATACTACCGTCATTCTTTCCCTTTTCACTGTCAACATATTTGTAAAAGGCAAGATATGCTTCATTTTCTTCCCAAATTTCTTCTATTAAGGATTCCGGCAATCCACAGGATGCAAACAGTTCTCTTTGTTTCGAGAACATTTCCTGCTCCATTTCGGCTCCATAGTTGCTGATTCGCAGACTATCCCGAAATACTCTGGGACTTAAATATCCCATTCTTATCTCCATACTGAAAAACAGCAAAAAAAGTGCCACCGAAAGAATCATAGTTACAATCAGGCTGGCTGCTGTTCTGATTTTCCGATTTTTAAGCATATATTATTCTCCGATTTCCAAACCTGACATTTTACTGGCATAGACAAAAAACCTCTCATTCCGGAGTTCTTCCTCTGCCCCAAAAGGATAGCAGGTATAAAGTACCAGTTTCTCTGTCCTTGATGGATTTTTTTTATATTCCATGACATCCTGCACTTTTATATCTGTCACTTCGTATTGATACTGTCCATATTTCGTCTTTACGGAAATGACCATTCCCTTCTGTATGGACTCCAGCGGCGCAAAAAATGTGGTATCGTGTCCTCCTATCAGAATCTCCTTTCCCTGTCCCGGCAAACTGCTGCCGGCATAGGTTCCTGCACCCTTTTCTAAAATTTCATCCGTATCTCCATAGTAAAGCGGAACCTGTAAAGCTGCATCTTCGCAAAGCATCTCTCCATACTGTTCTCCTGACAAAGGCATACTCCATGATTCATCATCCATAAGTACTTCTTCGTCGGCAGCATAGACATATTCCGGTGCTCCCATAATCCATACAGACTTCCATTTTCCTGTCTCGCTCTCCCAGAGGCCGCCCGAAAACGCTACAAACGCCGCAGCTCCTGTCAGTACCGTCAAAACAGGTATACTGAAATAGTTTTTTTCTTTTTTCGCCATCAAAATCAGGAGCGTTCCGCAAAAGACACAGCAGAAACCTGCCGTTGGACCGATGCCTCTGGTGTAATAACCTGTATTTTTAACAGGAAGTCCTGCTGAAAGCACAAGTTCTCCGTTCTTTGTCACAATATCTACGGTTCCTTTTAAAAACTGCTCCACAGTAACTACCCAATCCCGGGATTGTCCGCTGTCATTTTGCTGTGAGTTGACATTTATTGTGCTGTACTCCTCTTCTTCCAATGCATCTTTCAGAAGTGACTCTACATCTGCTTGTTGCGCATCAGAATAAACCGGTCTTCCATTCGTCTGGTTTCCTTCCTCACGGAATTCGCTGCCGACATCTTCACTATCCGGTATTTCCGTATCATCGGCATTCTTTTCCGTTCCGGAATCCTCCATATTGGAATCTTCTGTATTAGAATCCTCCGTATCTGCCTCACTTTTGGAAACTTCTACCAGATATCCCTGATCGATTCCCTGCTGCAGGTTGGCATTTGCCTGACGAATCGCCGAAGCTGCCTGTGCTTCGGTCAAATCCACATCATCCGACATCAGCTTGTCATATGCCTGCTGTTTTGCCGCCTCGGTAAACTGATACTCTTTCCCGTTATAAGATATTGTTCCATTGTAATAATCAACAATGGTCTGTTCCGCTGCATTGATATTGCCGGCAAATACCGAAGTTACTGAAATCAGAACGATAAGTGCCGTCATTGACAGTCCTGCTATATATCTGCCCCGCATAAACTGTTCCTTTCTCTGATTGGATTCTATGTTTCCGCAAAATGCCCTGGAATATCAATTCCAGAGTTTTTTGCGTTTTACCGGTTTTATTTTGAATAGTTGTTAAAGATTTCCGTTGTTGACATTACATCTTCCAATTCAAACTGTGTTACAAATTCCGTATAGTAAGTTTCATTCACTTCTACCTTGTACTCATCTGCCGTAGATGTATAAGCCATTACAGAATTGTATTCTGAGCCAACTTGTTTTTCCAAAACAATACTGTCTGCTTTGAGTACTGCACGAACAACTATTGGATTGTTCAAGGATGCGCTCTCTACATTTGCCTTGATTGTTACAGTGTCGTCTGTCTTTTCCACCGTAATATCATTCATATGTACTGTTCTGGTTTTTCCTTTATAGGTACTGGTAATGGTCAAACTGCTCTTTCCTGCACTATCGCTGCGTACTACATCAATTTCTTTCGTGCCGGATGCTTTTTCTACCGCAATCTTTATGGTATCTCCACTGACAGTTGCAGTTATCTTATCGTTGTAAGCCCACAAATCTACGGAGAAAATCTTACTTATTCTCTTGAGATCCTCGGAAGTAAATCTGTTCCAGTTATCTGCCAGGAAACTGTTATCCCATGTCAGAGATTTCAGTTTGCCCCGATACCAGTTCTCATCCGCTGCAACATTTTCTCTTCCCACACTTAAAGTCTTGCCATTACGGGTCACATTGTAACTTGCCGCATTTTTGTCAAGGGTATATCCATATCCTGACTTCGCATTATTTGTTGACACTGTCACCGTACAGGTCGCAGATGCGCCGTCTGCCGTTGCCGTTATTGTTGCCGTTCCTTCTTTTACGGCAGTCACTGTTCCCTCCGATACGGTTGCTACACTGTCATTACTTGATGTCCATGTAATCGCTTTCGCGGATGGTTTCACTGCTGCCGTCAGTGCTGCAGACTGTGTAATTTTCAAATTTAATGATGATGCCGATAATGTAATTGTTGTCTTTTCCGGCTCAGGAATCGGCGTTGGATCCGGATCTGGTGTCGGCGTTGGATTTGGATCTGGTGTCGGCGTCGGGTCCGGATCTGGTGTCGGCGTCGGGTCCGGATCTGGTGTCGGCGTCGGTGTAGAAACCTTCACCGTACAGGTTGCCTTTTTACCGCTGTTATCTGTTGCATATGCAGTAATCTTTGCAGTTCCGGCTGCTTTAGCAGTTACCTTTCCGCTGGCGCTTACGGTTGCTACGCTGGTATTCGAAGATACCCAATATGTTTTTTTACTTGTTGCTTCTTTCGGTGAAACGGTTGCTTTTAATGTCGAACTCTCACCTTTTTCCAGAGAAAGACTTGTCTTATCCAAGGATATTTTTGTAACCGCAGTAACTTTCTTCTTTACAGTCACTTTTACGGTTGCCTTTGCACAGACATCTGCTGATTTTACGGTTATCTTTGCAGTTCCGGTTTTCTTTGCAGAAATTTTACCCTTGCTGTTGACTGTTGCCACCTTTTTATTACTGGAACTGAATTTCACCTTTTTGTTATTTGCATTCGAAGGTGTAATGCTCCAGCCCAATGTAGCGCTCTTTCCTTTCTGCAGTGTCAGTGAAGCTGCTGTCTGAATGCTCTTAACCTGCTGCTTTACAGTTACAATACATTTAGCCTTTACTTTGCTGTTTGTTTTGGATGTTACTGTGATCGTTGCCTTTCCGGGCTTCTTCGCAGTAACTTTTCCTTTTGAACTTACTGTGGCAATCGCTTTATCGCTGCTCTTGTAAGTAACCGATTTCGATGCATTACTCGGGCTTACTTTTTTTACTTTTAAAGTAAAGCTCTTACCTACGTACAAAGTCTGTTTTGTAGTTGATAATGTAATCTTTTTTGCTTTGGCTGCTGCCTGTGTATCTGTCGGTACTGCAAAAATGCTGGTACACACCAATAAAAATGCAAGCATCAATGCCATAATTCTGGGCGTTGTTTTTCTCTCCATAACCCAATTTCCTCCTAACTTTAATCTTTTTATCTTTAAAATAACTGCCTGTTTTCTGGCTCTTATTTCACCTCCCCTCGTTAAGACCCAGGAGATAATCTGCCGAACAGTTTAAAAGTTTTGTCATTAAAACCAGTGTGTCAGACGGAATCGGAGAATCTCCATCCACATACCTTTTATATGTAGTCATTGAAACTCCAAGACTTTTGGAGAACTCTGTCCTGCTCATACCAGCTCTTCCTCTTTCCGCTTCAATATTCTGTAGCCTTGCCATCTTCTCACCCACTTCCGAATTTGAGATTCTCAAATATGTTTTATATAATATTTTAGTGTCTCAAATTTGTCAATGGTTTTCTTCATTTTTTTTGATTTTCTCAAATTTTTTAATTGCCTTGCCTAAAAAAGCATATTATACTTTTATCAGAAAGGATGTGATAAAGGCGAAGAACAGAATTGTATTGGCCAGAGAGGCCGCAGGATTAAGTCAGACTGAACTTGCTTCAATGATTGGGATACATCCAAGCACATTAAACGGATACGAAAAAGGGAATCATGACCCCAAATCAACAGGATGGATTGCTATAGCAAAGGCATGCCATGTATCTGTTGATTATTTATTAGGACTTACGGACAATCCAAAGCAATATTATAAGGAAAAGGGCACGAACTCTGCCGATATACCTTTACAAAAGATTATTGATTATTATCATGGGATGAACAAACAGGGGCAGAATCTTCTTTCTATTCAGGCAGAAGTTTATTATGATATGTTTGCAAAAACGAAAATAAAAAAGCAGGTAATATAATCTATCCATCTGCATGGAATCTAATACAATAGAAAGCACGCTCTGCAACCTTCCATTGCCATGAATAACAGCAAAACGGCATACACAGAATAAATTTCTGTTGTATGCCGTTTTGCTGTTACCTTATTCGCCATAGCGTACAGAAAAGCTGCCGATGGCAGGTTTTCTCGTTCCGAGCGTCTTCTGCTAAGATAATCTAACGAATATTTTTGGTATATCTGCAATTCGGAAAATTACTGCATCCATAAAATTCTCCGAATTTTCCGCTCCTCTTTTTCAATTCCCCACCGCATTTCGGACAAAGGAATATCTCTATGCCGCTTTGTATCCTGCCAAGCTCTTCATAGCATCTCTGATTCATGATGCAGTCGTTTAATGCCCGGTGCGCTCCTTTGGAATTGATATTAAAATATGCCGCTAAATCTGCCAGCTTGTGATGCTTTAACTGTTTCAGACAGGATCTTGCCATATATAACGTATCTATGTAATCATTTTCCACTGTCTGTCCTAAAATTTCTTCTGTCGCCCGATACAAAAATTTTAAATCAAACGACTGGATATTATGACCCACCAGAACAAAATCTCCGAAAAATTTAAGAAACTCCGGCAGCACTTCTGCCAAAGACGGTGCTTCCTTTACCATTTCATCCGTAATTCCGTTTACCGCTGTGGCAAATCCTGAAATGTGCCGTCCGGGATTTACCAGACTTGAAAAGGTATCTGTCACCTGTCCGCCCTGCACTTTTAACGCTGAAATTTCTATTATATCGTCCTCTATCCAACTCGTTCCTGTCGTTTCAAAATCAAATACTACATAATCAGGAACATATTTTGCCAATCGATTTTTGCCCATTGATTTTCCTGCCTTCCTTTTGTATAAAAATTTATATGTTTAACTTCTATACATGACCCTGTTTTATCAGTATAGCACAAATACGCCGGGAAAATATCCCTTTACGAAAAAAGATATAAAATGCCAAAAGAGGAATTGACTTTCTTTTATCAGAAAACTATACTTATCTAAGATAAAGAAAAGGAGCGTGTTACAAATGAAAAGCACTTATCTTGATCCATATTTCTCTCCGGTTTTTCTGACAGATTATATTCGGGAAAATCTTAACGGGCTGAAACGATTTCAAATTTATAATCTTTTCCGCTTCCTGTCTGCTGCTGATGAAAAATCCGGTACGACAGCACACTTTTTATGTCAACTGACAAACGCCCCTCTTTCGGAGCACTCCTGGCAGGTAATTACGGACTATTTAGAGAAGGATTTTTATTTTTCTCCCGCTATACATTCGGACAGCTATGATGCGTTTCTTCTGTATTATGCAATCTGGCTGATTGAGGATCGCTCCGGAAAGCGGGACCGTTTTTTGTATCAGATATTTTCCCAATATTGTCCGATTGTCCAGCATATCCAGCCTTCGGATGCCTCCGCAGACCTTCCTATTGCAAAAGGAGATGCGCTTGCCTTTTTTGGTTTTCTGGCCTATATTTCCTGCCTGGCTCCGGCGCAGCTTTCTAAATTTCTTCCGAAATTTGCAGATATATACTGGGAAGAACTGCATTTTACCTGTGAAGATTTTATTCTTTACAATTTTATGGATGAATATTTTGAAATCAGCAACTGCAGAAGCAACCCGAAGTTTCAGAAATTAATTGCCGCGCTCTCTGATGCTACCTTAAAAGCACAGAATGTCACGCTGGAGGAATGTACCGCTGCAGATGGAATACAGCAGCTTTGCCATCCATCCTCCCAGCTTGCCGGACTTTACCGCTATGGTGCCCTTGACTTTTCCGATTTTGAAGATTCTAAAAAAGCCTGTAAAAAAATGCAGCACCTGTTAGATTATGCAGTGACCTGTGAACTGCGCCGCAATCTCTTTGACTTTCATTTAGATGAGGACCGCATTATTACATTAGATAATTGGACCGAAAAGCTGAAATGGTATCATGTACAATATGACAGTGCCTATGCCCAGGCGATTTCTTCTTTTTATACTGCAGCTCTATCGCAAAAATTGCTAAAAATGCAGTTTTTGGATCATCTGCGTGCGTTGTAAGTTAAAATTGCCAGACAAAAATTCTCCCTCGAAAGGAACCGATGGTATCCTGCCACCGGTTCCTTCCGGGGGAGTCTGTGAAATGCTATCCCTTCTGGGATGTTTTCTTTTTATTCTTTTTTCCGCCGGAGAATCCGTTTATATTATACTTTTCTTCATACATCTCAAAAGATGCCGTATAATCTGCATTTTTTAATTCCCGGACGCTCTTTAAATATTCATGGGTATCAAAATCAGCAGCTTCTAACTCTATCATAGCTACTGCTACATTCGAACAGTGTGCCGCAATACGTTCCAGATTATTTAACAGGTCATTAAATACGAATCCCTGTTTCATATCACATTTACCCAATCTCAGCCTTGAAATATGCCGCAGCTTCAGTTCATCACATAAAATACCGATCAGCTCTCTGAGCGGCTCCACCTTAGCAGCTACTTCCAAATCATCCTCCTGAAATGCATTTACTGCCAATTCTACAATTTCCCTTGTCGCATTCTCAAGGACTGTCAGTTCATACTTTGCTTCCTCGGAAAATCCAATTTTCTTATCCGACATCTCATACGCAACTTCCGATATATTAACCGCATGATCTCCTAAACGCTCAAAATCGCTGATCGTATGTAAAAATTTTGACACCTGCTTTGTCTGAGATACATCCATCACTTTTCCTGTCAACTGCATCAGATAAGTTCCCAGCTTATCTTCGTACTTGTCAATCAGCGTTTCTTTCTCCTGAACTTTTTGATATTTATCCTGCGAAAAATTATCCATCAGTCCCAATGCACGTATAATATTTTTTCTGGCTTTCTTTGCCATGCCATTCATCGCCAGGTGGCTTTGACTGATGGCGATTGCCGGATATGCTAAAAACCGTTCCTCCAGAAGATCAAAATCAGCCTGTTCCTCCTCGTCCTCGGCAGAATCCTTTATCAGAACAAATACCAGCCGTTCAATATACCGGATAAATGGCATAAGCATCAAAATCGTTGCCGCACGGAATACCGTATTCATCAATGCAATCTGTACTGGTCCTAAAATCCTGTCCATGAACTCAAAATGAACAATCGCATTGACAGAATAAAATACAACAGACCAGAATACCATTCCAAACAAGTCATTAATCAGATAAATCAATGCTGTCCGTTTGCCGTTTTTATTAGTTCCAATAGAGGACAACAGTACCGGACAGGCAGCACCTACTCCAATTCCCATTGTAATCGGAAGCGCAGCTGCGAAACTGATCGCTCCTGTCATCGACAACGCCTGCAAAATACCTACGGAAGCAGACGCACTCTGCAAAATTGCTGTAAATAGAATACCTACTATAATACCAGCAATTGGATTCGTAAACATTGTCAATGTCTGCACAAACTCTTCGCTTTCCTTTAATGGGGAAACAGCACCGCTCATCGTCTGCATTCCTATCATTAAAATAGAAAAGCCTAACATAATATCACCCACATTTTTGTATACGATCTTTTTTGTACACATCTTAAAAATAATACCAATGATGGCTACAATCGCAGAAATCGTAGCGGTAGATAAAAGCTGCGCAATTCCATTTGACCCGTCAATGTAAGAAAGACATAAAATCCATCCTGTGATGCTTGTCCCAATATTTGCTCCCATAATAATTCCGATCGCCTGAGATACTTTCATCATACCGGAATTTACAAATCCCACTACCATGACTGTAGTCGCAGATGACGACTGGATAACTGCCGTCACAACAGCTCCTAACAATATTCCTTTGATCGGCGTGCTGGTCAGCCGGTAAAGTATCAGTTCCAGCTTATTCCCGGCGACTCTCTTTAATCCGTCCCCCATTAAAGACATACCAAATAAAAACAGTGCGACACCGCTTAGCAGTGACAAAATCGTTGTAATGCCCATATCATAATCCTCTTCTTTTGCATTTTTCAAATACTTTACTTGTTTTTTACTAATTTTTTACATTCAAGGATTATTATACATTACTTATATACACAATTACAAGATGCAAGTATTTAATTTCTACTCCATCGTAACAGTTCAGCCTTTCGGCTTCACTGTTACTGAATCCGTCCATTTAAAGT
>CAYWXJ010000047.1:0-14727 GCA_964462405.1 uncultured Eubacterium sp.
AGGATAGCATATTTAAGTCGCTTTGTCAACAACTTTTTTACTTATTTTTGTATCATATATTTTGTATCAGGCTTTGTTTCCATTATCATCATTAATGTTTTCTGCCGTCAACTTGACCATAATAGCATCATTGAGCGTTCATGTCAACCATATTTCGACAGATTTATAAAAGAAAGTTTTTTTTGCTTCTCGGATATTATTTTCTGAATTGTATTTACATTTTAAACAACGCGTGTAATTGCGTCTTTTATATTTTTTACTCCAATTAACTTGATACCTTCTATCTGCTTTATAGCAGCTTTTGATACTTCCGGGAGAATACAGGTCGTAAATCCCAGCTTCTTTGCCTCTAATACTCTTTGTTCTGCCATATTGACCGCACGTACTTCTCCGCTCAGTCCCACTTCTCCGAAGCAGATGGTCTTTTCCTCGATTGGGCGGTTCTTATAGCTGGATACTAATGCTAATACAATTCCAAGGTCTATTGCCGGCTCGTTCATCTTGATTCCCCCGGCGATATTTACATATGCATCGCAGCTACCCATTTGAAGGCCGACTCTTTTTTCAAGTACTGCCATTAACAGATTCACCCGGTTAAAATCTGTTCCTGCTGCGGTTCTCCTCGGCATTCCAAAATTGCTGCGGCAGACTAATGCCTGTACCTCTAATAAGATCGGTCTGGTTCCCTCCATAGAGCAGGCAACGACGGAACCGCTGGCTCCTTCCGGTTTTCCTCCTAACATAAACTCAGAAGGATTTTCTACTTCTTCAAGACCGGTGGAACGCATTTCAAAAACACCGATCTCATTGGTAGAGCCGAATCGGTTTTTTACACCACGCAGGATGCGATAGGCTGCATGTCTGTCTCCTTCAAAATACAACACCGTATCTACCATATGCTCTAAGACACGCGGTCCTGCTACAACGCCCTCTTTGGTCACATGACCGATAATAAAAAACGCAATTCCCAGCCCCTTTGCCATTTGAAGCAGGCTGCCCGTCGATTCCCGAACCTGTGACACACTGCCCGGTGCGGATGCTACATTTTCATTATACATGGTCTGTATGGAATCAATCACTACGATCTCCGGCAGATCTCTTCTGACGATTTCACCGATAACATCTAAATTTGTTTCGCAAAGCAGTGATAAGGAATCTGTAAATTCGCCGATCCGCTCTGCACGAATTTTAATCTGCTGGAGGGATTCCTCACCGGATACATACAAAATATTGCGGCTGCTCTCTGCTAAATTTTTACATACCTGAAGCAGAAGCGTGGATTTTCCGATTCCCGGATCTCCGCCTACAAGTATCATGGAACCGGGTACAATGCCTCCGCCTAATACACGGTCAAGCTCCCCGATTTGAGTTGTAATCCGCTTTTCTTCTGCGGTTTCAATATCTTTTAATTTTGTTACTTTTGCTTTGATTTCCTGACGGGTGATGGATTTTGTCCCTTTTTTTGCGGAAACGACCTCTTCTACTAATGTATTCCATTCTTTACAGGAAGGACACTGTCCCATCCATTTCGAGGATTCCGCCCCGCAGGATTGACAATAATAGACTACCTTTTCTTTTGCCATAGTTTCTCCTTATGAAAAAGAAAGAATGTGCAAAAACACATTCTTTCTAACTAATCCATGCTTCTGTTCGATTACTTTCTGGTGATGGTGACTGCAACTGCACTGCTTCCGTCCATCTCAACACTTATGCTTAACTTACCGCCAAGGTTGGTCTTCATGGTACCTGCATCTGTCCCATTAATCATAATATCATATTCTGTACCTGCTTCCAGCTCCAATGTAATCTGTGTATCCTCCGGCCCTTCTACCTGAAAAGATACTTCTTCATCTGTTGCTCTAAAATCTGTAACGGATGTTCCCGGTACGGATTCATATACGAACATACCGTTTCGCTCCAGCTTCGTAATCTCCTGATATGTCTTTACCTTGTATAAATCCCCTGCATGTTCAAAATTATCCAGCTTAGCCTTCTTATCTAAACTGTAATTCCCAAAGCTGATTGTTCCATCTGATTCACTACGAATCAATTCGCTAATTACAGACATTTTCATCCTCCTGTGACAGCACTTCGTGCTTCTATCTTTTTGTATTTCTATTATATAATATCCAGTTGTTTTTTTCCAGTTGTTTTAACGGTTTTTCTGAAGTTTTCTATTTCTTTTCTTTCACGATAAAGCGTACCTTTTCTCCCTGTACCGTAACGTCTACGGCATTGCCTTTTTTGATTTTTCCATCCAGAATCTCTTCTGCTAATGCATCCTCAATCGCATTCTGTATTTTACGCTTAAGCGGTCTTGCTCCATACTTAGGATCATAAGCAGATTCAACAATATATGTCTTTACAGAATTCTTAATGGAAAGAGTAATATCCATCTGTTTTTTGCACCGTTCTACCAGAGTCTTTGTCAGAAGTGTCACGATCTTCTTCATATCTTCTTTATTCAAAGCCCGGAATACAATCGTTTCATCAATACGGTTTAAAAATTCCGGCTTAAAAAGCCGCTTTACCTCTTCCATGACGCCGTCCTTCATACGGTCATAATTCTGTTTCTCGTCATCGGCTGCACCGAATCCTAATTTCTTAGGTGATATGATTGCCTGTGCTCCGGCGTTTGAAGTCATGATAATAATCGTATTTTTAAAATCTACTTTTCTGCCCTGGGCATCGGTAATGTGGCCATCGTCTAACACTTGAAGCAAAATGTTGAATACATCCGGATGTGCTTTTTCAATCTCGTCAAAGAGAATGACAGAATATGGATTCCGGCGTACTTTTTCACTGAGCTGTCCGCCCTCTTCGTAACCCACATATCCCGGCGGTGAACCAATCATCTTAGATACGCTGTGCTTCTCCATGTACTCCGACATATCCACCCGGATCATTGCCTGCTCGTTGCCGAACATAGCTTCTGCAAGGGCTCTGGTAATCTCTGTCTTTCCCACACCGGTAGGTCCTAAGAACAGGAAGGAACCGATTGGACGGTTCGGGTCTTTTAGCCCGACTCTTCCGCGTCTGACTGCTTTTGCGACGGCGCTGACTGCCTCTTCCTGACCGATTACACGCTTGTGCAATGTCTTTTCTAAACGGCGAAGTCTTGCGGCTTCTCCTTCTTCTAACTTTTTAACAGGAATCTTCGTCCAGCCGGAAACAATATCTGCCATTTCCTCTGCGCCCACTTTTAAGGTCTTCTTATTCGCATCCTTCTGATATTTCTTAAGGAGCTTTGCATATTTCTGTTCTGCTTCCTGTTTCTTTGTGCTGATGCGGGCGGCTTCTTCTAAATCGTCATCCATCAGTGCCTGCTCCATCTGCCCGTCGCATTCTTCCATCCGCTGTTCTAACTCTGCCATATTTTCAGGTACCAAAAATCCATTCAGCCGTGCCTTAGAAGCTGCTTCATCCATCAAATCGATTGCCTTATCCGGAAGAAATCGGTCGTTGATATACCGAACGGAGAAATCTACTGCCGCTTCAATTCCCTCATCTGTAATTACTACATGATGATGTTCTTCATACCGGCTGCGCAGTCCTTTTAATATCTCGATTGCCTGCTCTCTCTCCGGTTCTTCCACCGTAACCGGCTGGAAACGCCGCTCTAATGCCGCATCCTTTTCAATATATTTGCGATATTCTTCTATGGTGGTTGCGCCGATAAGCTGAATCTCGCCCCGGGCTAAGGACGGTTTTAGAATGTTCGACGCATCTATGGCACCTTCTGCCCCGCCTGCACCAATAATGGTATGAATCTCGTCTATGAACAGCAGAATATTTCCTGCCTGTGTCACTTCCCGGATGACTTTCTTGATTCTTTCCTCAAACTCACCGCGGTATTTAGACCCTGCTACCATACCGGATAAATCTAATGTCACAACACGCTTATCTGCGACTGTATCCGGAACCAATCCCATCACGATACGCTGTGCCAGGCCTTCTACGATAGCAGTCTTTCCCACACCGGGTTCTCCGATCAGACACGGATTGTTCTTTCCGCGTCTGCTTAAAATCTGTATCACCCGCTGTATCTCATCATCTCTTCCTATAACCGGATCCAGCTGCTTCTCTGCAGCTAACTTTGTCAAATCCCGGGAATACTGGTCTAACATAGGCGTATTTGCCGCACTTTTCTTCTTGCTTGGCTTTCCATTCGAAAAATCTTCCTTGTAAAGATTTCCGTCTTCTCCCATTGCTACCAGTGTATCCACATATATTTTCTGCAGATTCACGCTTAACGTGTTCATAAGCCGCGATGCTGCACATTCTGTTTCTTTGATAATAGCAATCAGTAAATGTTCTGTTCCAATTTCTTTGCTTAAAAAACGGTCTGCTTCCCGCCTGGCATTCTCTAATATCTGCTGTGCTCTTGGCGTCCAGCCATCCGGATCTGCTACCATCGTCTGACCGGAGGGGGCTATCAGGCTCTCAATCAAATCCAATAACTGTTCTGCATCTACTTTATTATCCATTAAAACTCTGGCAGCAACACCGGTTCCTTCCCGCAGCAATCCAAGCAGCAAATGTTCTGTTCCGATATAGTTGTGCTGCATTGATTTTGACGCTTTTTCTGCCAGCTTTAATGCTTTCTGCGCTTTATTTGTGAATGATTTCTGCATATTTCCACCTGTTTCTAATTTTATAAATCATCTAAATCCAAAAATTCTATGTCGTCATCTTCATCCTCATGACTGCTCTCGGGTTTTACAACTTCCCTCTTAGGAATCTCCTCCCTATGGGTTTTTACCGACTTTTCTTTCTTTTTGTTTCTTCTTCCTAAGACACTTGGATCCTCTTCAAATTCACCCATAATGTCTTCATCATCATCCTCATAAAATTTCTCTGATTTTTCTGCAGGCATACGTTTTACTTCTCTTGCTTGTTTTTCCTCTTTTACCTGCTTTATCTCTCTTGCCTGCTTTATCTCTCTTGCCTGCTTTACTTCTTTTCGCAGCTTTGCTTTTCTTACCGGTTCTGCTTCTTCTCCCTCTTCCTCATCACTGCCTAAATCTCTGATTTTTAAAAGAAGATTGATCACAACAATAAGCAGGACAACCGATACAAAAACAAGCACTGCAATGATTCTTCTGTCACTTGTCTTTATTGCCTTATGGCGTTCACTTAAGCTGTTGTAAGATTCCAACAATGCATCGTAATTTTCTCCGTTGTCATCAGAAGCGGTCGCTTCTTCGTTTAACCGCTGATAGGTTCCCTGCTTGGAATCATACTGATACCATCCGGCTACTCCCGTATCATCCATACCAAAGAAAATGTAAAAGTCTGATCTGCCTCCGGAAATCTGCTCTTCTCCCTTTGGAGTTTCGATCTTTACGATTTCCTCATCTTCACTGCCTGTGTACTGATATGCCTGGATAGTGACGGAATCGTTGATGGTCAGTGTAGTTTCTTCATAATTGTCAGGCGGGATAGCTCCGTTTGGTACTACCATAAGAATGATAAAATGTTCTCCGCTGCTCAAACGCACATATGGATAAAATCCATCTCTGTCCGCATCATAAACAAAAAACCTGCCTTCACCTGCATCATTTACCAGATAGTACATTCCCAGATGACCGGAATCGAAAATCACACCCTGATATGGATCTCCCTTATATTCAAAGTCTGCTCTGGAAAATCCTTCCGGTATCTCTTCTTCTGTAAAAGCTTCGGAAATTTTATAATTTATTCCATCAATTACAATCGCATCTCCGCTCGCATTGACAGACGCATCTCCATTAATATTTTCCGTATTGTCTGCAGTCTGTGTCTGTTCTGCGGCTGTGTCGGGGGATTCTGCAGAAGCTGCTGTTGCTGTTACTGCTTCCCCTTTCGTAACTGTAATCGTGTAAGAAGCCTCTGTGCCATTCTCTGCCTTGACTAAGACTTTAATGATATTCTTTCCCTCTGTCAGATTGGTATTTCCGGTAATGGATTCTACTGTCGCCTTACTGTTAGAGGTTACCGGTGTAACCGTAATCTCGTTTACATCACTGCCCACAGTGGCAGTATATTCTGTGATACTTCCTTTAAAAGCCGGTGATAGGGTTCCCTGTGAAATTTTTAAGGAGGACAGGGAATTATCCCCTGACTTTGCAGTACTTGATGCATCATCTGTCCCCGCTGCTGTTCCGGACACCGTAATATGTGCGCCTGCTGCCGTTACGGACGCTCCCTCTGCTTTTACATATGCATCACCAGAACCGATGGCTTTAAATTTAATACTTACGGTGGAGCCGGTCGCTTTTACTGTTCCGCTGCCGCCTGCCGCACCTGCTGCGGAGCTGCTTACATATTCTAACTTAGCCGTATCATATGTGATGTTCATATCAGCGGTAACATCTGCATTATTCGCATCCTTTGCATAGACAGTCACGGTCACGGTATCTCCTGTCTTCACACTGCCGGATGATACTGCAATAGAAAGCGCACCTGCTGCAAAAACAGTGAGTGCACCGCCCATCAGCAATATATAGCCTAAACAGGCTGCTATGGTAACTTTTATTTTATTCTTCATGTTTTCCTCCATTCTGTGTGCAGTTACACATCTATAGAAATATTCTGTCCCATCTTTCTTTTCTAATCCGTAACTGTTTTGTACTTTACAGTTACTATGTCCTTGCTTACCAGCTTCATTATAGGAAATGAAAGAAAACACGTCAACCTAAATCTGGGAAATTTAAAATTAAAATCACAATATATATGAATATTTAATATTATCTTCTGCTTCATTTTCCGCTTCCCACGGAAAGCAGCATCTATCGTCAATATAGACATCGGCAAATACTTTTCTCGGATCTGTTCCATATTTCTTCAGGTTTTCCTCTACATTTTCATTTACCGCATCAAAGGGAATCCGAAACTGCTCACACCACTGCACCGCTTCTTCTAAAAGCTCACCGCACCTGCAGGTCCACAAAATCAATTTACAGCCTTTTTCATGCAGGTTCTTTAAGATTGCAATCAGTTTCAAGTTCGGTTCCCCGATTTCAGGATAACAATTCCGGCATAACGTTCCATCAAAGTCCACCGCTATAATTCTCATTTCTTTCATCCCGCTTCCTCCTAATCTGAAAATTTCTTACTTTATGACCCTGGTATCATTTTATCAGATTAGGTGTCCTATATTCAGGACAGCATAAATTCCGGTATAAAACTTTCTGAGGCAGTATTTCCGCTATAGCTGCCTGTGCCACCTCTCTGTAATCCGCCGCTTTTGCGTAACGCACAGAAAGACTGCTGCTGTAATTCTGGCAAAAGACACCTATCAATGCATGTCATTATTGCTAATTGTCACTCACCTGATTCAGACTTATAATAAAGGTCTATGAATTTTCCGACCTCTTTCCATGCCTGCCGGGATTCCGGCATAAGCTTCATCGCCATCTGAAAGACATGGAACATACCCTCATATACATGAAGACGCACCCTGACCCCCTGATTTTTGGCTTTCCTGGCAACTTCTTCTGCGTCACTTAACAGCATTTCATAAGACCCTGCCTGTATCAGCATCGGCGGAAATCCGTGAAAATCTCCAAATACCGGAGAAATGTACGGATTTCTTGCGTCTTCCAGCCCTACATATTCCCGGTTATAGATCAGGCTGTCTTTTGTCCTGCCAAACAGGGGATCTTTTTCGTAATTTGTCCGATAGGACTCGCCCGAAGAGGTCAAGTCTGTCCAGGGCGACATGGCAATCAAGCCTGCCGGAAGCGTTTCACCATGGTCACGCAGATACATCACAAGAGCCATGACAAGACCTCCGCCTGCAGAATCTCCGGCTACCAGAATTTTTTCCCCGGAATATCCCTTCTCCACCAGCCAGTGATAAGCACGGACGGCATCCTCTAATGCCGCCGGATATGGATTCTCCGGTGCCACACGATAATCAATGGTAAGTACCGGCATTCCATGTCCTAACTGGCTGTAGACAACTGCAAAATTCCGGTAGGCATTGCGCATAGAACCCACATAGCCGCCTCCATGAAGCTGCAAAAGAACCAAATCGGAATGGCACTGCTTTGCCTCTAACCATTCCATGACAAATTCTTCCATATTTATTTCTGTCATGGAAAACCCCTCCGGTACGCTCCATGGAGGTTCCACAAGCTTTTTGCGCAGCTCACCGTTTTTGATTTTTTTCCCAATCAGATGCTCCGATGTAACATGTGCAATCATTTCCCGGATAACGGTTCCCTGCACACTTGCTTCCGGTTCTTTTTTGTCCTTTTGTTTCATTTCTATCCTCAATCTGTCTCTGTCATCTTACATGAAATCTTCTTTTCAATTCCATTCTTGCTCTTCTGTCGCCAATAATCAAGGTCCCCAAAAATAGCAGAACGGATACCGCAAATGCAACGCCGCTGATAAATGTCTCTGTCACAATATCAAACAGCATCAAAAGCAACGGTATGGCACTTAAGAAGATCATGGAAATTTCCAGAATAATATAACTCTGCCAGTTCCTGCGGTTTATGAACATTAAAATAACAATGGCCAGATCTACAAACAGCAGTCCGCCCGGCAACACAAAATTCACCGACCAGCCATGGTAGCCGATGATATAATCAATCAGAATGACATATAAAATTCCAAAAAAAGTCAGAGTCAAGAATTTCGCACGGTATCCCGCATTATCATTTAATACTGCAAATCTTGCAATAAAATAAATATAGGCAAGTCCCGCCCCGGTAATGATACTCCACACGATACCGTGATAATACTTCCAATTCAGATATACTAAGAGTACTTCTGCAATAATGGATACAAACAGAAAAATACGCACAGCAAGATGCAGCTTCTGGGTGCGGAACCGGATATTCGGATATTTATTTTCCATTTTTTCATCTGACTCAATGACGCACTTACACAGAGGACAGACCTGGGTCTTATCTGATATTTCTACATTACATTGTCTGCATTTACTCATAATACACCCCATTACTTTCCACTGTAATTTCAAGACCATCCTCTGATAATCTGCGGAAAAATCCTCTCTGCACCGAGGAATCCGCCAATACGGAGCTAAAGGTGAACATCAGCCGGTCCCCATAAGAACAAATCGTTCCTTTTAAGGACTGCCCCTTTGACATGGCAAGAAATGCTCCGAACATCTGAATATAGGGCTCATACTCTTTTGTCACACTGATATTTCCAATGTTCGTAACCGTGGTCGTATTTGCAAGTGCCGCCTGGGTATAGACATAACGCATTGCCAGATTTTTCAAAACTAATGGAACGGCTCTTGCAACAATATTCTTCTCATTGGAAACATTATAGGAAAACAGATTCTCTAAATGTTCTTTGGTTATCTGTTCCCTAAGGCTGTCTCTTGTAATTTTCAATACCTCAGCAAATGTATATTCTTCCTTTACAGGCAAAAATTCTGCCGATACCATAACAAAAAAATTCTTCGTGGTAACAGAATGAAAAAACGGACGCAGATTCACCGGAACCGCTGCCCGAATTGGTTTTTCACCGGGCATTCCGTGTAAACATTCGGTATAGATACTGTAAATAAAAGCCGCCACTAAGTACTCATTGATGCTGACATCATAGCGATGCGAAACTTCTTTCAGTGCCTTAACACTCATGGTTCCGTGTATTACGCCAAATTCACCTTTTCTTAGCTTTTCTCCCTTAATCAGATATGCCTTTTTGGTCTTATAGCCCTTTGCGTGACTCTTCTTGTAATTTTTTAAAAAACTGTCCTCTCTGTTCAAAGAAGTATCTACCGACAACTGGTCTCCTACCTGATCTCCTAACCTTCGATGGACAATCCGAAGATACTGATAGGTCAGCTCCTTTAAGAAATTAATGCCGCCCATTCCGTCGGTGAGCACATGGAATACTTCTAAATTAATACGATTCTTATAGTAGGTAACCCGAAACATATAGCTGCGGTTGCGATTCTCAACAATATAACGGCAGGGATATGCATTTTCCTCCCGTACCTTAGGTGCAGGCTTGCCGTTCTCTTCAAAGTAATACCAGAACACGCCCTTTCTGAGCCGCACATTAAAGCCGTCGAATTTAGGCAGCACAATACTGAGTGCCCGCTGCAAAATATTTTTATCCACCTCTTCATTGAGAGTGACAAAAATACGATACACATTACTCATGCTCTCTCCGGCAATGACCGGGAAGAGATGTGCTGTATTATCCAGCTTATCCCAGCCTATATCGGCATTGGTACCGTAACGATGCTCTTTCCGGAGCGCCTCTTTATACTGACGGCGTTCTGCCCGCCGTTCCTGCCGTTCTTTTTCTTTCTCTTTTTTGTGTTGTTCTTTACTGACCTTTTCTTTATATTCCTTCAAAATGAAAGCCTCTTTTTTCTATTTCTTCTTTACTTACACTCCTATACTAACATTTTCATGTCATTTTCTCAACCGCTCATTTCAATTATATAATACCATTCTTCACTCTGATGTAATTTCTGATATTATCCTAAAAATCTTTCAATTGAAGTTACCGCATTTGCACCGTCCGACACTGCAGTCACCACCTGCCGGAGTGCCTTTGTCCGCACATCACCTGCGGCAAAGATGCCCGCCGTACTTGTAACCCCTGTTTCATCCGCCACAACATAGCCCGCCGAATCCAGCTTGACGGCTTCCTTTATAAAACCTGTTTCCGGCTCCATGCCAATGGCAATAAAAATGCCGGACACCTCTATTTCTTTCTCTTCTCCGGTTTTGTTCTGCACCAGACGAACGGACGATACCATTCCTTCGCCATTTATGCCTGCAACCTCATAAAATGGGAGAAATTCAATATTTTCTGTCTGCTCTGCCTTTTCCTGCAGCACTTTTGCCGCCCGGAAACTGTCTCTTCTATGAACGAGATAAACCTTACGGCAGCCCCTGGCTAAATACAAGGCATCTTCTAAAGCCACGTCACCGCCGCCGACAACTGCCACATCCTTGCCGCGGAAAAACGCACCGTCACAGCTCGCACAATAGGAAACGCCTGCGCCTGTGAACTCCTGTTCTCCTATTACACCTAAATGCTTATGCTTTGCACCGGTGGCAATCAAAACTGCCTTTGTTTCTAAGACTTCCCCGGACTTTAATTCTACCGTTTTATATTCTCCTTTGTCTGCAGCCGCCGTCACGCTCTCCTGCCGGAAGGGTACTCCCAGTGCCTCCGCATGTTCCTTGAATTTCGTTGCCAGCTCATATCCGTTGATTCCCATAAGTCCAAGGTAATTGTCTACCTGTTCGGTATTGATAATCTGACCGCCGCTAAACACTTCCTTTTCAATTACAACCACATCCAGCATCGCACGTTTTGCATATACTGCCGCGGAAAGTCCTGCAGGACCGCTTCCAACAATCACTAAATCGTACATATTTTCTTTCCTTTCTGCATAACTTTTATTTTATTGTAAACCGGAAGCATACTCTCTTATGATCCGGCAGGTTTTCTCAATATCTGTCTTCGTATGCGCCTTTGATACAAACATGGCTTCAAACTGAGAGGGTGCAAGATAGATACCCTGTTCTAACATATATGCAAAATAATCGGCATATGCTTTTGTATCCGAGGATGAGGCGCTGTCCATATCCACAACAGGCTTATCTGTAAAGAAAACACTCATAAGGGAACCTGTCTGATTTACCCACACCCTGCTGCCAAAGCATTCCCTTACTGTATCGGCAAGCTGCCTGGTCTTATCTGCGATTTCTGCATAAACGGAAGGATGATCCCGCAGAATAGAAAGCGTTTCATATCCTGCTGTCATAGCAATCGGATTGCCGGATAAGGTTCCTGCCTGATACACCCCTCCAAGGGGAGCGACCATTTCCATGATTTCTCTGCGTCCGCCGTAAGCACCCACAGGCATACCGCCGCCGACAATCTTTCCAAGGGTCGTCATATCCGGTGTCACACCGTAATACTCCTGGGCACCGCCTGCCGACAGCCTAAATCCCGTTATCACCTCATCGAAAATTAATAATGCCCCATACTGTTTTGTAATATCCCGTAAAAATTCTAAAAATCCATCCTCCGGCAGTACAACGCCCATGTTCGCCGCTACCGGCTCTGCAATAATCGCTGCAATTTCTTCCCCGAACTGCTCAAAAAGCTGTTTTACGGAATTTTTATCATTATATTCTGCAACCAGTGTATTCTTTGTATAATCAGCCGGAACTCCAAGACTGTCCGGCTGCCCCTGGGTCAAAGCTCCCGAACCTGCTTTTACCAGCAGCCCGTCAGAATGACCATGATAACAGCCCCGGAATTTTATAATATAATTTCTGCCTGTATATCCTCTTGCCACGCGAATTGCGCTCATGGTCGCTTCTGTTCCGGAGCTGACCATCCTGGTCATTTCCATGGAAGGCATCATTTCCCGAATCAGCTTAGCAACCTTATATTCCTTCTCTGTCGGTGCGCCAAAGGTCAGTCCTTGATCACAGGCTGCCTTGACCGCCTCAATGACTTCCGGATAAGCGTGTCCTAAAATACCCGGTCCCCAGGAACACACATAATCAATATATTCTCTTCCGTCCACATCATAAATGCTGGAACCTGCGGCATGATCGATAAAGACCGGTGTGCGGTCTACTGCCTGGAACGCCCGCACCGGAGAATTCACGCCCCCCGGAATACAGGTTCTTGATTTTTCAAATAATTCTTCCGACTTCGTCATTTTATCCCTCCTGCTCTTCATCTAGCCACTTTGCAACCTCAAGCGCATGATAGGTAATGATAATGCCCGCTCCGGCACGCTTCATGGCGATCATATTCTCCATGACAATCCGCTTCTCATCAATCCAGCCATTTGATGCCGCTGCCTTGACCATAGAATATTCTCCGCTGACATTGTAGACTGCAAGCGGGAGCTTAGATAGTCCGGACACCTCTTTGACCACATCAAGGTATGCGAGGGCAGGCTTTACCATTAAAATGTCCGCCCCCTCTTCGATGTCTGCTTCGCATTCCCGCAATGCTTCCCGTCCGTTCGCCGGATCCATCTGGTAGGTTCTGCGGTCACCGAAAGCCGGAGCCGAATGTGCCGCATCCCGGAACGGAGAATAATAGCCGGAGGCAAATTTTGCACTGTATCCCATAATCAAAGTATGACAAAATCCATTGTCGTCTAATGCTTTCCGGATAACCTGGGTATGTCCGTCCATCATGTCCGACGGTGCGATAATGTCCGCACCTGCCATGGCTAACGTAACTGCCATTTTTGCAAGCAGCGGCAATGTTTCATCATTTAAGATTTCTCCCTCCCGGATCAGACCGCAATGTCCATGAGAGGTATACTCACAAAGACATACATCTGCAATCACTAAAAGATTCGGGGATTTTTCCTTAATATGACGGATTGCCCGCTGGGTAATGCCGTTTTCATCATAGGCACTTGTGCCGCATTCGTCCTTATGCTCCGGAATACCAAAAATTAGAATTGCCTTTATCCCCGCTGCCTGAATCCTCTCTAATTCCTCATCAAACCTGTCAATGGAATACTGGTAAATGCCCGGCATGGAATCCACGGGATTCTTAATATTTTCTCCTTCTATGAGAAATACCGGATATACCAGTTCTTCTTTACATATTCTTGTTTCCCGAACCATATTCCTTAAGTTTTCACTGGTGCGCAACCGTCTTAATCTTACCATATTTTTTCCTCCGTATTTATAACTGCTCCACAACAGCCTGTACCAATCCTTCCACATCATTCACCTGCGGAAGAATATCTGCATGAAGTCCGTATTTTTCCAATGCTTGTTCTGTAACTTTCCCGATACACCCTAACCGAATGGAAGCTTCTTTTATCTGATTTACAAGAAAAGTCTTTCCCCCTTCGTATTCCATAAAGCTTTCCACACCTGATGCACTCAGAAATAAAATGCCGGAAAGCTCCGGGAGATATTCCATGTTTGGCGTATGTCTTCCCACCACATCATAGATAGGTACTGCGTCATAGGAAATCTGTTTTTTCTCTAAAATTTTAAGCATTTCCGTACTTCCCTGCCTTGCCCTCGGAAGAAGTAATTTTTCCCCCTTCTTCATGACAGACGAAAGCTCTGCTGCCAGCCCTTTTGTGGTATACTCCTCCGGCATCAGATCTGCCGTAAAACCAACACGCTCTAATGCCGCCCTTGTTCCGCTTCCCACGACTGCGAACCGGATATGCGCAAGGCTTCGCAGGTCTGTTTTCCAAGCCCGCAGCCTGTCAAAAAAGATGCCAACGGCATTCTGGCTCGTAAATCCAATCCATTTGTAATCCTTAAGATGCAAGACTTTCGTTTTTAAATCTTCGATCTGCTCCGTTAAACTTATCTTCATATCACAAAGGGAACAGACCTTTGCCCCATGCCTCTCCAGCTCATTTTTCAGTTTTTTGTAAAGAGGTTCTGTGCTTACAATCCCGATCCGTTTACCGGTAAGGGGGCCTGAATTTTGACTGCAAAGCTCATATTCTGCGGTCCTACCCACCACAATGACAGCAGGAGAAGCTATCTTTGCTTTCTCCGTAAGACGGACGATTGTAGCAAGGGTTCCCCGTACGAACTGTTCTTTGGGCAAAGTTCCATTTGCAATCACCGCCACCGGTGTGGATTTCTCCTTTCCCTGTTCTATAAGTTTTGTGACAATCTCCTCTAAATGGGAAAGTCCCATAAGAAACACGCTGGTTCCCTCTAAGTTTCCGATATTCGGAAGCTTGTCCTCCATCGTATGTCCGGTAATCACATGAAA
>CAYWXJ010000048.1:0-14582 GCA_964462405.1 uncultured Eubacterium sp.
GGAAATCCGCCGGAATACAACAAATCTGTCCGTGAATTTGATATGGTGACCTTAGACCGGGTGCGGAGCATTCCGGTAGAGGCAGATTACAGAGTCTGGAAGGAGTATGCAAGAAATCAGAATATACATGGAGCGTTGTTAAGCTACTTAGAGCTTCGGCAGAAAAATTTTTACCGGATCGAAGCAGATGTGGACGGAATGCAGTATGTGACTGCAAGAGGCTGGGAGGATTTCAGCCACCTGCTTTACAGCTATGAAGAATTGCAGCTTCCGGTTTCCGGGGAGATTGTATATGAATTTTTACATCATAAGGATGTGGCGGAGGATGTTGCCGCCTATATTGATTTGTACCGGAAATATCAGGACGATTATGGAATAGATAAGATTCTTACCGGAAATGTAAAGCCGGATGTATTTGCGAGAATCTATGAGGCAGCGTTTGATGAACGTCTCAGTGTGGTAAATCTGCTGACAGACGGACTTATGTCGTACTTTAAAAAGGTATTTTCAGAAAAACAGCTCACAGATTCCTATTTTGCATTTTTAAAATCCTATCGTGCAGGATTAGAGCAGACCGAAAATCCCGCAGAAGAATATCGCAGGCGGTTAGAAGCTGCAGAAAATGCTGTGAAGGAAAAAAAGCGGGAAGGTTTTTTAAACAGAGAAGAAATTGCGCAGGAGAGAAGGCTGCTTGCATTACTGAAAGAAGGAAGCGTCACAGCGCAGGCAAAATCAAAGGAAGCCGCATTTGAACAGGCAAGAGCAGGCTTTGAAGTGCAAAAACAGCAGTTAGAGCAGGCAGAAGAGGATGCAGAAAAAGCCTTAGAGTATGCCTTTGATTTTATGGATGAAGCATTTTCAAACGGAGAAGAGATGGTGGTGTTCGTTACAGAGCTGACAGTCAGCAGAGAGGCGGCAGCATTTTTATCAGAGTATACCTGTCAGCGGTATCTGCAGTATAATCAGCAGCTTTTGATTGGAAGCAGGAAAGGGGAACTTTTGTCTAAGCTGAACCGGTAATTTCAAATCCATACTTGACAGAATACCTTTTGCACATTAAAATCCCTTTTATCTGTGTTTCGGAAAAAGGGGATGAGTACTTACAAACAGACGAAAAGAGTATGGAGGAAGTATGAAGAAAAGGAAACTGCTGAATTTAGGAATGGTCATTATTTCTATATTCATTGTGTTATGCGGGCTGGTGACTGCCCTTTCCATAAAAGGCTGGTTTCAGGAAAAGGAAGCACTGTCTGTCAGTCAAAAGAAGGGAATCGTGACACTAGAACGCAGCGGTCTTGCCTGTCAGATGAAAGCAGGAAATGCAATCCGGGCAGGGGATGTGCTTTATACGAATGTGTCGTCTGAATTAGAGATTTCTGATGAAGAAGAGCCGTTTTTTTGGCTTACGGATAATACGAAGCTCTCTGTAGAAAAGGATGAACCAATCGCTTTTCAGGTATTGACCGGGGAAGCGTTTTCAGACACTAGGGCATTAGAGAAAAAGGTCGAACTGCTTTTTGGGGATGCTAAGATTGCAGCGGAACAATCCGTATTGTCTGTTTCCGTGCAGAGCGGTTCAAGTATGGTCTGTGTCTATTCCGGAAAAATATCAGTAGCCGGAATAGATGAGGTAGAGACAGTTGCAGCAGGTCAGGTACTGTCCGTTGTGGAAGCAGCAGATGGGAAAAAGCATGTGACAGTCAGCGATATGAAGGCTTCTGCTTTAAATGATTTTCTAATGGACAGGTTATTAGCAGCGGCGCCGGATGAGAGTTTTTGTTTTACAGAAGCAGATTTACAGCAGGTGAAGCAAAAAAGGGAGTCAGAAAAACTAGCAGCGCAGCAGGCAAAGCTGTTAGGTGACAGCAGCTTAACGGCAGGAAAGACGAAGGAAGAAGATTTAAAAGAATCAGATACCGGGGAAGATAGTGAGCAGAAGGAAATGCCATCTGCGAGACAAAGATATAAGAAAACGGCGCAGGAAGAAAGTACGGAAACGGAAGCACAGGAAAATAAAGCTTCCGGGGAAGAGGACTCGAAAGAGGAAACGGATGCAGACAGCGGGATAGCTTTAGAAGAGGAAACAGGGTCGGATGATGCATCCAGAGAGCCGGAAGAGGAAACGAAAACAGAAGATTTGGCACTTTACTGTACCATTGAGATTCGATGCGACACGATTTTAAATAATATGGGAAAGCTTACGGCAGGAAAAGAATCATATGTGCCTGCAGATGGAACGATTCTTTCCGCTTCAAAGGTGGAATTTACCCAGGGAGAAACGGTATTTGATGTCTTAAAGCGAGTCTGTGAAATTACAGGGATTCAGATAGAATATTCCTATACTCCCATGTATGAAAGCTATTATGTGGAGGGAATCCACCAGTTATATGAATTTGACTGCGGAAGCGAATCGGGCTGGATGTATAAGGTGAATGGCTGGTTTCCGAATTATGGCTGTTCAGGATATACGGTAAAGGAAGGCGATGCCATCGTCTTTTGCTATACCTGTAACGGACTTGGGGCGGATGAAGGCGGAGGGAATTATTAAATTGAAAAAGAAAGGAAAAAAAATGAGGAACAGAAATATAAGAAAAAGATTATTAGCCTTTTGGATGGTTTTAGTTATGGTATTTGCCGGTATTCCGGCAGAAGCAGGTGCGGCGGCAAATATTGAAACCAGTAATCTTCAATTTACGGATATTCAAGAGGAAGACATTCAAGGATATGTAAAAATAAGCTTTACGGATCAGGGTGTTCGTAATGAAGAAGAGGACATAGAGGAATTATACCGTACGCCGTTGGGAGAATTTATAGAGACGGTGGAAGTACCGTTTGCGGAGGGAGAAAATATTCCGCAGGTGACCCTTCGTCTGCTTGAGGCATTGAACATAGAAAGTGAATATTCCGGCGCAGCGGAAAGCGGATTTTATCTGCAGGCAATCAAGAATTTTGAATTAAATAATGTGTTCTACGAATCCTTAGGAGAATATGATGCAGGTTCCCAGTCGGGCTGGATGGTCACATTAAATAACTGGTTTATGGATCAGGGAGCAAGTGCTTTTATAGTGGAAGACGGTGATGTGATTAAATGGCAGTATAGCTGTCAATGGGGTGCCGACATAGGAAATGACTGGACGAAGGCAAGTGCTGAAATAACCGGAATCCAGTTTGGACAGAATTCCGGCACACTGGAGCCCGAATTTGATGAGGAAACCATAAATTATATTTATACAATGGATGCATTTTCCGGAAGCCTTGCATTAGAAGCTCTTCTGGAAAATTATTGTTCCGTAGTCAGCTGCATGGTAGACGGACATGAAATTACTTATCGTCCTATGCAGGATATACAGGTAACCAATGGCTCTGTCATCCGTCTCACTTCTGACTATCCCTACGCAGAAAATGAAACGGATATGATTTCGATTCTGGTCTGCACAGAGGATACATTAGATGCAGATGCCGCATATGCAAAAGAAGCACAGAATTTCATTGATGCAATCGACGAAGCGTCAGATGACAAAGCAAAAGCAGTGGAATTGGCAAGAACCGTATATGATTTGCTGACAGAAAACCAGAAAAAGCTGGTTGAAAATTATGACAAGCTGGTTGCTGCAGAGGCCGGATCAGAAACACCGGATATATCCATAACAGATATTACAGGTATCTATACCGCAACCGGAAATTATTTAGAAGCACTGAGCAAAGAGAGTACGCCGACCGTTTCTTCTGCCGGAGGGGAATGGCTGGCGCTTGGACTTGCCAGAAGCGGCAGAACCGTACCGGAAGGCTACTATACCAATGTCGTGAACTATGTAAAAGCAAATATCAATGAAGCAGGACAGCTTCATCGGTCAAAATCCACCGATAATTCCCGTGTCATACTCGCGCTGACAGCGGCAGGCTATGATGTGACCAATGTAGGCGGCTATAACCTTCTGAACGGTCTTTCAGACCTGAGTTATTTGAAAATGCAGGGAATCAATGGACCGGTCTGGGCTTTGATTGCTCTGGATTCCCATAACTATACTGTAACTGGAAACCAGGTGACAAGAGATACGCTGATTGGCTGTATTTTAAGTGTGCAGCTTGCGGATGGAGGATTTTCAGTCAGCGGAGATTCGGCAGATCCAGATATGACCGCAATGGCTATGCAGGCATTGGCTCCTTACTATGGGACGAATGAAAAGGTGACGGCGGCAGTAGACCGTGCAGTAACAACGCTTTCTGAAATACAGAAAGAAGACGGCGGATATGCCGCGGCAGGTTCCGCAGAAACGACCTGTGAATCCTGCGCACAGGTAATTACCGCATTGACTGCACTTGGAATCAATCCGGATACGGATGCAAGATTTATTAAGAATGGAAATTCCGTATTGAAGGCATTATCCGCATTTTCAGTTGCGGATGGAGGATTTAAGCATACTTTATCCGGCAGCCGTGATGGTATGGCTACGGAACAGGGCTATTATGCACTTGTTTCTTATGTGAGAATGTCAGAAGGAAAAACCTCACTTTATCGTATGACAGATGTTGTTATAAGAGCAGAGAATCCAAAGACAGAAGCAGTCTCCATCGAAAATGCAGTTGTACAATTATCGGCAGATAGCTTTAATTATGACGGCAAAGCAAAGGAACCGGCAGTAACATCCGTAAAAGCAGGCAATGCAGAGTTGACAGCAGGTGTGGATTATGATGTGGCTTATGCAAATAACATAAACATTGGTACGGCATCTGTTATCCTGACCGGAAAAGGTAATTATACAGCAACTGCAGTAAAAAGCTTTACGATTCAGGCAAAAACAGGAACTGCTTTTACCGTAGGTGCAAATAAGTACAAAATTACTGGCTCTGGGACAGTAAGCTTTACCGGACTAAAGAGCAGTTCTGTTAAAAAAGTAACGATTCCAAAGACAGTGAAGATCGGCGGAGCGTCCTTTAAAGTTACAGCAGTTGCAGACAATGCTTTAAAGGGAAAGACAAAGGTCACAAGCGTTACAATCGGGGCAAATGTAAAAACGATTGGCGCCTGCGCATTTAAGGGCTGTAAGAAACTGTCAGAGGTTACGATTGGAAGCGGCGTAACGACCATCGGAAAAGAAGCTTTCATGAACTGTAAAAAATTAAGTAAGATTACCATAAAATCGAAAGTACTTAAGAAGGTCGGAAAGAATGCGTTAAAGGGTATAAAATCCAATGTAACCATCAAAGTACCGGCTAAGAAGCTGTCGGCTTACAAAAAATTATTAAAAACCAAAGGCTTAAGTACAAAAGCCAAAATAAAAAAATAAATCAAATGACCACGTAACTGTGAAGGTATAAAACAGTTGCATGAAGGAAAGTATGACAGTTATGAAACACACATTTTCACAGTATCATCCGGTTATAAATTTTACTTTTTATATTGGGGCGGCCGCCTTTGGCATGTTATTTATGCATCCGGCATTTTTAGCATGTTCTATGGTATTCTCCTTTGCCTGCTATATGACGGTGGCGGAGAAAAAAGGGAAATATCTGGTAAGTATGCTGGTGCTGTTTCTGATGCTGTCAGCTTTCAATCCGTTTTTTAATCCTTCCGGGAAAAGGATACTCTTTACTTATGCAAACGGGAGGATTTATACCTTTGAGGCGTTGTGCTATGGAATGGCAATGGCGGCAATGTTTGTCACAATAATTACCTGGTTTGCATCCTATCAGATCGTGATGACCAGTGATAAATTTTTGTATTGCTTTGGCAGACTGCTTCCGTCTGTTTCCATGATACTTACGATGGTACTGCGCTTTATTCCGGCGTATAAAAAGCAGTTAAAGAAGATTGCAGATGCAAGGAAATGCATAGGAAAATCAATGGAAAAGGGAAGTCTGATGCAGAGGGCGGAGTGCGGGATGATTCTTGTATCGGCTCTGGTTTCATGGGCATTAGAAGGCGGTATGATAACGGCTGATAGTATGAAAAGCCGCGGATATGGAAGCGGAAGCAGAACTTCTTTTTCTGTCTGTCAATGGGAGAGCAGAGATATAGGTCTGCTTTTTGTTATGCTTGCGGATATTCTTCTCGTGGTGTACTGTACTATAAAGGGCGGAGCCTTTGTGACGTATATACCGGAAATTCAGATGTCCGGTTATCCGAATCAATATACTTTGATTGGTGTGACAGGGTATGCATTGTTTTTGGCAATACCGACAGTAATTTATTTGATGGAGGCATTGAAATGGTTCATTTTGAAATCAGGAATGTAGGGTTTTGTTATCCGGATTCTATGGATAAGCCGGCTCTTGAAGGGATAAATCTGAAAATAGAACAGGGGGAATATGTGACTATATGCGGACAGAGCGGAAGCGGCAAGACGACACTGCTCAGGCTGTTAAAAAGTGTATTGACGCCCCATGGAAAGCTGTCAGGTGAAATCTGGTTCTGCGGAAAACCCTTAGCGGAAGCAGACCTGCGGGAGCAGTCCTCGAAAATCGGATATGTGATGCAGAATCCCGATAACCAGATTGTGACAGATAAGGTGTGGCATGAACTCTCATTTGGTCTGGAAAGCCTGGGACTTGACCAGAAAACGATCCGGCTCCGGGTAGCGGAAATGGCAAGCTATTTTGGAATCGGGCATTGGTTTTATAAGGATGTGTCGGAGCTTTCCGGAGGACAGAAGCAGCTTTTGAATCTGGCATCCATTATGGCAATGCAGCCGGAGGTTTTGATTTTAGATGAGCCCACCAGCCAGCTCGACCCCATTGCAGCAGCAGATTTTTTAAACACGGTCAAAAAAATCAACCGGGAGCTTCGTACGACGATAATCATTACCGAGCATCGGCTGGAGGATATTTTTTATGCTTCAGATAAGGTGGCAGTCATGGAGGCAGGAAAAGTGATTGCAGAGGATACGCCCCGCAGCGTCGGAGCGTTTTTAAAGCGGGAAAATCATTTGATGTTTGCCGCTATGCCGACACCCGTGCAGGTATATTTCGGTGTGCGAAATCAGCAGGAATGTCCTCTGACAGTGCGGGAAGGCGGGGAATGGCTGGATAAGATTTTTACGGGAAAAGAGCTTTTTGATACAGTAATTGCGGGAGAAAAAATATTTTGCGGGGAAGAAATCACAGAGCCTGCAGTTGAAGTGAAGGAGGTCTGGTTCCGCTATGAAAAGAATAGCCCGCATGTATTAAAGGGCGTATCCTTCCGGGTGCCCAAAGGCGGACTGTTTGCGATCGTGGGAGGAAACGGAACCGGAAAATCTACCATGTTAAAGGCAATCTGCGGAATCTGCCGCCCCTATCGCGGAAAGATAAAAATTAACGGAAAACGCATGGAGAAGTATCGGCAGACAGAGCTTTTTTCAGAGAATTTAGCAATGCTTCCCCAGGACCCGCAGAGCCTTTTTGTAAAGAAAACCGTGCAGGAGGATTTAGAAGAAATGCTGCCGGGAACAGTGAAGGACAAAGAGGAGGAGATCAAGCGTGTTGCAAAGCTTTGTGACATTATAAAGCTTCTTAAAAAGCATCCTTACGATTTGTCCGGAGGCGAGCAGCAGCGGGCGGCTTTAGCGAAGGTGCTTTTGACTAAGCCGAAGCTTCTGCTTTTAGATGAGCCTACTAAGGGAATGGACGCTCTTTTTAAATCGCGGTTTGCGGAAATATTAGGAGAATTGAAAAAGCAGAAGATTACGATGATTATGGTTTCGCATGATGTGGAATTTTGTGCAAAGTATGCAGACACAGTAAGTATGTTTTTTGATGGGGGGATCGTCACTACGAATACGCCCCGCAGTTTCTTTTCAAAAAACAGCTTCTATACAACAGCGGCAAACCGGATGAGCAGACATTTGTTTGAAAATGCCGTTACAACGGAGGATGTGATTTATTTATGCCAAAAGAATTTATAAACAGTCATTACTATCTGATGAGTGTGCTGCTGATTTTGTTCGCTTTTGGAATCTTTTTTGTGAGGTTTGAAAAGCGAAAGCCGCAGGTGAAAGAATTAGTTACCCTTGCGGTTTTAAGTGCTATTGCAGTAGCCGCCCGGGCGGCTTTTGTTATGATTCCCCATTTTAAGCCCATGACAGGGATAATTATGATTACCGGTATGGCGTTTGGCTGGGAAGCGGGATTTTTCGCAGGGGTAGTCAGCGGCTTTGTGAGTAATTTTCTATTCGGACAGGGACCGTGGACGCCATGGCAGATGTTTGCCTATGGAATTGCAGGAGCCATGGCGGGAATTTTAAGCAAAAAAGAGCTGACCTCTAAGAAACGGATTTTTCTGACTGCGGTATATGGATTTGCAGTAGTGCTTCTTCTCGTGGGTCCGATTTTAGATACCTGTGCAATCTTTACGATGAGTAATGTGGTAAATGCAGAAACGGCAGCCGCTATTTATCTGTCCGGTCTTCCGGTAAATGTAGTGCACGGGGCAGCGACCTTTTTGACATTGCTTTTGTTATGCCGTCCAATGATGGAAAAGCTGAATCGTATGAAGGTAAAATATGGAATCATGGATAAGGAGTAAACATGAGATTTGACAGTTATCATCCGGCGATGAATCTGATTTATTTTACGGCGGTCATAGCGGCTGCTGTAAGCTTTGAATATCCGGTATTTCTTCTCATATCTTATATAGCAGCATTTCTTTATTCTGTAAAACTGAATGGAAGAAGGGCACTGATATTTGATTTTTGCTTAGTGCCTTTTATTTTTCTTTATGCCTGTTACTATTCTTTTTATCACCATTTTGGAGTTACAAATTTACGAAGTAATTTTATCGGTAATCAAATTACCCTGGAGGCACTTGTATACGGTGCCGTCATCGGCTGCAAGCTCGTATCGGTGCTTATGTGGTGCAGTTGTATTTTTGCAATTATGTCCGCAGATAAAATTGTGTATCTGTTTGGCAGGGTTTCTCCGAAATTGTCTTTATTTCTGTCTATCGCGCTTAGAAGCGTACCGCGGATAAAGGTTCGGGCAGGAAAGATCGCGAATGCGAGAGCGGGAATCGGAAAAGGATTAAAACAGGGAAATGCTTTTGAACGGCTGCTGCATATATCGGGACTTATCTCTGTTCTGATTACATGGACATTAGAGGATTTTATAGAAAGTGCAGCTTCTATGAAGAGCCGCGGATATTCTTTAAAAGGGCGCAGCGCGTTTTCTGTTTACCGGTTCGATAACCGAGACAGGGGACTGGTCATTATCATGACGGCGTGTCTGACCCTGATATGTATGGCGGTTCTGCTTGACCAGACTGTAATTTATTATGATCCGGTAATCGTTATGAATGAGATAACTCCTGTTTCTGTTGTATTTTATATGGTTTATGCATTTTTTCTGCTGCTTCCCATGGGACTGCAGATTGTCGGAGAGCGTAACAGTTCAGCGTAGGACTTTGCACTTGCTGCAAAGCCCGTAAGAATATGTAGATTTTTCCGAGCGTGAATCCGCCCCTTGCCGTAGGCAACTTTAAATGGACGGATTCAATAACAGTGAAGCCGAAAGGCTGAACTGTTACCGGAGAGCGGAGATTTCGTGGAATTTGAATTGCAATGCAGTGGTAAATTATGTATAATGGGTATGTTAGTATAGTTTGAAATTGTATGTATTGGAGGTTGCAGAGGATGAAGCAGAGCAATGAAACACCAGAAAAGAATCTTGCGGATAATCATGTAGCAGAACAGGCACGGAATCGTATCGTTGTTATTGGCATGAGTATTATGAACGTGATTCTCGCATTGACCTATTTTATTGAGGTACTCAAGGGAGAACGCGGAATGATTGCATACATATTTGTATTTCTTCTGACGATTCTTCCTACGATTCTTATTATCACGACTTTCCTGAAAAATAGAGAGAGCAGGAGCATCCGCTATATTTCATTAGGTTTTTATATTATCTTTTACGCTTATGTTATGTTTACCACTGATAAATTGATCGTATTCTGTTACATTATCGTATTGACGACACTGATGAATACTTACGGCGATCTCCGGCTGTCGGTAAGCTGCTGTAGCTGCGGATTGGTAATTGCTGTTATTACAGCAGGCAAGGTGATATTGAGCGGGGAAATGTCGCTGGCTACCACAACAGAGATAGAAGTTATGATAGCCTGCCTGATACTGCTTTTGACCTATTCCTTTTTGAGTACGCGTTTGGTCAATCAGATCGGCAATAGCCGTCTTAAAAATCTGGATATAGAAAAGAAACAGACGTCAGAATTGTTAGGAACTGTTCTAAAAGTGGCAGAAGCGATTGGGCATATTACACAGGTGCTGATGGAAGAAACCGGAAAGTTAGAGGAGTCGGTAAGCAATACCAAAGATTCCATGGAGGATCTTGCCGCAGGGGCGAACCGTACGGCAGAATCCATTCAGACACAGCAGGAGAAAACAGCAGAGATCCAGGATCACATTTTAACATTGGAAAAAGTAACCGCACAGATCGTAAAACATGTGGATACCTCTGAGCAGATTGTGGGAGACAGCCAAAAGACCATGGATCAGTTGATGGAACAGGTTGGTTATTCAGAAAAATCCAGCAATCGTGTGGCAGCACAGGTAGAAGAGCTGAAGACTTATACCGACCAGATGCAGAGTATTATGACATTGATCAATAATGTTGCATCCCAGACCTCGCTTTTAGCATTGAATGCCAGCATTGAGGCGGCCCGGGCAGGTGAGGCAGGAAGAGGCTTTTCTGTAGTTGCGACAGAGATTTCCGGTCTTGCCAACCAGACCAGCAGTGCGACAGGAGATATTAATGTATTGATAGAAAGTATCGGAAATTCTTTAGAGGAAGTGGTAAATGCCGTAAATGAAATGCTAGAGAGCAATCAGGTGCAGACCGGATATGTCAATGATACGGCACAGGAGTTTACACAAATACATGATGCAATTAGACGTATATTTGGAGAATCGAACCGTCTGAGTGAAATTGTGGATACGGTATCAAAGGCAAATCAGATGATTGTGGAAAGTATCGAAAATGTTTCTGCAAGTACGCAGGAGATTACAGCAAAAGCGATGGAAACTTTAGAAGGCAGCAATAGTGATAAAGAAAGTGTTGAAAATGTACTGGCTACGGTGGAAGAGTTGAAGCGGCATGCCAGGGAATTGAATAAGAATGGATAGGTGGGGTGGATAAGTGTCCGTCAGACAGAAGCAGCAGAAAGGGTTGTTTGCAGCAGACTGTGAGGGGGCGGACACTTCGCTGTTCTTATCTTATGTCTTTCGCTATGCTATTTTACGTCTATACTGCATATATTTTTTTTACTCTTTAATATGAAAATAAATGAAAAAGTATTCTTATATATGAAAATTAAATAAAAATTATGAATTAAAGTGTAAATAAATGAAGATAAGTGTAAAAAATATAAATTAAGTATTTACATAGGAAAATAAATGAAATATAATGAAAAGACAGGGAGGATGCCAGGATGCTAGAACAGAAACTATATACAGTGGCAGATGTGGCAGAACTGACAGGTCTTACGAGCAGGACAATCCGTAATTATCTGAAGGATGGCACACTGCGGGGCAGGAAAATCGGTGTCCAATGGCGTTTTACGGAGGAAGATATTAACCGTCTGTTTTCTGAGGTAGATGGGGAAGGGCAGAAGGTTATGCATATAGAAGATGTCGTTTCTGCGTTTCTTAAGGAACGAACCGTTACAGAACCGGAAGGATGCCTGACGGTCACGATTCCTTTTACGAAAACATCGGAGATGAAACAGTATCAAAAAAAGGTTATAGAATTTTTAAATACAGATGGAAAAGAGCTTATGACTGCATTTAAAGCTTTGGAAGAAGAGGGGATTCTGCGGATAGCTGTAAGCGGAGATATGATAAAAATAGAAGAATTGGCAGCGAGGATGAAAGAGTTTTGAATAGTTTCGAAAATGATAGTGCTTTGCTTGTGGCAGAACATTTAATGGAATACAGTCGCAGGATAGAACGGCAGAAAAAATTGCAGAAGGAACAGTATATACAACACAAAAAGGAAGTACGCCGTTCAAGGAAATATACGGTACTGTTTATTGGTGTCGCAGTAGTTATGCTGTGTTTGTGTATGATAATGATTTCACTTGCGATGCAGGTAAGAGAGAGGGAAGAGAGAATCTCAGGTCTGAAGATTGAAATTTCAGAGATAAGAAAAGTGAATAAGGAAGCGGAAAGGCGAGTGTATGGACTGAACGACTACAGATGGGTACGCGAGGAAGCGATAAAGCTTGGAATGTCCCAGGTTACCGCCGACAGGGTGATTTATTATTCTGTGGATGATGCAGATTATATGGTGCAGTTCGACAATATACCGAAAGGGTGAAAGGGAGTTATAATAAGATGAAAAGTGCAGAGGATTTAAAGGAAATATTAGGCAGGATAGATCGTAAAGGTTATCCTGCCTATAAAGATACCACAGGAAAATATCAGTTCCGGAATTATGTTTTATCCATTGATCATGTACAGGGAGATCCGTTTGCAGCTCCCTCTAAAGTAAGTATTTTTGTCCATGGAAAGCAGAATGAATTTCCGGAGGAATACTATAACCGTGTTTGGCGGAAAATGGCTCTGCAGGATATGCTGGTACGCCGTTTTTATCAGAAAGCAGAAGAGTATTCTTTTCAGGCAAAAGGCTCCGGAAAAAGCGGACTGCTGTCTGTGAGCCGGCCGGGTCAGAAGATTTTAGAACGGAGTGCCTGTCAGATAGCTGAAAGGAGCGGAGAAATCTGTTTTCGGTTGGAAATTGGTTTTCCGGCAAACGGAAGAACCGTTAATGCCAGAGAACTGCAGAAGATTTTGTTTCAATTTTTACCGGAATGCATTGAGGAATCATTATATGCCAGAGCCTATGACAAAGAGCAGGTGCGTGCAGTCATTGCATTATCGGATGACCAACAGTATATCAGAGAACAGTTAAAAGTACAGGGACTTGCGGCATTTGTGGCTAACGGTTCTGTTTTGCCAAGAGCCAATGGTGTTTCTGACCGTCCTATGAAGAATGCTGTAAAATTTGTTTCTCCGGAATCTATGGAAACTGTTATGCAGCTTCCGCATCGGGGAGAACTTCGGGGCATGGGCATAAAAAATGGGATTACTTTAGTTGTCGGCGGCGGTTATCATGGAAAATCGACATTGCTGAAGGCATTAGAAGCAGGTGTTTATAATCATATTGCAGGGGATGGCAGAGAATATGTAATCACGGATGATACAGCAGTAAAAATTCGTGCTGAGGATGGCAGAAGTGTAAAGAAAACAGATATTTCCATGTTTATCGGAACGCTTCCGAATGGAAAGGATACCAAAGCGTTTTCTACAGAAGATGCCAGTGGAAGTACATCTCAGGCGGCGAATATGATAGAAGCCATAGAATCGGGAACAAGCGTATTCTTAATTGATGAGGATACCTCGGCTACGAATTTTATGATTCGGGACGAACTGATGCAGAGAGTTGTACATAGGGATTCGGAACCGATTACGCCGTTTATTGACCGTGTAAGAGAATTATATGAGCGGTTTGGCATTTCGACTATCTTAGTGGCAGGAAGCTGCGGCTCTTATTTTCATAAGGCAGATGTGGTCATTCAGATGAACCAGTATGTACCTGTGGATGTTACAGAAACAGCCAAAAAAGAGGCACTTCATTTTCCCTTAGAACTAGAGCAGTTAAAACAGGCGGAAATACCGAATTTTAAGCGGATTTTGTTTTCGTCAAAAGCGGCAGAAAAAGAACGGATGAAGATAAAGACCATGGGAAAAGATGCGGTGTCTATAGACCAGGAGACCGTAGATCTCCGGTATGTAGAGCAGATTGCAGATACAGAGCAAGTGGTGATGTTAGGGTATTTGCTGAAGTATGTTCTTAAGAATTTGTCCGGGGAAAAGAAGACATTGCGGGAGATTGTAGATGCACTGTATCAGGCGGTAGAACAGGGCGGCATGGAGAAGATTTATGGCGGCAGGTATCTTCCGACGGGACTTGCGATGCCGAGACGGCAGGAAGTGTTTGCGTGCTTGAATCGGTATAGAAGGTAGGGCATCTTTTACGTAAAGATGCATTGCTTGCGAGTATGTTTTGCGTAAGATTTATAAAGAATAGATACCTTCTATTTGCTTGCTCAAAAGCATAAATGTGGCAGGCACACTTGTTATGCTGCTTCCCTGACCGCCGCACGCGTATTTTGACTGGCCGGTTCCTCTGTTCGGATTAAATTGCTGACATAAGGCCACTTGCCGGAAAGCACGGTTATTGCTGTCTCTTTTGACATTGGGGATGCCTGTAAAAAGCTGGGGCATTGTGTTAAGCAGGAGGATATGGAACAATTGAATCAGGGATGGACGATACCGCAGATCTTGTGTTATGATAGCCATGGCAGAGGACTTTGGAGCAGTCTCTGCATATGCATACCGGCTGTGCTAAAAAGCAGTGACAAAAAGATATAAAATCGGGAGTTGAAAGGACGTATCACCTTTCAAAAAAGTAAAAAATCAATCTTGACAATTTTCAAAATCCATGTTTAACTAAAAGCAGTTATATGACTGACGGAAGTGGAGCATACCACATGGAGTATAACGTTTACAATGCCGACCGTCTGGGCGAAG
>CAYWXJ010000049.1:0-14070 GCA_964462405.1 uncultured Eubacterium sp.
AGCGCACGCCTGATAAGCGTGAGGTCGGTGGTTCGAGTCCACTTAAGCCCATTTTTATATTTCAATTCCAACCGGCCAATTACCTTTATTTTCTTCATATACTCTGTTCAGATAATCCGTAATTTCCTGAAGAGATTTTTCTTCAAACGGAAACCGCTTTTCCACTTTTAATTCTTCTGCAGTAGATGCAAAATTATACGGTCCCCGCCAGGTATAGACAGAAAAAACTTTCTGCTCATCCTCATCTTCCGTTTTTTGAATCAGGTAACGCATTCCCTGATAACTTCCGGTAAATTTTTCTTTTTTATAAAAATTAAAAGCCAATAAATCTTTTCTCTGAATCATTTTTTAATACCTCCAGACATATTATAACAGAAAAAAATTATTTTTACCTCTTTACCTTCCAAAATGAATGTGTTATTATATCAACTATAAAGACGAAGAAAAGGAATAGTATCTGTTCTTTCAGATTTCAGAGAGCCACCGGTTGCTGCGAGGTGACAGATGAGGAATGGAGAACTCGCCTTGGAGTCGCTGTTTGAAATCTTTTGAGATAAGAGAGTAGATGCAGACGGAAGCCCGCCGTTATGAGGGAAAGGTATAAGGATTAGAAGTCCCGTACCTACCAGAGTGCATGATTTTTCATGAATTAGAGTGGTACCGCGTAAGTATGTCTTACGTCTCTAAGTATTTGTATAGAGGCGCAGGGCTTTTTTTATGTATGAGAAAGCCCTCCCCGATTTTAATTTCAGAAAGCGAGGATTTGAAAATGCAGGGATTTGAAAAGTATAAGAAAATGTATTTTATGCCGCCCGTAGACTGTTTTGACTGGGTAAAAAAAGATGCTGTGGAAAAAGCTCCGATCTGGTGCAGTGTCGATTTGCGTGACGGTAATCAGGCTTTAATTGAGCCGATGAACTTAGAGGAAAAAGTAAAATTCTATCAGATGTTAGTAAACATTGGCTTTAAGCACATTGAGGTCGGTTTTCCGGCTGCTTCCGAAACGGAATATCAGTTCCTTCGTACCATTATCGAGCGGAATATGATTCCCGAGGACGTGACCGTACAGGTACTGACCCAGGCAAGGGAGCACATCATCAAACGTACCTTTGAAGCCATTGACGGTGCGCCGAATGTCATTGTGCACGTATACAATTCCACTTCCGTTGCCCAGCGTCAGCAGGTTTTTAAAAAGTCCAAAGAAGAAATCAAAAAAATCGCTGTAGACGGTGCAAAGCTGGTCTATGATTTAGCAGAAAATGAAAAAGGAAATATTTCTTTTGAGTATTCACCGGAAAGCTTTACCGGAACAGAAATGGATTACGCCCTGGAGGTTTGCAATGCCGTGCTTGATGTGTGGCAGCCGACACCGGAGCGCAAGGCAATCATCAACCTGCCTTCCACCGTAGAGCATTCCATGCCCCATGTATTTGCAAGCCAGGTAGAATACTTTAACAAGAACTTAAAATACCGTGACAGCGTATTGATCTCCTTACATCCGCACAACGACAGGGGCTGCGGCATCAGCGATGCAGAGCTTGGCTTATTAGCCGGAGCAGACCGTATTGAAGGAACCTTATTCGGCAACGGTGAACGTACCGGTAACGTGGATATTGTGACTCTCGGTATGAATATGTATTCTTTAGGCGTTGACCCGAAACTGGATTTCCACAATATGAAGGAAATCCGCAGAACCTATGAGGAATTGACAAATATGGAAGTTCCGATGCGTCAGCCATACGCCGGTGATTTGGTATTTACTGCCTTCTCCGGTTCCCACCAGGATGCAATTTCCAAAGGTATGACCTGTCATGCCACCGGAGAGGACCCCTATTGGACAGTTCCGTATCTTCCGATTGACCCGAAGGATTTAGGACGTACTTATGATTCCGATGTTATCCGTATCAACAGCCAATCCGGCAAGGGCGGTGTCAGCTATGTATTAAAGCACGCCTACGGTATCTCTCTTCCGGATAAGATGAAGGAAGAATTTGGCTACCGGGTAAAGGATGTTTCCGACAAGGAGCACAGCGAATTAGAAGCAGAACGGATTTATGATATTTTCAAGGAAACCTATCGCGATGTGGACTGCGTATTTTGCATTCCGGAATGTCACTTTAAACAGGACAACGGAATTGAAGCAAGTGTAACTATTACATACAAGAATGAAACAAAAGTTGTAACAGCAAAGGGCAACGGCCGCTTAGACGCTGTCAGCAATGCATTAAAACAGAACTTCAATATTACCTATGAATTATCCGAATACGCAGAACATGCACTCTCCCGCGGTTCTTCCTCAAAGGCAATGGCTTATGTCGGAATTACCGTAAATCATAAGCTGATCTGGGGTGTGGGTATGGACGAAGATATTATCAAAGCATCTATCAATGCTTTGACGGCGGCAATTAACCGGACAGAACTGATTTAAGTTATTAATAACGGCGCAGCTTACGCTGCGCCGTTATTTTGCCTATCACACGATAGATTAGCCGGAACACCTTCATGCCTTCTACCAGACTGATTTCGGCTGTATTTTTACGCCGGAAGCATAGCCGACTTTGCGATTTGATAAACCGGGTCATTCTCCGATAAAAAACGCTTTCGTACTGCAATAGTCTCCGGCGCACCTTTTATGTTTATCTTCTCTTCTTTCACGATTCTTTCTCCATTTTCCCATACACTTCCATCGGCACATACGCCCGAATAAATATCCCTTCCGGTTTATAAGACTCCTCTAACAATTCTCCCTGCTTCCGTACCATCTGCAGAATACCGACCTCCTGATAGGGAATCACCCGTTCAATCAATATCTTATCCTCCCGCAAAAACTCTGCTAAGACATTTTTCACTTCCTCTAATCCAATCCCGTATTTTGCAGAAATATTTAAAATCTTATCCGCCTGAAAATCATGCAGCGGCTCACTGTCCGTTCTGGCGTCCTGCTTATTAAACAGGGTAATGATCTTTTTATCCTCCACGCCAAGGCTGCGGAGTGTTTCGTATACAATATACATCTGTTTATCCGCCTGGGGATTAGAAGCGTCTACTACATGAATGATATAATCCGCATATTTCGCTTCCTCTAAGGTACTCTTAAATGCTTCGATCAGATGATGGGGCAGTTTACGGATAAATCCTACCGTATCCGTCAGTAAAATCTGCTGCTTTCCCGGAAGCTCTAACTGTCTTGTAGTAGGGTCTAAGGTTGCAAACAGCATATTTTCTTCTAAAACATTGGCGTTTGTCAGTGCGTTTAACAGCGTAGATTTTCCTGCATTGGTATATCCTACAATTGCCGCTACCGGAATCCTGCTCTTTGAACGCTGTCCTCTGGTAATCTCCCGATGCTGCCGCACCTCCTCAAGCTCCCGCTTCAACTGGGAAATCCTGTTTCCAATCAATCGGCGGTCCACCTCTAACTTCGTTTCTCCGGGACCTCTTGTACCGATTCCGCCGCCAAGTCTTGACATAGAACGTCCCATACCGGTAAGCCTGCTTGCCCGGTATCTTAACTGTGCTAACTCTACCTGAATCTTACCCTCACTGGTAGAAGCACGCATAGCAAATATATCCAGGATAATCAAGGTGCGATCCATGACCTTGACATCCAACAAATCCGACAGGTTCCGAAGCTGGGCAGGAGAAAGCTCATCATCACATACAATTCCGGTTGCACCCGTTTCAAAGATCAGCTCTCTGATTTCTTCCACTTTTCCCTTTCCCACATAGGTGCCCGGATGCATGTTTTCCCTCTTTTGAATCAGTGTTCCTGCAACAAGTGCTCCTGCCGTCGTCACCAGCTCGCCTAACTCTGCAATAGAATCCTCTGCATCATCTCCGTCCTGCTCGCTGACACCGACTAAAATCACCCGTTCCTTTGCTTCTTCTAATTGAATCATTGTGCGTCTGTCTCCTCATCTCTGTTTTTTCCTAAAAACAGATACTCTCTCGCTGCGGCAGCATCATTCGGATAATCTGCAACATACTCCCGCATCTTTGCTTTCGCAGTTTCAAAATCTCCATTATATTCGTAAGCAGCAATCAGATTGCTCCGAAGTTCCTGCTCATTGGTAATCTCCTCAAGCTCTAAGCCCTCACTGAAACAGGAGATCGCCTTTGCATAATCTCCCGCTTCCATTGCCTGGCAGCCAAGCTGATTGTAAGCAACACTGCTCTTAGGATATGCTTCTACATAAACATCTATACAGCTTTCTGCTTTTTCCGGCTCTTCTAATGCTTCATATGCCTGTGCAAGATACAGATTCGCTTCTGCATCGCCTTTTTCAATGGCAGCCGTAAGTTCTTCTACCGCATTCTCATATTGCCCTTTTATAAAATAGATTCTTCCCTTTACGGTATAATTTTTTGCATCACGGCCGGCTTTTTTCTTTAACGCCTCTTCTAAGAAATCCTTTGCGTCCTGCTCATATCCGGCACCGCATAAACTGCTGTATATTGACAGATAGATTTCATCATTTTTTGCATATTTGACTGCTGCTTTAAAATCCTCTTTTGCTTTTCCGCTCTCGTTATTTTTAAGATATACGCAGCCCCTTAAAAAATAAGTATCCGAGTTTTTCTCATCATGCTCTAACAGGGCATCATAGGTTTCTACTGCTCCGGTGTAGCTTCCTGCTGCAAACTGCGCCGCTGCCTTATAATAACAAATATCCACTTCATTGACCCCAATGCCCTTTGCCTGCGCTAACGCACTGTTAAAAGCCTCGATTGCTCCGGCATAATCGCCTTCTTCCATAGCATTGATACCGATTTGCCGATAGGCTTCTTCTTTTTCTAAGCGTTCCTCCTTCGAGGTACAGCCGGTCAGCAGACAGCCTGAGAGGACCAGCATAAGTATTCCTGAGCGCAATAATTTTCTTCTTCTGCTCATTCTCCTAACTCCTCCGCAAGAATCCTTACTGCATCTTTAATACAGCCGTCACAGCTTCGCAAAACTTTTCCGGTATCCATACCCTTTAAATCCCGGCAGATCGTAGAGCCGTTCTTCTCTCTGAATTTTGCATTCAATTCCCTTATCTTTGCATAAGTTTTCTGTTTGGAATCCGGCTTCTCCAGATTACCGCTGCTCATATTCATTCCAACAACGGCTGCCATTCCGGTGACCGCTCCGCATGTGCCAAATGAATCGCTGACACCAAAGCCAAACCCCTCCATCACTTTGAATACGATTTCTTCCTCTAAATTCATCTTATCGCAAAAAGTACATGCAACTGCCTGGCTGCAATTATACCCCTTTTTATGATACTCTAATGCTTTTTCTACCCGATCCATCTGCATTTCCGCCTTTCTCTTGTCTTCGCTATATATAGGAAATCTTTCCCTGTCCGGATTCCTATTTAGATACGTTAAAATAATTTCATCATAATGTCAACTACTTTTCTTCTCCCGTAATGGATGCTGGCAGTGGTCTTCTTTTCGCAGAAAATTCTGTAACGTCAATTCTCACTACCTGAACGATTGTAGTCAGATTATCTTCAAATGTGAATGCTTTTTTTGTCTGTGTCCTCATTATAACAGATAATCCATGCTTTTTCTCTTCCACATCCTCCACCAGTACGGCTGTGCCTTTTGCCATTACACTGGAATAACTGGTTCCATACTGGCAGGCTATTTTTCCTTCGAACGGAATCACATCACTTTCAATCGAAAGAAAAACCTTTGGATTTTCTTTTATAATATCGTATTTATATCCTGTCTTTGCGCCATGGACATAAAAAGTCAGTGTTCCATCTTCGTATGTATATCCATAATTCATTGGCACAACATATGGCTGTTCTTTATCACATAGCCCTAAATGCAGTACCATACCTTTTTCTAAAATCTGTATAATCTCTTCCATATCCGTTATTTCCCGTTCTCTTCTTGTCATAATTCTATTCCTTTCTATATTCCAAGTGCCTCTTTTGCCAAACAAAACCGCTCTTCAAACTCTGTGTAAAAATCCCCGCTCTGATATAATTTCCGGTAAAAATGATTCAATACAAACAGACTTAAATTCTTCATCACCTGCTCATCTGCTTCCTTTAACGCCTCCTCTACTAACTGCTTCTTCAAATCATGCCAGTCCTTTAAGAATTTCTGATTCCGTTTTAAATCCGGCGTATCCAGCCATTTTTTTACTTTGACCTTAGTTCGGTTCTCCTTTTTACATTCCCCCGGAACCAAAAAATATTTAATTGCACTCTCTTCGTACTGTCTGCCCAGCGGAAAAAGGCGGCAGATCCCCGGACGAAATGCATGAATACTGCATCTGCCTGTCTCGTTAAGAAATATACAGCTATCCGTTTTTTCTGACATTTTTAAATTCGGCAAAACCAATCCGTTTTTCGGCGTAAGCTCAATTTCCTTTTGAAGTAATTCCTCAAAGCTTTTTTTTAGGTTCTCTGCCAGCAAATGACAATCATAAGGGTCTAACACAATCGTATCGCCCATGCCTTTGCAGCAGTCTGCACAGCCTGCGCAGTTATGGCAGTCCGCACGTACCATATCATTTAAATCATACAGACAATCCGGCTGTATATAATCTGACTCTCTCATTTCCTGATCCTCATATTTTTTCTGCAATAACAATCCACAAGTATCCTGGGCAAACTACTTTTTACCCTCAAAAGCAATTATATATCAGAACGAAAAATAATGCTATCGGCATTTTCACCGACAGCATTATTTGTTCCCTACCAGATTACTGTTTACATGCTTTGCAGCTATATGGTATTATTTTCAATTTCCAATTCCATCTCTTTTACCTTGACATCCTGTGCAAGTGCCCGCATGATCCGTGCCATATCTTCCGGGGAAAACATGCCAATCGCCGTTACAAGATCGTCTAAATTATCCCGGTTTACCCGCAGACAGCCGCCCTTTGCCAATGGTATGTTCAGCACATTTTTCGAATCACTCATATCTCCCAGACAGATCTGCTGTTTCTTATCATCGCAGACAAAGGTCACTCCTTTATAAACGATAGTTCCTGTTTCATCCGCCAAATAGGAATAAGGTGCTTTTTTATTTCCTGATAACCGGGCTAAAAAACTGCTGCCGCGGGGAGCTTCTGATTGGGAAACCTCTAATGACTCACGTTCTGTTACGGTCACTCCTTCTGATGCTTCCTCTGCTGCGCCAGGATTCACAATTTCCTCAAGTTCCTCTGCGGCACTTCCTGTTACCCGCTTCAAAGCAGATTCTTCCTGTTTCTTGCGCACCCGTTCCCGCAGTTCCTCCTTGTACGCATCAATATCCTTATCGATTTTCTTTAGCAGCCGCTTCCATTCCTCTTCGGAAAATTCTGCTCCGCCAATCTGGATTTTCGGCGGGCCTTCTTTGATCCGCTGCTTTACGAAATCTTCAAATTTTGCTACCATCTCTGCAAAGGTGACTTCCTCCTCGTCCTCTGCTGCGCCAGCATTTTCGGCGGCTGTCTGTGTTTTATTTACGGATTCCTCATCCAGCTCTGTGAACATTCCATCGTTAAAAAGGTCTCTTGCCAATTCCCATGCTTCTAATGCCATCTGCTCCACAGGGTTGTCCGTATCCTCTGAAACCTGCAGAGGATTTACCTCATATGCCTGATATGTTCCGTCCTCATTCTTCTGCTCGATATAGACTCTATGGTCAGTCATCTCTACCTGTGCCTTCAGGGTGTATCCTTCTGCCGCGCAGACTTTTACATAGTCACTTTCACTGTAGCTGATATGACGGACACTCGATTCGATTACAGCATTCATCTCTATCCGTCCTGTTTTTTGCAGAAGCAGTTCCGTTGCCAGTTTTCCATAGCGGTAATCAATTTGTGCCGTTGTCTGATTTTCTGATATTTCCCTCTGCGGACTTTCCTCTAACTCTTCCTCTGCCTTCTCTTTTAAATTTCCGGCAAAGCTGTCATATGCATTTTCCTGTGATTTTTGCTTCTTCTGATACTGTCCATTGATTTTTTCAAAAAATGTTTTTTGGCTCACACTGTTTAATGACATAATGCTTATCTCCCTTCCTGCAATTTCTGTTTCAGGGCTTCCCTGCCCCGCCTTAGATTTGTCTTCACTGTATTTTCCGGTATCTCTAAAATTTTCGCAATCTCCCGTATGGAATAATCCTCATAATAGAACAGGTACAGACAATTCCTATACCGTTCCGGCAATTCCAATATGTTCCAGAGCGTGTCCTCTATTTCCATATCAGGAACCTGAAAATACGATTTTTCCGTCTCTGAAACTGCGTCCATTCCAACTGTAGCCCTGTTCCACTTGCTCTTTAATAAATCCTTACTTAAATTTATCGCTGTCCGTATCATCCATGCTTTTTCATGTTCTTCACTGGCAAATTCCGGCTGATACACAAGCAGGCGTATTATTACTTCCTGCACAATATCCTCCGCATCTGCATGATTTTTCACCAATGTAAATGCCACACGATAACATACTAAGCCGTATTTCCGAAAATATCCCTCCAACTGGTTAGAAATCATCATACCGACTCTCCTTCTTCACCATGAATACGAATCAACGGCGGTAAAAGTTTCAGAATGTCAAAAAAACTGCCGTAATGATACGGCAGCCTGCTTTACTTTCGCCAGAACCAGACTTTCTGCAGCCGTTCCGATCTAAAAAAGGAAGATCAGTTCATTTGAAGATTTACGGTCTCCTTTAAACGTCTCTTATCAAGGTACATTTCCTTATCCGCCCGTTTTAAAATATCTTCATAAGAAGCATCTCCTTCTCTATAAGAAGAACAGCCGCTGGCAATCTCAAGGACTGCATTTGTATCTCTCTTTGCATTGTATTCTGCAACTTTTTCCTGCATCCGTTTCTTTTTCTCTGCTAAATTTTCTTCTGAAGCGGATTCTAATAATGCAACAAATTCATCCCCGCCTACCCGGTAAATATTCGGATAGATTTCATTTAAAATGTCTGCTGCTTCTCTAATAAACCTGTCCCCCTCCGCATGTCCAAACCTGTCGTTGCAGATTTTTAAATTATTCAAATCCAGTGAGACAATGCTCAAAGACGAAAGATCCATATCCTGCAAATCCCGCTGTAATGCATAACGGTTATTCCTTTTTGTCAGATTATCCACGTAAGCAATTTTTTTCAAAAGGACAGATTCTTCTGCCAAAAGCGTTTCATGAAATATATGCTGTATTCCCACATAAACAGATACAAACATATAAATCACCAGTCCCATCTTAGACAACAACGTATAACGTCCTACATTTTTTGACTGGATCATATAATCTATAATATTTAACAGACCAAATCCAATCAATATCAGCAGGGCAATCATGGCTGTCCGTTTCTTCCTCACATAAGTTCCGATCCTTATAATCAAAAGCACCATATCCAGTCCTGCAATAACAGAAAAAATCCGAAGGGTTTCTGTAAAATCCATGATATTTCCAAAATGCAGTATCATAAACATAAGAACGGAAACCATTCCTATCCAAAATTCCGGTCTGCAATGCATTGATTCATCTAAAGACTCAATATAGAGAATAAATACCAGCAGCAATAAGAATAAGGAAAAATAGTTCAGATAATATTGCAGAATAGCATTTTCAAACAGCATCTGGTTCACAAACAGTGCGCAATTTGACCAGCATACAAAAATAATGCTCAGCAGCCCAAAATAAAGATTTTTTCCCCGCTGTATTTTCATCCTGGCTTCAAAAAAATGAAACAGACACATAATAATTCCAAAAACAAGTATTGCAAAATTCGTTATAATATTAAAGATTTCTTTATGCAGATATGAAAATATAATATCACCTTTACTGCCGATTCGAAACTCACATATATCTGAATATTTATGGGGATACACTGTTTGAATCGTGATAGAAAGTTTCTGCCCTTTTACATTTTCCGGTATCTCAATAAAATGATAATAAGAGCCAGGAGATTTTCCAAACAAGGGCTTTTCTCCAAAATGATAAATTAACTGACTGCCTATTTTGGCATCAACATAGGAATCATTCACATAAAATGCAACTGTCTTTCCTTCCATTTCCGCCGTTATTTCATGAGCTGCCTGTAACGTATGATGTTCTTCAACCGTCTGATAACTCCAACCTTCGGTCGAAACATTTATATCATCTAATTCTACTCTCTGTCGCTTTTCGCCATAGCCTGTTACTGCCAGAATCAATAAAAAAACTGAAACCAGAATCCAGAATATCCATTTCTCGACAGAGAACTTCTTTTGTATCATGAACAGCCTCCCCTCTGTGTCTCAAACCTGCTTTCCACTTTACCACACATTTCTTTCTAATTCTGTTTCATGCAAATCATTTTCTTCTCACCCGTTCCGACAGAATCTGCAATTACATGACACTTTGTCATAAGCAAAAAATAAATGTTCTTATTCTCTTCACTCAAACACTCATAATTTGCCTGTCCCTTTGCAATTACTATATCTGCCTGCGCATACAGCTTTTGAAATGCCGGACTTGTCCTTCGCAGTACCGTTCCAAGCGCATAATCTCCATTGTCCGTGATCCTGGCATATGCATCTATTCCCACAAAATATGCGTCCTCTTCTGTCACATCATTCACGACAGGTTTTCCGCGCACGCCAAAAAACAACTGCACATCCGGATTTAACTGTTTGATTTTCTTTAACAGGATCTTATCTAAGCAGATTTCTCCGCAGTTGTCACCAAGATATAAGATGATTTCAGCCTTTCTAATATCTTCCTGTAATAATTGCGTGTCATCGATTGCCAATTCAAACTGCTCCATATCCGCAAATACTGCTGATATATCTTCTAAAAGTGCGTTCTGTAACGGATGAAAATCAATAATATTTCCGACGATTGCATATCTTACGGCTGTCTGAAACGGATTGTCCGTCTGCTCAATCTTATGCTCTAAATCCGGCAGCATTTTTAAAAATAATGCATTATAATACTCTCTGATATTTTTATACGGATCTGAATTTCCGGTATAAAATTTTATCATTTCAAATATCTCCCCGATCAGTTCCGGCGTCGCCAAATTATAATCCGCCTTACTAAGATAAGTAAATGCTTCTCTCAGCAGTGCTTCCTTATCTGTAATTCCTGCAATATCCGCTGACTTTAAAACCTGATTCACAATACATGGAAAACATTTATCGTGCATTTTCATCGTGCTACCTTCTCCTCTGCAATATTATCTATCTTATATAAAGTATTTATATTTTCTATGGCTTCACACAGATGATCAAAATCCTTTACATGACCTACTGCTATATCAAAATCACTTCTTTCAGTAGCTGTCCCTTTTGCTCTTGAACCAAATAGAATGACTTCCTTTGCATTATGTGATTTACATATAGAAATTATTGTATTTAATATCGTATCTGTGTCCATTGAAACATCTGCCTTTTCCCCTTTGTTTCATTTTACACATTGCTAACTTTGTCTGCAAGTATTATGTTACTGTTTACACCCTTCGGGTGTGCACAGCAATTTTTAGCAGCTCCAAGACAGGATTTTTGAAAGATGAGCAGAAACAATTTGAATGTTATCATCCATCCGTTCTATGCAATCAATGCCCATTTATGAGAGGCAACATAATACCTTATTTTTATCTGTTTTAAGATTCCTTCCACTTCAATTTCGCAGGTATACAGGAAAGAACTGATTCCTGCATATTTTTCTTCCTTGACCTGTTTTATATGCTCTATTTTGTAGGTATGCAATTCATGATTTTCATCCTCTAATCTTATGTATAAAGGCTTTATCTCTCCTAATGGGTTAAAGCTTGCATTCGCATCAATTGTAATATTCATTCATAATACACTTCCTCTCCATCTGCCTTCCGTTTTTCTTTGCTGATGCCGCCGTTCAAAGGTCTGACAGGTCCATTGATATATGCTGCCCGAAATATCGCCTCTTCTCCATACTTTTTTCTGATACTGTCAATGGCATGATCTAACTTTTCCTGCTTCTCATAAGAATCCATTGTAAATAAATTTAACTGCCTGTCTAAGTCAGCAGAAATCACCCTGCTGGTATGCACTCCAAGCTGCCGGATCGGAGTATATCCATCCCACATTTCATCAAATATCCTTGCCGTAAATTGAAATATCTCATTGGTCTGATTTGTTGCAGTAAAAAGTGTCTTCTGATGTCTGGTGGTCTGTAATGCAAAATTCTTAATTGCTACTGCAATAACGGATACTTTTACATCATCTTTCCTTAATCTCATACCGACTGTTTCACAGAGAGAAAGCAATACCATATGTGCCGTAGAGCTATCACATACATCAAAAGGAACTGTCATACTGTTTCCATATCCTTTATTATCCGGTTTTTCAGCTTCTACCAAAGAAACATCCAGACCGTTGGCAAATGCCCACAAGACTTCTCCATGCTTCTTTAAAATACCTTTTAAAAAAGTTACATCCGTTCTTGCCAAAGCCCCTATGGTAGTAATCCCGAATTTCCTTAATTTTCTTTCTGTTGCCCTTCCGCAAAAAAACAGATCTCCTACCGGCAGGGGCCACATCTTTCTTTTTATCTCATTGGGAAATAATGTATGTACAAGATTAGGTTTCTTAAAATCCGAAGCCATCTTAGCCAGCAGTTTATTGTTGGAAACACCAATATTTACAGTAAAACCAAGTTCTTTATATATCTTATCTTTCATTAAATTCGCAGCTACTACAGGACTTCCCCATAAACAGGATGTGCCTGTCATATCTAAATAAGCCTCATCAATGGAATACTGTTCTGCAACAGGCGCAAATTCTCTTAAAATATCCAATAACGCCTTAGAAGATGTTTCATACAGACTATACTGCGGCGGAACCAGTTTTAAATCAGGACATTTCTGCAATGCCTCTGCTATGGTCTCTGCTGTTTTTACACCACATTTTCCTGCCGGAATGGATTTTGCCAGAATAATTCCATGCCGCATCTTTATATCACCGCAAACTGCGGCGGGGATTTCCCTTAAATCTTCTGTTTCTCCCAAACACTTTATCCTATATACCGCTTCCCAGCTAAGAAAAGCAGAATTTACATCTACGTGAAATATGATTCTTTCCATAACGGTTTTCTCCAAACATTTGTTTGCATTTCGCATTATATCAAACAAATGTTCTCATGTAAATGGAAAGCTCTGGCAAAGAAAAATGAGATTAGAATCCTAATCTCATTTGCTCTAATTCTGCATACTTATTTAATTGCGGCGGTACTGCATCTAAAATATCCCGTGTCGCAGAATCATCTGATAACCAGGAATCCAGCATATCTTCCTGTAAAATAACAGGCATTCTGTCATGCACAGCTTTCATGGAAGAATTTGCAGCCGTCGTTATAATTACAAACTTCCTCGTATTCTCTTCCACCCGATATATCCCTGCCATGTAAAGAATTTGTTTCTTTGAATCGGAAAAATGAAATTTATTTCTGGAAGCGTCCCATTCGTAAAAACCACTGGCAGGAATCACACATCTTCTACTTGCAATAGAATTTGAAAACATCCTTTTCGCAAATATCGATTCTGCCCTGGCATTGATCACCAGCCCCTTTTCCCCATACTTTTTAAATCCCCATTGAAAAGCATCTAATCTTCTATGCCTGTCCTGATGGCAGATTACAGGCGCCGTCATAGAGGGTTTCACATCTCCGGAAAAATTTATATTCTTTATTCTTTTATCTAATTCATAAACTAACTTTTCTAATTCTTCTTTCATATTATCATTGATATAATATCTGCCGCACATAAGGTACTCCTGTTTTAGACTACAATTTTTCTCTTCTTATCATCCTACGCCTTATTCCATATTTTTATACTGCCTTTCATTGATTTTGTTACTTTCCATACACATAAAACAGCGGAAAGCCTAATTTTATTGAACTTTCCGCTATTTTTCTTCCATGAATGATGAATCTGTGACATATCCGAACATTTTTTTCTCTGAAAAATCTACTATTTTCATTTATGAAATAAAAATATAAATATTAAAAATAAACTAAGTAAGTACCATGGAAATATGCATAACCATTTTTGTATGGTTTATAATACATAATTGTTTGGGGTTTTGCAACATTTTTTTACATTTTTCCCTTAT
>CAYWXJ010000050.1:0-14067 GCA_964462405.1 uncultured Eubacterium sp.
ATACAAACGCTCTGTGGTTCTAAAGTATACCAGTTCTCTTTCAGTTCCTCCGGCTTTGCTAAAAATGCATTCCTGTCAGCGGTATCCATAGAAAGATACCAGTGTTTTTTCTCTTTCTGCCTGGGCAGTGCTAAATTCTTAGAAAAATCCGAAAAATTAAATCCTATATAAACATCTTCGGATTCCTTCGCGTATTTGCCGCAGTAAAGTATTCCGAGTGCTCTCCTGTTAAAAAACTGTGGAGAAATCCACGCATTTTCTTCATGATAAGACAAATCCGGATACCCACAGCCTAAAGTATCCATAAGTTGCATGGGCTGCTCCATACGAAGGATCTCATGCTCCTTACGAAACGCAATCATTTTTCTGACATATTTAAGGAAATCCTTTGCTGCCTTGCTCTTCTTCCAATCCTTCCAACCGATTTCATTGTCCTGACAATAAGCATTGTTATTTCCCTGCTGTGAATTATAATCCTCGTCACCTGCCATCAGCATGGGAACTCCCTGCGCCAGAAACAATATGGCAACGGCATTTTTCATGCGGCGGTCACGAATTTTCTGTACATTTCTGCTGGAAGTTTTTCCTTCCACACCGCAGTTGGTACTGAAATTCCACTCCGGACCATCTTTATTATCCTCTCCATTCGCTTCATTGTGCTTACATTCGTAGGTCAGTAAGTCTGCAAGGGTGAAACCATTGTTATCCGCTAAATAATTGATATAGCCAGACCGCCCATTCTGCTTTTTCATCTGGTCGGCAAGCTCCCAGATATTTCCTTGGATACCGCATACTAATTTCCGGACAGGATATAAAAATTCATCGGTATCCACAAACACCCGCGGATATTCCTCTTCTGCTTTTGGTATCATTGCTTCTGTGATTCCTCTATATAAAAGCTTGGTCCTTCCAAGATAGGGGTCGGCGATCAGAATTTCCATCGGAATCTTATTTCCCTGCAAATGGAAACCATCCACATGATATTCTCTTACCCAGTACTGCAGCACGTCTATTATCTGCTCTGCCGGTACCGTATCCGGAAAATCTATCTCCAGAATACATTCCATGCCTTTTTTATGCATCTGCAGGATACAATCCTTTAATTCAATATCCGGCGAACCGGTAGCTGCATAAGATGCCTTCGGTGCAAAATACATGCCCTCGCCGTAGCCCCAGTAATTAATCTTATACTGCTTGATTTTCTCAGGCTTTTTGAACTTATCCTGTTTCTTTTCTATCCATCTGGTATATTCCGGTAATTCTTCTCCTTCCGGCAATATCAATTCTTCAAATTCATAGACCGGCATCAGTTCTATGGAGGTAACTCCCAATGACTTCAAATAAGAAAGTTTCTTCGTAAGCCCGCGAAAAGTTCCTCTATCTGCCGATTCCTCCGGCATTCCTTTCGAAAAGCCTCTGATATGTAGCTTGTAAAGCACCATGTCCTTTCTTGGAATCTCTACCTCACAATCACCCCGCCATGAAAAATTTTTCTCTTCATAACGGCATCTAAGCTGCTCTGACTCTCTGCTTATACGCTTTCCATCCGCCCAGACATCTCTTCCTGCAATTCTTGTCGCATAGGGATCTAATACAATCTTCCCATCTATTTTGAAATTATAATCATACTCTGACAGATTCAGTCCATCAATTCGTACTGCCCGAAGGTTTCCCTTAGAAAACTCCTCCGGTACCGCTATTTCTTCCTGCTGCCGAAAATCCATTCTGTCATAAATCACAATCTTACACTTTGACTTCTTTCTGCTTTCAAAACAAAAATTTACCCATTTCTTTCCTCTTGTCACTCCTAACTTGGAAAAATCGCCTTTTTTTACATTCATTTCCATGGTTTTAACCACCTTTTCATCCTAAACTAAGCAAGTATACCTTTTTATTATAACATTCTTTTGATTCTTTTGTATATCTTTTTCTTCACTTATTGACTTACTTGTCCAAACTATTATATAATTGCAAGCAATCATACATTTTTGAAAGGAGACTCTCTATGGAAAATCAGAACAACAGCTTACCGGAAGATGAAGATATTTGTGTTACCCTTGATATGGAGGACGGCTCGAAAGTCGAATGCGAAATTTTAACTATCTTTGATGTAAACGGCCAGGACTACATTGCTCTGCTCCCTCTTGACGAGAACGGCGACGAGAATGAGGAAGGCACCGTATATATCTATCGTTATTTTGAAGATGAAGATGGGAACCCTTCTCTTGAAAATATTCAGGACGATGATGAATATGAAGCTGTAGAGGAACGCTTCGACGAATTATTAGATGAAGCTGAATTTGAAGACGAAGACTGATTTTCTCTTGCTTCTATCAGAAATCTCGACAGCTCCGCGTCATGGTTATTTATTTTTTTAGAAGCATACAGATGCAGTTCTTTTTTCGCACGGGTAACCGCCACATAGAACATCCGCCGTTCTTCTTCCATATCGGAGGGAAGGACGGCTTTTTTGTATGGGGTAATCCCTTCATTTGCATCTATCAGATGCACGACATCAAATTCCAGCCCTTTTGCACTGTGAAAGGTTGCTAAGGTCACCGCATCTTTTTTCGTTTTCTGCTGTTCATACATCTCTTCTAATTCTTTTTTGTACCGCTCGATATGGGCAGACCATTCCTCAAAAGTGCTATAAGCCTTGCTGCTTTCCTGCAGCGCGTCTAACACCTCATACAAGCCCTCTTTCTCTATTTTTCGATATTCGGCATATTCTGCAATAAATTCATCATAACCAATTGCTTTTCGGATATAGTTAATGGCTGCAAAGGGGCGCATTTTTCGAATCATTATTAAATCAGCATTTAATTTTTCTATTCGTTCCTCAATCCATGGCTGTTCGGAATAAAAAGCCTGCCAGACATCAAAGGCAACCTCTTCCTCCGCTAAGCTCTCTCTGCTGATATACCGTTTCGGACGGTTCATAATCATCAAAAAATCTCTTCGCCTGCGGCTTCCCTGTGCAATCCTGATATATGCATACAGATCCTTTGCAATCCAGTGTTCATAGATATTCGGCACTTTATCCTTTGACGTAAAAGGAATGTTATATTCCATGAGCTGTTCCATCAGCAGTCTTGCCTGCATATTGGTACGGAACAGCACCGCCGTCTGTGCATAAGGCGTTTCTCCTGTCCGAATCCGTTCAATGACTTTGAAATTTGCCTCCCTTTGGGTCTGAAATATCTCTGCAGTAATGCCTGCAACGTCTTTTTTTGCTGCTAAAATCTCTTTTTGAAAGCGTTCCCTGTTATGGCTGATAATACACGATGCCATCTGTACCACATCCTTTGGACACCGGTAATTATATGCTAAATTAACAATTTTTAAATCCGGGTAATCCTTTGGCATATGCAGCATAATCTCCGGTTTTGCACCCCTGAAACGGTAAATGGACTGATCGTCATCTCCTACAACAAAGAGATTTCTTTCTCTCTCGGCTAACATACGCACAATATCATACTGAATCTGGTTTACATCCTGAAACTCATCAATCAGAATATAGCGGTATTTTTTCTGCCAGGCAAAAAGAATATCCTTTCTCTCTGCAAACAGCTCATAAGTATAGACCAACATATCGTCAAAGTCAATTTTTCTGTGACGTTTCAGAAATTGCTGATATTCCCGGTGAATACTGCAGAATACATCTTTTCCGCAGTTTATGGGATAGTAATGCTCTAAAGGTATTCTTCCGTTTTTTACCCTGCTGATTTCAGACAAAATTCCCTGTATGAACTCTGTTTCGTCCTCATAGTCTAAGCGCATGGAATGTATCATTTCCCGCAGAAGCTGTACCTTTTCTTCTTCACGAATGATATTTGACGCCTCAAAATGGTAGGCATATTTTAATATCATAAAAAAGACGGCATGAAATGTGCCAAAGGTCACCCGCCTTCCTTCTGCCGGCATCCGGCGAAGAAAACGTTCTTTCATCTCACCCGCAGCCGCTTTGGTAAATGTAATAACTAATATTTCAGACGGGTCTATCTTAGCATTTTTTATTAAGTTTTCGATTCTCCGGGTAATTACAGTCGTCTTGCCGGACCCCGGTCCGGCAAGTACTAACATGGGACCCTCCCGATGCAGCACTGCCTGCATCTGAGCGTCATTTAGATTCTGTTTCATAGAACTTCCTTAGAATTACGATAATTTTTCAATTCCCTTACGGATTCTTGCTAATGATTCCTCTTTGCCGAGAATCTCCATAATCTCAGTTGCTCCGCCCGGCGTCATCTGCTTGCCGGATACGGCAGTACGGATCGGCCAAAGCACATAGCCGTTCTTATAGCCTTTTTCCTGAATAAATCCGGAAATTGCCGCATACAGCGCACCATTGCTGTAATCCTCCTGCGCCTCTAACAACGGAAGAATTTCCTGTAATACGGCAAGGGAAGTTTCGGCATTGGTCTTCATCTTCTTATGGGTATACATGGCAATATCATATTCCGGCAGCTCTTCAAAGAAATCAATATGATCCGCAATATCCGGAAAGATCTCAATTCTGCTCTGCACTAACTTTGCAATCTTCTGTAAGTCATAATCCTTCGTCACTGTTTTGCGGATGTAAGGTTCTGCCATCCCACAGAATTTATCAAAGTCCATGGCTTTCATGTATTCTCCATTCATCCATTTAAGCTTTGTCATATCAAATACTGCCGGGGATTTGCTCATATGATGGTAATCAAAGGCTTTCACTAACTCTTCTAAGGTGAAAATCTCCCGGTTATCGGAAGGGCTCCAGCCTAATAAGGCAACAAAATTAATGATTGCCTCTGATAAAAATCCCCGGGCAATCAAATCTTCATAAGAAGAATGACCGCTTCTCTTACTTAATTTCTGATGCTCTTCATTCGTAATCAGCGGACAGTGTACATAAACCGGCACTTCCCATCCAAAAGCTTCATAAAGCCGGTTGTACTTCGGAGAAGAAGAAAGATATTCGTTTCCGCGTACAACATGGGTAATTCCCATCAGATGATCATCTACGACATTCGCAAAATTGTAGGTGGGGTATCCGTCGGATTTAATCAAAATCATATCGTCTAACTCTGCATTATCCACTTCAATCTTACCGTAAATCTCATCTTCGAATGTGGTAATTCCGCTCTGCGGATTATTCTGACGAATAACATAGGGAACCCCTGCTGCTAACTTCGCATCGACTTCTTCTTTGCTTAAGTTCAGGCAGTGCTTGTCATAAACAATGATCTCCTTGCCTGCAACTGTCTGTTTCAAGCTCTCTAAACGCTCCTTATCACAGAAACAGTAATAGGCTTCTCCTTTTTCAATTAACTGCTTTGCATATTCTAAATAGATTCCCTTTTCGTGTCGTTCACTCTGCACATAGGGGCCGACACCGCCATCCTTATCCGGGCCCTCATCATGAATCAGGCCTGTCTTCTCTAAGGTACGGTAAATAATCTCTACGGCACCTTCTACATAACGTTCCTGATCCGTATCCTCTATTCTTAAAATGAAGTCACCGCCTTCATGCTTTGCAATCAAATATGCATATAATGCTGTTCTCAAATTACCAACGTGCATCCGTCCTGTCGGGCTGGGTGCAAATCGTGTTCTCACCTTGCTCATGTCTTTTCCTCCATTCTATGCGGCAATGCTGCTGCACTTCATTTAATCTAGCACAGAATTTTCCTGTTGACAAGCTATTTTCACTTACCAAAACACAGTGTGTCCTCTAAAATCTTTGCAGCTAACCCTACCAGCTCTACGCAGGGACGCTTTTTATAGTACTCTGCTGTTCTTTCTGACGGTTCAGGCCGATGATCCTGTCCTTCTATGCCAAGCAGCTCCCTGCAGATAATGCTTCCTGTTTCTTCTTTGAATTTTGCTGCTAAAAGCTGGATTCTCTCATAATGTTCTTTCTTTGCTGTATAATCCTTTGGATCGTCATATCCCAAGAGTGCCCCAGCCACAAAACACATGCCGCTGACTGCCCCGCAGACTTCACGCATTCTGCCCATACCGCCGCCAAAGGAGGATACCAGCTTCACAACGGTTTTTAAATCCATTCCCATTTCCTTCGCATAAGCACCTGCTACTGACTGCGCACAATTATACCCTTCTAAAAACAGTCTCTGTGCTTCTTCCTGTTTGCCCATACTGCTTTCTCCTATCATACATTTCCTAACTGATCAATGGAATTAATAATCTCGCAGATTTCCGGTGTATACATATGCCGCTTCTTTAACATTTTGTCAATCTCATCTCTCCGCTCCCTGATATTCTGGGTATTATACTCAATTCTGGAACGCAGCTTCTGTCTCCGCACAATCAGATTATGCTTCACCTCTACCATTTCCTTTTTATCCACTAATGCGGAGGACTGGTTCGTCCATACCTTTGCATCATACAGGCGATAACGTTTCAACAGCCGGACCAGCTTAGTATTAAAATACTCTAAATCTTCATTCGTCTGGCGGAACTTTTCACGTTCTTTTACTTCATTTAAGTATTGCTCCCATAAATAATTCAATTCATAGGCATTCTTTACATGATATTTCTCTCTGGCATATTCTACTGCATTCGTGACATTCACATATTTGAATTTTACTTTATTCAGCAATGTTATGGCATGGTTCATATTTACTTCTGACCGCTTGATTTCTGTCTGGTTCGAGGACATTTTTATGAAGATGCAAAAACCGCTGATTGCCGCAAGCAGGATTACAGACATCCATGCATAGGTCGTATCTGCTAAAAAACCTATCTGAAGAACGAAAAGCACTGCCATACTTACAACAAAGATGCCCAACAGCACAAATGACAGGCTTCTCAGTATTTTCTGCTGGCGGAGCAATTCCAGCTTATTGTAATACCATTCTGTCTTCTCACCCTCTAAGTAATTCATATCCTTTTTTACCGTGTTCTGATAAGTTTCATTGGTTTGAAGACGTACAATCGCATCCGGAATCTTTTCCTCTTCCTGCTGCATCTGCACAAATTGTACATCGGAAATCCGTTTTTCGGAATTTTGATACTCATCCCGCAGATGGTCTAACTTCTGTACATTTTCCGCAACACTTCTGATTTCTTCTGCGTCTTCTTCGGGCAGCTCCTCTAAAATCTGTATATCATTCAGATAATCCGTCACAATCCGGTATTCTGCTTTCTCTTCTTCAATTTCTTTGGATGCCTCTATAATCTGTTCACAGCAGTCTAAAATGAAATGCTGCACTTTCTTACTGTCATTAAAATCTTCTTCTGACGTTCCTGCAATCTGTGCCTGCCGATTCTCCCTGCGGATTCGTTCTGCTTCTATTTTTTTCTGTTTTCTCTTCTTAAAAAATCCCATCTTTTACCCTTTCCTATCTACAGCTTTTCCGATATGCTTCTTTCCATTCCTCTAACACAGTCTGCGGCATTTGAAATCTTGTATTCTCTGGCAATTCCGCCTGCGGCAGCTTCCCCTCTGCTAACCGCATTGCTGCCTGCTGCTGTTTAGCAGAAACCGGATTCTGATTCTTCTCATAAGCTTTTCCAAAACAGGCTGCTGCCTCTTCAAAAAGGAAAAGTCCCGCATATGCCGTTCCTAAATTATGATAAATATTTCCCTCTAATAATCCGGTTACCTCCGGAAACTCTAAAAGCTTCTGATATTCTATGATACTTGAGCTGTATCTTCTTTTCTCCAGAAAACGGTCTGCCCGGATCTTCCTGCATTCGGTCTCACTTTTATTTTCAAACGCTGCCAATGCCTCCTGCATCTTAGCAATTTCCTCTTTTGTACAGTAATTACAGGCTGCGGCAAGTGCGGTCACAAATTCTGACAGTCCGCCACCCTCTGACATCAGTTTATGAAGCTTCTTAGAAAGTGAACTAAGCTTCAGCTCCGTGTGTATCCAGTTTACCAATTCTTCCTCCATAAAAGAAGGTTCTACCAAATCAATATTATGCTGCAGGAAATAGCACAATTCTTCCAACGAATATACATTCAAAGATATGCTCTCTATGTAATACGGTATGGAAGCTAACTCCTGACTGCATAGCAGTAATTCACCCATTGCATCCTCCCTTTAACAGGATATCTGATATTCCCAAACTTTTTCCGAGCTTTTCACAAGCTCTCCAAACCCCATGTCCCGAATCGTAAATTGAATCTGCCCGGCAGATACGGGCTTTACGGTTATCCGAAGTCTGGTTGTCTTATCTTCTCTTACCGGCATGTCTGTAAGCTCTAATGTCTTAAGTACGGCTTCTCTGCTCCTTGGAGACTGAAACCAGAAATCCACCGAAGGACTTCCTCTTAAGATCACTTCGCACTCACTGCCGGCTTCATACCAGTTATCCCCTGCAGTAAGCAGAGATATAAATTCTGTTTTTCCTTTGTTCTCTACCTTTAAGCTGACGTTTATTTTCAGTTCATTATCTCCCATATAAACATACTGCCAGTCTGTCTGTCCCGATTTTACTGCCGCCGCATAACACGCACCTTTGCAGAAGAGATTTTTTCCCATGAATGCACGCCTGTTCCTGCAGATGACTGTAAGGGATTTTTTCATCCAGTCTCCTTCAAATCCATCTCCGATCAGATATACAGAAGAAATGATATTTCCCGCAAAGGAAGCTTCGGCGATTGCCGTAAACTCTTCATCCCGCTCTTTTAACATGGCATCATAACATTTTTCCTCTATTGTAACCACCTGGGGGACCGTCCTTTTATCATGGTTTAACCGCCAGAACAAAAGCTTTTTCGAAGTGTAGTAATAAAGGGCGACATCGTGCAGGCAAAGCTCCCTTGACTGGCTGAGCGCGTAGTAATAAAAGCTCTCCCGATAATCTAACAGCATCAGCTTTTCCATGGGAAGCTGTATCCGCTCTGCAAATAATCCAAAAAGCTTGCGAAGCTCCTGATTCATAAATTCTACGGTAATAACCAGTTTATCCGGATGCTGTCTTCCATCGGACTGCAGTGGAAGCCCCAGAAGCTTTCTTAAGAAGACGAACAAAAGCTCCGCCGCATCATATATGACTCCTTCCACCTCTACCGGTTCATGTGCTAAGGACTTTTTCAGCAGTCCCTCTACACAAAACGCTCCTTCTTCTCTCGAACGCCTTCTTGCCTCTTCGCCGAAGAACCATTGTCCGATACCTTTTTTCTTAGAAATACATACCGGAATCTGATATACCTCGCTTCCTGTCACCATACTAAAAGTGGAAGGTTCTGACATCCCCTGCATATAACAGCTTATCATTGCATATTTTTCATTTAAATCAATACCAATATATCTTTCCGCCATCTTCTCTTCTCCGGTCTATGTAATTATGGTAAACAGTTTTTCTGTCAAATCCTCTAACTGTTCATACTCCTGCATCTTTGCCGCTAACTTTGCGGTATCTTCCGTGGTATAAAGCAAAATCATTTCATTCAGTCTTTCATAACGGCTCTTTTGCGTTTCTTCATATGTATCACTGCATAGAATCAAATCACTTTCTGTCACTTCCATCTGTCCGTCAATTTCTTCCGAAATGTAATACTGGACTGCCTCTCCGAAAAACAAAATCATTTCTTTTACAAAAATCCCCTCATACACCTCTGTCATCTCTTCTGTGACATATTCTCCGGCTTCCTCCCTCATTTTATAATGGAGCTGTACCCGGCTGTTCTTTTGGGTATGATACTCAATAAAGTATTTATCCTTCAACTGATATTTTATAATTAAATTCTGACTTAACTTTTTATAGAAAGCAAAATATATTCCCCGAAACAGATACTTTCTCAACAATTTCTCCGCCTGCTCTTTTTCCTGCTCCAAAAGAGAGGGCTGCATTGCATAATGCTTTAACAATGCCAGTTCACATACGGTTTCCATCTCATTTTCTTCTGCCTGAAAGCTTCTCAGGTCTTCAAAAAATCCTTCCGGCGGAATCACGTCTTTTACAAAGCTGCAATAGGAAAAATAGTTCAGATAAGCTTCTTTTATTTTCCGGCTTCCCCTTATCTTATACGCCTGATAGATCCTATCCGCACAATCTACAAATTCTGCCGTATAAAGCATCTGTACCAGTATCCGTTCTGCCAGCAGCCATGTATCTGTATGAAAGCTTTCTGCACTTTTAAAAATGGCAGTCATGACCTTAGTAGGTCCCTGATAATATCTGCAGAGATACTCCAGCATGGTATCATTATACTTATTGGCCAGAAAAGTATCTGCACAAACCTGCACCAGCTTTTCTTCTTCTGTAAAATTCTGACTTTGTATCTGATTAGTGAGCAAACGTACTCTTGCGGATAGTGAAAGTTGCTCAAAACCATACTTCTCCGCAATCTGATATGCCTGTTCATAAAGCTGCTTCTCAACACAAAGCTCCAGCACACTGCCCCGTTCTTTCTGCATCATGAATGACAGCTCTACATGGTCTAACTGCTTTTTCATTTCCTCTGTTTGTTCTAACTGTGCCAGCAAACGAAACATTTTCGGGAACAGCAACGCCTGATATGTCAGACTTACTTCCTGATCTGCCATTACCGTCTGAAAATACTTTAAATCCTTTTCTTCAAAAACTTCCAAAGCCTCCCGATTGGAAAAATAATATAAAAGATAAGGCAGTTTCTCCGGCGCATTCTGCATACAGGTTCTTAAATACCGTCCCGGATACATTAATTTTTCCAACTGCCAGTTCACACTGCCGCTGAAACGGTTTCCATGATAATCTTCTACAAAAATACTGTAATCATTTGAGTACAGCGGAAAATATGCCACACCGTTCATCAGCGGTACAACCTTAGGATTCTGTATCTGCTTTTGTATGACGATGACTCTTGCCGCTTCCGATGCAAAACAGGTCAGCTTATGTATGAACAGCACATCCGCAAGCACTTCGGAAAGCTGCGGAGAATAAATTCCATGAGACAGCACATCTTCATATACCACAGCTAAATTATCATCCATATGCTTTAACTCCATCTGTTCATAGGCAAACTTCTCCATTGCCGGATAGTATTGCTCATATACCTCCGGCTGTTTTTCTTTTGATGCAATAATATTTACATAAAGAACTGCCTTTTGCCTATAGCCAAGCTGATTATTATATTTAAAATACATCTGGATAATCCGCGGTACTTCCTGTACGCTCCTGGAATCCATCGACAGCAGATATGCTTCATACAGGCCGGTAATGCGGAGTTTTTCTTCTACTCCCTTTGCGTACCACAAAAAGAAACGCTTTCCGTACTTTTGATTTCTTATTAAATATCCGCAGATAACCGAAAGCATACGCTCATCATCCGCCAGCTCATAGCATGCCTCCAACAGCAGCAGAATCAGCCTCTGGTAAGATAAACGCTCCGGAAACACGGAAATCACCTGCTCTGCTAACGGTCGGTTCAATATTTTCTGCTTACGTGCCCAGTTTAAAATCTCACATTCAAAATCCCCCATATGGTTTAACAGATATGGTTCCTGACAGTACAGGCAGTATACCTCTACATATAAAAGAGGACTCTTCGTTCCTGACATAATACGCTCTTCTAATGCTTTCAGCTTCTGATAACGATTCTGCGAATATTCTTCCTTTAAAAACAACATACACCAGAACAACATAGTATTTTCTTTATGCTCGAAATAAATCTGTTCAATTTCTTCCGCCAGACGGTTGATATAAAGCTCCTCATGCTCCATCAGGGTACAGATATACATATAATAGCCCCATTCCGGACTCTTTCTGTCTTTCCATCTCCGTTTAAAATCACTTAAAATCCATTCTGCTTCCTGTCTCTGTCCATTGACGAAAAATACCTGGGCTTTCATCAGCCGATACCACATATTTCCCGTATCCCTTACAATCAGCTCATCTAAATCCTTACAGGTTCGAAGTGCCCATTTTCCGGTTACTATTTTCTTCAGCCGATATTCTACATAAGACTTTAATATCTTCGCATGAAGCTTTTGGATCTCCCGCCTTTTGGAATCGTGAACCACTCCCTCTTCCTCAAAGGTCGCACAAACAGAAATCACGATCTCCTGATACATATCCTTAAGTACGATACTGCCGTAATTCTTACCGGCATGCATTTTCTCCGGATAAATATAAAATCCGACCTCTGCCTCACTGCCTATAAAATCTTCTGTCGTAATCCGATCCTTTTTTGGCTCTATAAAATCCGCATCACTAAAAACATCTAATTCCACGTAGCCCCATGTATTTTTCGTAATCGTAATACTCTGCCGAAGCGTCTCTAAAACCCGATAAAATGTAAGCTCATTCTGCTCTGTCTGTATAATTATTTTTTCTTTTAACCTGCATGCTAAAAGAAATTCCTCTAAATTTCTGTCTGTCGGAACGCCCCTTGCGATCCCGTTATACAACAAACGCTCCGCTACTTCCTGACGCTTTAAAATATTTAAAAAACAGGGCGAATAAAATACCTTCTTTGCTTCCTGATAATTCTTCTGTGCTAATTTTACAAAATCCTTAAGTCCCCGTATGTTACCCGATTCTGAATCTGCATATAGCTTAGAAATGACTGCAACAAAAGAAAGGTTATATTCTCCCTGGTTGCACACAATGAAAAAATCCCCTTTCTGAATATCCCCTTCCATCAGACCAACACTATGAAATTTGTACAAGACCTGTATTTCTTCTCCTTCAAATCTTGGAGTCAGGCACTCCATTCGTGGATTGGAGGAATATACCATCCCCCGAATGGGAACCTGATTTTTGCTGGTAATGGTAAATTCTCCCGTAAAATCTCTGCCTTCAAGGACTTCTATCTCAATCCGGCTGACAGAAAATTCTACAATGGGACAGGCACACAAAATCCTGCCGCCTGCAAGTTCTTCTATCCGCTTACGCACGCTGCCACCTGCTTCTTATCTGTTGCTTTTTTATTTAGAATGATTATAATTACAGTTACGAATCATTATAAACTATTTATCTTACAAATTCAACCGGAGGTATTCTCATTATGCTAAAACATAAAGATCATTTTCATGGCAGCGACCTTGAAAAAATTGAACAATTCTATGGAATCAAAAAAGAGGATATTGTAAGCTTCTCTGCAAACGTCAACCCGCTCGGTATTTCTCCGCACTTAAGAGAAACCCTTTCTGAGCATTTAGACGCCATTACAACCTACCCTGACAGAGAGTATGCTTCTCTGCGCCGCTGTATTGCAGAATATATTCATTCGGATGCGGAAAATATTATTGTGGGAAACGGTTCTACGGAATTGATTTCTTTATTTATCCAGATCGAGCATCCGAAAAAAGCTATGATCTTAGGTCCCACTTATTCAGAATATGAAAGAGAGATTTTTTTAGGCGGCGGCACCACACACTACTATCCCCTGAAGGAAACAGACGATTTCTGCCTGAACCTTGCGGATTTTACAGAGCATTTAAACGAAAGCATTGACCTTTTAGTCATCTGCAATCCGAATAATCCGACCTCCTCTGCGATTACAAGAGCCCAGATGCGGCAGATACTTGATGTCTGCAAGCAATATGACATCTTTGTGATGGTTGACGAAACCTATGTAGAGTTTGCTGAAAATATGGAAGAAATTACTTCTGTACCTTTGACACACTACTACAACAACATTATTATTCTGCGGGGAACTTCTAAATTTTTTTCAGCTCCGGGACTGCGTCTTGGATATGCCGTCACAGGAAACCATGATCTGATCAAATCCATTAATATCAGGAAAAATCCCTGGACCATCAATTCTCTGGCCGTCATCGCAGGGGAATTGATGTTTAAAGACGAGGATTATATACAAAAAACAGGAAATCTCATTTCCGCAGAACGGGCACGTATCTATAAACAACTGCAGGAAAGTCCGGATTTTAAGGTATATCCGCCAAGTGCAAATTTCCTGCTGGCTAAGATTTTAAGGGACGATATTACCTCGCAGGACCTGTTTGACCGGGCGATCCGAAAGGGACTTATGATACGGGATTGTTCGACATTCCCATTTTTAGACCAGAAATATATACGGTTCTGTTTTATGATGCCAAAGGACAACCAAAGGCTGTTGGATTGTCTGCTGGAGTAATTGGGAATGTCCGTCAGCAAGCGGCTGTCACTTCTTTT
>CAYWXJ010000051.1:0-13928 GCA_964462405.1 uncultured Eubacterium sp.
AAAGGATATAACACAAGGGAAAATCTAAGGGCAAACTCACTTGCTATAAATTTAGCATTTTCAAGGGTTTGCGGACTTTTTGAAGATAAGATATAACAGTTAATAAATGCTATAAAAAGTGTCTTATCAGAATTCAGTTTTATATACTTTTCATTCCAATCAGCACAATCATCCGGTATTATCCTTTTTCCGTGTTCATACATATGATAACGCAACCGACCCGGATTTGAATAATCATTCAACTTATCATTTCGATAAGCAGAGTATAGCCGAACAGCTTTTAAATCCACTGAAATTCCCAAAAATCCTGAAATTGCCAATGCATTCTGCATTGCGCCTTTAAACTGCTCTTTCATTTTACTCCATTCACTTTTACCAACTGAGCGTTTCAGTTCAAATATATGCACAATCCAGCCCTCTGGTGTATATTCGTACAAAACATGGTCTGCACACTTTTTATTCCTAAAATATCCCAGTTTTTTATCTTCTAAATGCTTAAAAGCAATACACGGATTCTTCAAAACCAGTTGTAAACCTGCAATTCCTTCCTGATTTTTCTCCTCTAAATATAATTGCTGACTTGAAGTGTTTACCAAGTTCTCCTCCAACATTTTTAATCGCATTTGTATCTCTTCCGAAAACATTACTCCTCCGTATTTTCAATTTCCCCTATTTGCTCATTCAGTTTTGACAATACATGATAAAAAGTCATGGCTTCAAATCCATAATCTCCACAAACTAATCTCGTCACCTGCGTCTGCTTATTTTCCTTTACATCAAACTGATATACTGCAATGTCTTCACGATTCAAAAGATCTTCTTTTGTATAACCCATCTTTTCACAGCAAACATCTTTTTTGGCAGAATACTGCAATTTTATCATATTATTCATATGCTGTAATATAATATCACTGTGTGTTGTAACAAACACAGGCGTTCCTATATTCATCAATCGAATCAAAACTCTTGCCATTTCCCATTGAAGCTGAGGATGCAGCGATATTTCCGGCTCTTCAATCAAAAATGTGCCTATCTCTGCATATCGCAGGAACAAAAGCAAAGGCGCTATCTCTGTAACAACTCCTGATGCAACAAACATCGGAAGTTCTTTATTATTCCCTTCCGGGGTATACATAATATCATGTGTAGGCAAGTCAGAAACATTAATATGTCCTGTTATTACGTGTTTTTCAATAAATTTTATTATATTAGAAAAGCGATCTTCCGGTTTCTGAACAGAAAGGCTGCTAAGCAGCGTTAAAAAATCACCGGTCGGCTTAGTCAGAAGATTCTTATCTGTTCTTGGCATATTAAATTTATCTTCCAATGCACTTCCTACCAATGATTTATATGTCAATAAAAATCCTGTTCTGGCTGTTGGAAAATAGATAGTTTTTGCTCTTCCATGTCCTTTAAAACCACTATTCAGCATATTTTCCATGATATATGACAGAAAAAAGCGGTATAGTTCATTCGTACCTTTTTGTTTGACTTCCATTCCATATCCCGTCTTTATATGCCCTTCTGAATCAAAACCATAAATTGCTATTTTACCTGATCCTGTTTGCACATCATGCCATTTATCTATTTCGAATCCTACAGTTTCTATATCCGAAAAATCAACTGCTAACTGTCCTATATCCATCTCTTTATTAAACAATTCCTGTAAAAATCTGGATTTATTCAAAAACAACGTTTCATTAAGAAGTTCTTCAAACAGTTGAACCTCTTTTTTTGATAAAAAGCATCTGCAAGACTTCTCTTCACCTAAATCAATCATTTTATCAAGTACTTTACAACACTTTTGATAAGTTTCCGTCTTCTCATCAAAAGAATATCCTCTATGGTACAGGCTGATATTCAGTAAGCCATATATCAACGTCATCATATAGCTCTTTCCGCTATTATTATCACCTACAAAAAGCGTCAACGGTGACACTCGGACATATGCCTCTTTTATTTTTCCAAAATCAGTCACGTGAACCGACCATTTATTCATCCTCTTCCTCCCTGTTATGGATTATCTCATACAAAAAATATTATATATTAATACTTTTTTCATTTAATACTTATACCCTTCCTCTCCAATATGCCAACGTTTCCCGTATCGTCTGTTCTAAAGCAATCTGCGGCTCCCATCCGGTTGCTTCTCTTACTTTACCGGTATCCGCTTCGATCATCGGTACATCTACCGGGCGAAGCTTCGTCTGGTCAACCTCTACCTTTATATCTGCACCGGAATTTGACAATATCATCTGCAAAATCTCTTCAACTGCAATCGCATGACCGCTGCCGATATTATAAGTTTCCCCTGCTTGTCCTTTCTCAATCAGCATGGCATATGCGCGCACTACATCTCTTACATCTGTAAAATCACGCTTTGCACTGAGATTTCCAACCCGCATGACCGGTTCTCTTTTCCCTGCTTCGATCTCCGCCACCTGCTTACAGAAATCCGCCACAACAAAAAGCGGTGCCTGGTTTGGCCCGATGTGGTTAAATGCACGGACCATCATTACCTGCAGACTATAGGCCCTGGCATAAATTGCCCCAAGCATATTCTGACATGCCTTAGTCGCTGCGTAGATGTTACCCGGTCTTAAGGGATTTTCTTCCTGTACCGGGGTCTCGTCCGGCAGAATATATCCGTATTCTTCACCGGAACCAATTAACAGCACACGGGGCTGATTGTCTAACTCCCGCAAGGCTTCTAATACGTTTATCCCGCCTTTTACATTTACATCAACGGTAAGCTGGGGATTCTTCCATGACACAGAAACAGAGCTTTGTGCCGCCAGATGAAAAACGTAATCCGGCTGCACTTTCTTTAATAATTCTGCAACGGACTCTTTCTCTAAGATGTTCAAATCAAAAACTGCCACGCCTTCTGCCTCGATCTGTTCCTGAGACATTTTCGTTACTGCCACTTCCTGCCCTAAATCTTCTTTCAAGTGCCGGATCAAATAGGCACCTACGAAACCTGCACCGCCAATAATTAATGATTTCATATTACACCGCCTTTTTACAATCTAAATAAAAGAATAAGGGTGCCTTTCATTTTTCGGAAAAACACCCTCTGCCGTCTTCTGTTACGTGCCAAAATCCTACAGATTTGCCATCTTAATTTCTTTTGCAACGATTTCCATATCGTTCTTAACCATACGCTCTACCAATTCCGCAAAAGAAATCTCTCTCTCCCAGCCAAGCTCTGCTTCCGCCTTAGCCGGATTTCCTAACAATACTTCTACTTCTGCCGGACGGAAAAATTCAGGATTTACTTTTACTAATACTTTTCCTGTTGCTTTGTCTTTACCGACCTCGTTTACGCCTTCCCCTTCCCATACAATATCAATGTCCACATGCTTGAATGCAGTTTCCACAAATTCACGTACGGTTCTGGTCTCGTTGGTAGCAATCACATAATCCTCCGGTTTATCATTCTGCAATAACATCCACATTGCATGAACGTAATCCTTTGCATGTCCCCAGTCACGTTTGGAATCTAAGTTTCCAAGTTCGATATGATCCTGAACGCCCTGTTTGATTCTTGCTACGGCATAAGTAATCTTACGGGTAACAAATTCCTTACCTCTTCTCTCACTCTCATGATTGAATAAAATACCGCTGCAGGCAAACATATCAAAGCTTTCACGATAGTTCTTTGTAATCCAGAATCCATATAATTTTGCCACTCCGTATGGGCTTCTCGGATAAAACGGTGTCTTCTCTGTCTGGGGCATTTCCTGAACCTTTCCGAACATCTCGGAGGTTGCCGCCTGATAGAAATGAGCTTCCGGTTTTACCATACGGATTGCCTCTAACATATTAGTAACGCCAAGTGCGTCAATATCTGCTGTTGCAAGCGGCTGCTCCCAGCTTGTGCCAACAAATGACTGTGCTGCAAGATTGTAAACTTCATCCGCCTGAGAAATCTTCATGGCATTAACTAAGGAAACCAAATCTGTCATATCTGCATAAATAAAATGGATTTTATCCTTAATATGCTCTACGTTGCCGTAATCTACGACACTCTTTCTTCTCATGATACCATATACTTCATAGCCTTTTTCTAATAATAATTCTGCTAAATAAGATCCATCCTGTCCTGTTACACCGGTAATAAGCGCTCTCTTCATTTTGATTCTCCTTTATCTTTATTAAATATATTCATCACGGTTACAAATCTTAAGATTCTCTAAGACCTTCTTAATATCTGCCGCGCTGTTTTTCTCACAGATTAATGTAGCATCTTCGGTATCTACAATAATTAAATCTTCAATTCCAATGGTCGCTATTAATTTTCTGCCACCCTGAATGATATTATTCTTACTGTTAATGGTAATAATATTGCCGTCAACGACATTGCCGTTCTCATTCGACTTCTTGATACGTCCTACTGCAAGCCAGCTTCCAACATCATCCCATCCAAATGTACCCGGAAGGATATAGATATTCTCCGCTTTTTCCATGATACCATAATCAATGGACACAGACTCAAAGTCCGGAAATACTTTCTCTAACACAACTTCCTGCTCTTCTGTTCCGATCGCTTCCTGAATCCGCTTAAGCCCTGTATACATATCCGGCAGGAACTTCTGAAGGTTAGAAAGAATCGTAGACACCTTCCACATGAACATTCCGCTGTTCCAGAGATATTCTTCCGTTTCCAAGTATTCCTTAGCCACTTCAATGCCCGGCTTTTCTACGAAACGTTCTACGGCATAGGCATGTCCGTCTGTGTCATCGGGATTGAACTTAATATATCCGTATCCGGTTTCCGGATAATCCGGTGTAATACCGATTGTCACAAGATTTGCACCCTTTTCTGCAATCCCACAGCCATCCTTTAAGGTATTGATAAACATCTTGTTATATTTAATGAGGTGGTCGGACGGAAGTACCATCATAATAGCATCCTCATATTTTCTTGCTATATGCATAGCTCCTAACCCGATACACGGTGCCGTGTTGCGTCCGATCGGTTCACAGAGAATATTCTCCTTAGGAATACCGGGAAGCTGCTCTAATACAAGCTTCTTATAATCTTTATTTGTCGAAATATATATGTCTTCTAATTCTACCAATGAGCTGATTCGCTCAACAGTCAACTGAATCATCGTCTTTCCATCATCGGTCAATGACAAAAACTGCTTCGGTAAGCTCTTACGGCTCTTCGGCCAAAATCGTTCTCCTCTGCCGCCTGCCATGATAAGTGCGGTCTTCTTCATGAATAAACCTCCTGTGTAAATTAGCACATGATTTCTTATTAACTTAGTTATCATACATCAGAATCAGGTGATTTGCAAGCGATAGTTCATTTTATCAAATTTTTAAAATATTTATTTACAGGTTTTTCAAAAAATGCATAAGTTATTGCTGCTAATAATATGCTGAAACCTATATGCAGCCAGAAAAACCTTTCATCTGCAGTGATTCCCCGTCCCGCAAGCTCATGTATAAAACAGACCCATATTGCAATTGGAATATTCCACAAATAAATTGAAAAAGATATTTTTCCAAGCCATGCCACAAATTTATTATTTGCAACAGCACTGATACTCTTTGCCTGCGTGACTAAGATAATGATTGCCGGATATATTCGTATCACTCTTTTTTTCAATCCGGACAGCGGCGCTGTATGTTCCGAATAAGACAGATACATCACAAAACCCGAAACCATAAAGAACAGCTCCACGCCTAAATAGCCATATATATACAATACAGACATTCCGGGAATCTCCATATATGGATATGAATGATATAAAATCCCGTAATGGTACAAAAAAGCAATGACTGCTGAAGCTAAAAATCTCAGCAGCTCAATTCCCGGATAAAATACTTTTTTCTGCATACAATACCCTTTCATCTAATTGAAATAAGATAGAATATTATCTCTTACCAATACCAATAAAGTTCCTATATATCCTATGATAAACTTTAACAACTGCCGTTTCGATTCTCCAAACATTCGTTTATTAAAAGTAATCGGGACTTCTCCAATTCTTAATTTCTCTTTTTTCTTCCTCTTATTAATTTTCATGCGGAGAATCACTTCCTGCAGCACATCATAATTGTTTCTTACCAGCTTCACCTGTTTCATCTGGCTGGTATCATACATTCGGTAACTCGTTGAAATATCCTTCGCTTTAATTCCCAGACATAAGCGCATTGTGGTATTTAACAGCTTTGACATAAGGAACGAAGTTTTCGAATCATTAGATACCCCGCCCTTCGTATATCTTGAGCCAATTACAATATCATAGCCTTCCGAAAATAACCGGTAAATATCCGGTATGTTTTTCGGATCATGTGAGCCGTCTGCATCCAGTACTAACATTCTGTCCATAGATGCATATTTGATACCGGTTCTGAATGCGCCTGCATAGTACGGCTCCTCCTGCGGATAATACTTTGCATTATGCAAAGCGCAGACTTCCGCCGTGTTATCCAGCGGTTCCTTCGAATCTATAATGATAATTTCATATTCATCCTGAATTTCTTTCATTACCTCATGAATTTGGGGTAATAATATTTTTAAATTTTCTGCTTCTTTATAAGCAAGCATTACGATACTAACTGACATAAAGCCCTCCTTTATCCTAAGAAAAAGAAAAATATACACAACACAAGACAATACACATACATAACCGCACTCCGCAGCCATATCAATATTCTTGATCCTGCCTCTTCTCCGCCTGCCTTTGGATATTGATTCAACTGCTTTGCAAGAATACAGATAAACGCAATAAGAACCGCAGCAAAAACGGAAACAGCAATTCCCTGTATATTATCTATGTTACCGGCGATTTCACTGATGGTAATCCCCTGGTAGGTATGGTCCGTAAGTCTTCCCATCAGCCCATAATTCATCATATAATTATCCACTCCGCCCTTATAATAAATACTAGTAACTGCCAGATACATACATGACAGTCCAAGATCGCAATATAACAGCAATTCCTTCCGTTCAAAATGTCCAACTGCCATTGCGATGAACAGCGAAAGGATCAACAGCCACTGCGGATGCCATAAAATCAAAACAGCAAACATTCCATAAATCAGTACCCCTGAATAAATCACATAGGAAAAGAGCTTTTCTTTCGGAATATCTTTTTTTGCAAACGCCCAGATACAAAGCAGCACATAAAACAGGACAAACAGGGAAACAGCCCCCATGCCAGCTCCAATGCCGCTCCTTGTCAGGCGTCCCATAAAATCATAATGGGCTCCTAACTTCTCCTGCGTCACAGCATAGCCATAATCACCTCCGAATGCTAATTTATAAAGCAATGACGCGCTCAATCCGAGAAACAGATTTATCATAATAGCATGAATCTTCTTATTTGTCAGCAGTATTAACGGAATAAACAGCAAAACAGGAAATGATTTCAGCATAATCGCAACAGACATAATCAAAGAAAACCTGTAATATTGTCCTCTTGCAAAATACAATAACGCCAACAGCATAACAAATAAGTAGATTATATCCAACTGCCCAAACCCAACCGTAGCAAACATCGTAATCGCCGAACTTAAGAATAAATATTCTGTAATCTTTGCTTTTTCTTTTGCATAACCAAATGTGACACAGATTTTTCCCAATATCTTCGCAGATGCCAGATTAAAAAAGATCAGCAATATCTGAACGTACATAACTATATCCACATAGTTATACTGTATTTTAAACAGTGCTTTTACGATCGTCCACGGTAATATCATGACCGCCAAAGCCAAATACAAAAAGATATTATAATTCGCCGCTTTCAGAATCGTGGCATTCCCGTATTCTCCATTCAAAGCCTTCGCCATTGTAATATCATAAAATTGCATTACATCTCCGTTTTTTATGGCATAAGTCAGATCTTCCGCATGTCTTACTGTGATTTCCATATCACTATACTGGGAGAAAAACAATGCACAGCATATAACCACTACCCCAAACAGAACCCAGTCGAGTCTGTCAACCTGAAACATATACAATTCTGATTTGCCAAAGCACACAAAATATACAGCAGCAAGAAAACAGATGGAAAACAACAGATAAACTGCTGTAAATAATCCTGTTTGAGCAATCCCATTTTCCCTGCCGCTGATCCGAAGTGCAAGTGTACGATTGCTCTTTGCACAGCCGATATTCGCCGTCTCCGAGTCATTATCCTGCGCCCGGACCCGGACCGAATACATCTCTCCTTTCACTACCTGCACCAGCTCTCCGATTGAAAACTCCTGCCAGTCATTTTCAGGCAGTAATGCTTCCCACAGTATCCAGGAATTTACTGCTGTTCCCTCTGCATCAAGCAATTCTACGGTAACACTTCCGATGTTATTCCCATTCCCTTTGCCGAAATATAACGACAATCCATTCAACCTGTCAAACGGCATTACAAAATCCTGTGTAACTTCCTTGTCACTGGTTAACGGAATTTCCTGGTCTATCGTTTCGGATACACTGTAATTCTTACAGAAAATCCCCATTTTCGGAACAATTTTTGTGACTGCAAAATAGCCGCCAAAACACAGCAGTCCTGCAAGCACAACCAACAGCCACCTGTTTGCAGTCAATTTTTCATACAATTTCCCTGGCAGTTCTTTTATTTTCTCCATGCTATCTCCTAACCGTAAGTATCATACGCCTTCTTATAAAAATGCATAATAAGGCATACCAGCCAGTTCGGCCAGAATTTCCGGAACATATAGACATCATCTTTTTCCCGCTGATGATTTACAATAAATTCCTTGCTGGTCGCTCCATCATGCACACGATAATATGTCAACGGCTTGTCCACGTATGCAAATGTACCCTTTAATTCAGCAATTTTATAAAATGTATCCCAGTCAATATTATATTTCAATTCAGATGTAAAAAAGGATCCGCCCAAAACAGATTTGTGATATGTTACTGCCGGACAGCAGATACTGTTTCCAAGACATAATATCCGTTTCTTCCAAAACCTTGTTCCTGCCAAATAATTACTCTTTAACGGCATTCTTAGCAGTCTGCGGATTTTGGAATTAATATCTCTCGGTCCAATCTTCCCTGACTTAATCGGCATATAATCTGTAACAAATGCAATCGCATCCGCAGCGCCCTCCAGCTTCTTCTGCATTTCCTCTGCATAGCGGCTGTCATACTGATCATCCTGATGCGCAATCGTAACCCACTCTGTATCCGCAGAATCATATGCAAAATTCCAGTCATCCCGAATATCACTTGCTCCGTCTCTGACAAATAATGGAATCCGGTATTTCTCTGCTAATCCTTTAATATGGTCATTTAAAGTTGATGTTGTCATAATCAAATTCGTTTGCAACGTCTGATTCTTCAAGGACTTTATGCAATCCTCTAAATATTCAGATTCTTTATAAGCACAAATAGCAAATGTGTGGCTTATCTTATTCATTTCTTACACCTCTTACTTTTGCAAATATTCATCCACAATATACCGCGGTCTTTCTTTCGTTTCCAAATATATTTTTCCAATATATTCTCCTATGATGCCGATTGCAAGTAATTCCAGGCCTCCAATGCCCCATATGGAAATGACAAGGGTTGCCCAGCCCTGTATCGTCTGGCCCATACAATAACCTGTCAAATAATATACCAGCAGTATCACGCTGATGACAAACAGCAAAATTCCTATCGTCGTAATAAAACGTATCGGTTTAATACTCAAAGATGTAATTCCGTCAATCGCAAAGGAAATCATCTTTTTCAGCGGATATTTAGACTCTCCTGCAAAGCGTTCATTCCGTTCATACTCAACTACATCTGTTTGAAAGCCAATCATCGGAACAATTCCTCTTAAAAAGAGGTTTACTTCCTTAAAATGCGAAAGCTCCTCTAATGCCCGTCTGCTCATCAGACGATAATCCGCATGATTATAGACAATATTTACTCCCATGGCTCCCATAATTTTATAAAAGCCTTCCGCTGTGGTCCTCTTAAACCATGTATCTGTCTTCCTGGTGCTTCTCACACCATAGACAATGTCACAACCGCTGTAATATTTTTTTACGAACTCATCTAAGACTTCTATATCATCCTGTAAGTCTGCATCCATAGAAACCGCCATATCACAATCATCTTTTACTGTCATCAATCCTTCTAACAGGGTATTCTGATGTCCGCAGTTTTTCGATGATTTAATTCCCATCACATATGGATTGGTTTCATATAATTTACGAATAATTTTCCATGTACGATCCTTTGAACCGTCATCCACATATACGATTCGGCTCCCCTCTGCGATCAAACCGGATGAAATCATGCGATTCATCTTATCTGTCAGTCGTTTTGTTGTTTCCGGCAAAACAGCTTCTTCGTTATAGCAGGGAACTACAATGTAAAGTTTTTCTTGCATCTGTTATCACTCCTGAATATTTTTATACTATTTTTTTCTCTGACAATTTTTCAAGCTTATTAATTTTGCAATTCCTACCGCCATCAAATCTCCTAATATGCTGATGACCCGAAATATAACGATACCGACTAAAAACAATTCTATTTCAAAATATCTTCCTAATAATACCGTTAATACTGTTTCCCTGATTCCGATTCCTCCCGGCGCTCCGATTATTACAAATCCGCACAGCCAGGACAACAGGTACGCCCCGCATATGAGCATAAGATGACCAGATTCTATATGCATATCCAATATACCAGTCAAAACCCAAATATACAAACAGCTCATACACAGAAACAGTAAAATATATACAAGAACACATAGAGCATAAACTTTTAAATTCTTCTTAGATAATACAGCCTTCAGCTTATTATAAACCTTTTCACTTTTTATTAAAACAACAACTATTACCAGAAAAATCAGGATTCCTGCGGCCAGAACTGCCGCTAAATATTTTGCATTTATGATTCCCAATAAATCCAGCCAGTCTTGTATTCCTTTCCCATAGCATATAACGGTAATGATAAAAACGCCAATGACATTCACTGCAATATCCATCACCGTCGCCAAAGCCACATCAAAATGCTTTAAATCATTTTCTACCGCAATCTGATTCCTGCCCACATACTGAAACACATTTCCGGGAAGATATTTCATGATATTTGACTTACAATAAACGGCTGCAACCGCTCTGAATCCCAGCTTCTTCCCCGTCAACTGTATCAAAAGCCTGTACCATGAAAAGCTCATAGCGAATACTATAACACCGTATAATGAAGATAACATTAAAATTATAACCACATTTCCCAAAGTCAAAAACTGTGTATAGTCTGTCTGCAAATTCATCAATCTTCTTATTATAAAAAAGATTGCTGATATTGAAACAACATTTCCGATTATTTTTATAATCTTCTTCTTTTCCATTATCAGTCCCTGTAAAACAAATCCCTTGAATAGACTTTGTCCCGCACATCTTCTAACTCTTTTGTTCTCCGGTTTGCAACAATTACTTCAGATACCCGCTTAAACTCTTCAAAATCCCAAATGACTCTGCAGCCAAAAAATTCTTCCTCCTGCAAGATCGGCTCATATATCACGACTTCCGCCCCTTTTTTCTTCAGACGCTTCATAATTCCCTGGACAGAACTATAACGGAAATTATCCGAATCTGCTTTCATGGTAAGCCGGTAGATGCCAATAATACAGTGATCCTTTGTATTTCCTGCCTTTTTTAAGATTCTCCCAGCAATAAAGTCTTTCCTGGTCCGGTTTGCCGCAACAATCGCACCCATAATATTATTAGGCACATCCTCATAATTTGCAAGCAGTTGTTTGGTATCCTTCGGAAGACAGTAGCCTCCGTAGCCAAAGGACGGATTATTATAATGCATCCCGATACGGGGATCTAAGCCGACGCCTTCAATAATATTTCCTGAATCAAGTCCCCGCACCTCAGCATAGGTATCGAGTTCATTGAAATACGCCACCCGGAGTGCTAAATAGGTATTTGCAAATAATTTTACTGCTTCTGCCTCGGTGGAGTCCATAAACAATACTGCTACATCCTCTTTTATGGCACACTTTTTTAACAATTCAGCAAAAGTGTGCGCCGCCTTCGAAACATCTGCGTCTTCTGCATCTGTACTCACAATAATTCTTGACGGATACAGATTATCGTACAACGCTCTTCCCTCTCTTAAGAACTCCGGTGAAAAAAGGATTCTTTTATTTCCATAATGCTCTCTTATCTTCTTCGTATATCCCACAGGCACTGTGGATTTTATTACGATAAAAGCCGCCGGATTTATCTTAGTAACAGCTTCTATGACACTTTCCACGGATGAGGTGTCAAAAAAGTTTTTCTTCGGGTCGTAATTCGTCGGTGTGGATATGATGACATAATCTGCACCTGTAACCGCCTCTTTTATATCTGTTGTAGCTTTCAGATCCAATGTCTTTGCAGACAGATATTCTTCTGCTTCTTTATCCGCAACCGGTGATTTTCTGTTATTCAGAAAATCGGCTTTTTCCTGCACAATATCGTAAGCTGTCACTTCATTGTGCCGGGCTAATAATATTGCATTGGATAATCCAACATAGCCAATTCCCGCCACCGCTATCTTCATCTCTTACTCTTCCTTTTTATCGTATTCAAGCTTTCTCACATGGTATTGTATATCTTCTAATATTTTTCGATTTGCAGAAATCGTATCTGCCTGTATTCCCACGACCCAGGTCAAAAACCCAAGCATCAGTAATGTACTGGCTAAAATCAGCGACTGCACATGTCCGCCTGATTGTCCTATGTACATATATACAAGGAATCTGACTCCCAATGCAAAGCCTAAGAGAAAAGGAATCGTACCTAATATGGAAAAGAATTTTAAAGGCTTGTACATGATATAGGCACGCATAATCGTGACCATTGATTTCTTCACATATCCAAACATACTCTTAAATAATCTCGACGGCCGAAGTTCTGCATTCGTCCGGATGGGGACAGATTCCATCGGAATCTTTTCTCTTCCTGCCTGCACAATGGTTTCCAGCGTATATGTATATTCGTTTGTTACATTCAGCCGCATGGCTGCATCTCTGCTGTATGCCCGAAAACCGCTTGGAGCATCCGGAATATTTGACTTTGAAGCTCTTCTCACCGCCCAGCTTCCTAAATGCTGCAGCTTCTTTTTTAACGGCGAAAAATGCTCTGTCTGGTCTATCGGACGTGCGCCGATGACAATATCAGATTTTCCTTCCACAATCGGACGGACCAGCTTCTCAATATCTGCTCCGCAATACTGATTATCCGCATCGGTATTGACGATAATATCCGCTCCATTTCTAAGACATGCGTCCAGCCCCGCCATAAAGCCCTTTGCTAATCCTTTGTTCTTAGCAAAATTTACGACATAATGCACGCCCCAGTTCTTTGCCACTTCAACAGTATTGTCTGTACTTCCGTCATTGATAATCAGATATTCAATCTGATCAATTCCATCGATTTGCTTCGGAAGGTCATTTAATGCAATTTCTAAAGTTTCTGCTTCGTTATAACAGGGAATCTGAATAATTAATTTCATCTCCTCTTGCTCCTATCATTTCTCTCAATTTTGATAACAGTAAACATATACCTTTTGGCTAGCTCTTCCAATCTCACGGGGATAGATAACATCTAAACTATAAAATTCCCCGGTATACACATAATTCTTTTCTGACACTAATTGAAATTCTTCCTTTTCACATTCTTCGCTTGTGATAAAATATATTTTCCGCCCTGCCAGAGCTGTCTTTACTTTTTCGTATGTTTTATAATTAAAGACCAGATTATGGTTCATCGCCCGTAAATTCGTTATTAAATTATAAGAAATAAATGTATTATCTTCTAAATCCATTAACACACAGGCATCCCGTTCCACGATGGACAGCGTGTCTTCTAAAAACTGCACATTTCCATCATATTCCTTATTCAGTACCTGAATCCGTGAAATTCAGTTTTTTATAAGCAGGAATTTCATTCCGAACGAG
>CAYWXJ010000052.1:0-13911 GCA_964462405.1 uncultured Eubacterium sp.
ACAAGCCCTTATAGGGCGTGAGCAAACCACCGGCTAAGCCGGTGGTTCTGATTATTTTTTAATCTTTTGACTTACAGTTTTGCTTGCGGCTCCATAAGCTTTTTTCTTACTTATTTTGGTATAGGCCTTGACTCTCACATAATATTTCTTTCCCTTTGAAAGCTTCTTAATTGTAACACTTGTCGTCTTATTTTTCGTAATTACTTTCTTAGAAACATTCTTTTTAAAGTTTTTATCTGTAGAGTATTCCACAACATATCCTGCAGCTTCGCTCTGTTTCGTCCAGCTTACTTTCAGCTCACCGGATTTCTTACTGGAAACCTTTGCTTTTGCCTGTTTAGGAACAACCTGAATGGTTACTTTCTGGCTTGCCTTGTTGGTACTGATGGTAATAATTGCTTTTCCGCAATTTTTCACACTTACCCTGCCTTCTTTATCCACCACTGCAACCTTCGTATTACTGCTCTTGTAAGTAATTTTCGAATCTGCTGACGCATTCAGACGGAACGCTTTGCTCTTGTATGCTCTTGTATACGCTGTCTGATATACACGCAGGCCATTTTTCTCTGTTTCATCCTTTTTGACACTTGTACTTTGTAATGGCTGTACGGTCAGCGTAATGTATTTCGTTTCAGAAGCTTTATAATTACTTGTTTCTTCTGCGGTAATACCGATCGTCGTCACGCCTACACTATAAATACGCACAATTCCATAAGTATCAATGTCTGCTACTGCGGGATTACTGCTTGCATAGCTTAATTTGCCGTCACCGTTTGTCTTTGCCCCTATCGAAAAAGCCACATTTCCGCTATGTTTCATAAGGTCTTTCGCCGTAATGCTCTGAACTGCTTTTTCAATGGTAAAGGTTCCGCTTATATTTCCGGTATAATTCCCTTTGCCGAAAATCTGATATGCAGCGGTTCCTGCATTTTTATTATCGGAATATTCAATTTCATAATCTGTTTCTTCTAATACTGTTCCCTGGTCTGCATTCTTTCTCACAACAATGACAGGCAAAATCTCATCTCCCGTATAAGTATAGGTTCCGGATGCTTCCGCCATATAGACCGCTGCTCCATTTTCATCTTTTTGACTTAAATCAGCTTTATCGGTACTCAGCAGAATGGAAGCCTGAAGCCTGGAGCTTTCCTCTTTCACAGAAACAGCAATCTGTTCGGCGTCTAAGGTGACCCGTTTCGGCGTTACCGTAAACGTATTTCCCTGCACTTCATAGGAAAATGCATCTGTATCGGAATACTGCCATCGCAGGATTGGGTCTTTTAATTCCTCGCCGTTTATCTTCACAGTTACGGAAAGCGTTTCCGGCGCATCTCCATAGTAAAACTTCTTCTGTTCTTCTCCATTTTTCAATGAAATATCCACTGTTTGAACAGTTACCTCTGTATTGGACGAAGCTCTTAAGACTGCCTCAGTTTCTGCTAAATCACTGCTGCAGACAATCGTAACGTTTTCTGTTTCTGCAAATGCGGTTGGATCAATTTCTATAATGGTATCCGGCAGCGTAACGGTCAGATTCTGACATCCGTAAAAAGCGTTTGACGGAATTTCCGTTATCGTTTCCGGCAGTACAATTTGATCTAAGAAATCACAGCCTTCAAAGGCATTCGGCGCAAGGGCTGCAACAGTACAGCTTTCAATATCAATTCCAAGACTCTCCCCTACGGATATTTCCTCTTTTTCTAAAGTCTGCGGTATTTCCAAAACATTTTCCGAAGCTCCTAGCGCATCTATGCTTTCCAAACCGTCGGAAGCTGCTGCTAAAGGTGCCGAAATTTTTGTTACCCGTACGAACATCCGGTTCTCTTCATCAAAGGAAAGCACCTGGTAATGGACTTCCTTTCCATCTACAATCATCGTGAAACTGCCGCTTCCCCATTTTGCATATAGATCATAGGTATCTTCCAGCAATTTGCTTCTGCTTGTAAATCTGGTCTTGATACCATTCCAGTTTTCATCTTTATCCGTATACCAGCCATAGAAAAACTGATTACTGTTATCCGTATAGCTTGCAAACTCGGGCAAATATGTTTCTCCGTTCGTATTATCTGCAATGGTTTTATTTTTTGTACCAATCATAATATCGCAGATTGCTTCACTCTGATTATAAAACAGCAGTTTACTTTCTGTTTCTTCTGCCTGAATATCACGGCTCTTTACCGTAATGTTCATGTTTTTACTGACATTTAAAAGCGTATAACAACCGTCCTCGTCTGCTGTCAGAGGATTCTGATTTGCTTTTACAATCCAATCGGTTATATTTTCTCCATTGGAATCTGTATACCAGAATTTATAGGTTCCTCCATATTCTATACGGTCTGTGTTGTCTGCCTTGTCCGTATGAATCGTATAACCGCTGATCTGTGGCAGCTCAATCTTACATTCCGTATATGGGAATGTATAATACAACGTAAGTTTCCCATTACTTCCAAGGGTTTTTGCGTTGATCTCTGCACCGTTTAGTATAATTTTCGTATCTGTCGTAAAACAATATCCCATCAACGGTGCTAACACCAACTTCAGCTGATGCGCTGTTGCAAAATCTGCACATCCGTCTTCATCCGCATCTCCATACCACTGATAGGAGTCTACTTTATAGTCCGTTATAATAAACGGCTCCACTGCCGGAAGACTCTGTCCTGCTGCCGGATTGGAAACCGACATCTCTATAGTATCTACCGCTTCCTTTTGAATCGTCTGAGCGTTAAGACTGCATTCTAAACTTGCGATTCTTCCGGTTTCATTTGACCTTATCAGCAAATAGTTCGTTTCTCCGGCAGCCATGCTCCATTCCTGCCTGCAGCTGTTTCCGGAAGTGCCATATGTTTGCCCCATGCAATTACCGGATGCATCATATCGATACAGGTAGCGGTTTATTTTCCCACTTGCTGAAAAGCTGTACTGATTATCATCTTCAGCAGTAACTTTAAATACCTGGTATGGATGCTCATCATCTAATACAATATATTTCAAATCCTCTGTCTTAAGCTCCATGGCATCTTCCGTCGGCAGCGGCAAAGCTTCATATTCCATGATCTTCTGACTATAACCTAAATAACTCAGATATAAAACCCTTACTTTCTGCGTATTGCCGGAACTATCCTGACTATTTTCATAACTGAATTTACTATTAATACTCCCGCCGTATGGACCTTCTACCGGTATCGAACTTATATGCTCTAACACCTGTATATCCTGTGCAGAACCATCACGATGCTGAATGGTAAATTCCATACCATATAAATCCGGTGTGCCTGTATCTTCAAAGATATAGTAACTGCTCTTTGCCGGTTTTGTCTTTAACTCAAATCCGGTAACAGGATTTTCTAAAAATTTACCCTCTGCCTTATCTGTACTTCCCATGTAGGTTACTTCTAACACATACGCAAAGCCATTCCTAATAATCATTGCATTTAGCAGATAGCCGTTTACCGTTAACGAAGTTATTTCATCTTCCCATACGACTGTCTGATCCGGTTTGTTTCCCTTGTAATGAATGGTAACTGTCAGACCTTTCATTGTGCGAATACCCGTATTATATTCATATAAATAACAATTTTCAAATGGATTTTTATCGATGGATATGGATTCTACGTCGCATTCCACACTTAATTGTATCGGAATTTCCTTTACTACAACATCACCATATGTATAGACCAGTGCATTATCATCACGTATTTCCGGTTTCCATGTATTTTGGGAATCCTTATATTTCCAGTCTACAGATAAACTCTTGTCTCCAATACTTACAGAGTTCATAAATCTTGTAATATGCTTCTGCACTGTCCATCCATTTTCATATGTAAGCTGATATGTTGTTCCTGACAGCCCCAAATAAGGATCTTCCATTTCAAAATCATACCAGACCGTCTGTCCCGGCTGTATAATTTCAAACTCTGGAATTCCCAAATCAGACTCCTGCGCAACATCCGAACTGATATAGCACTGAAACTTTTCATACGTCTGCCAAGAGTTTGGCAGGCTTATCACACAGTAATAGTCCATCCCAGCCTGCAGTTTCTCCCACATGGGATAAAAACTATTGAAACCTGATGACATGCTGCATGAGTACAATAATTGATTTTCCTTATACAGCTCTAAAAAATACTGTGGACTACCTGCATCATCTGTATCTTCATAATCGACACAATGCAAATAGTAGTAATTTGCTTCCTCCGGTGTAAATTTAATAATATGATACGGTTTTGTATCACTCAACTCAATCATTAATTGTCCGCCGTCTGTTATAACCTCTGCTTCCTGTTCTGCAGGTGATATTTCTACATTCAGATACGCCGACTGATTCATATAGACTATGGATAAACACTTATGATAATCATTACCAATCATTCCCATATAATGAACTTCTCCGATCAATGATTTTCCATATCTGTCAATTGGTATCGAACTTGTATGTTCTTCAACTTCAATTTCCTGTGTTGTCGCATCTGTATAGGTAATACGAATCACTGCACCATATAAATCAACGCTGCTGTCCGCTCCAACGTAAAGTACTTTATCGGGATTTTTCACAAACTCTAAAGATTCCACCGGATTTTCCTTTATCTGAATGGTATCTGTCTGATAGACATGCCCGAACACAGAAAATTGAACAGCATTCTCTCCATAAGTCGGATATCCGGAAGAATTTGTTTTTATCCATTTTTTCTTGATACGGTATAACTTTCCCTGATAAGAAAACCTCATATCCGGATCGTTCACGGTTAATGTTTCTGCAAAAACAGATCCGTCATCAAAGGTAATCTTATAAGACATTCCCCGCAGGTCCACAGAAATTCCCTCATAACGATAAAAGATATCCTTATCCGGCATATCCAAAATTTCAAAAGAAACGATCGGACTGTCTGCAACGGTAACCTCAAATGTATCTGTCATCTCCTGACAGAATACGGTTACCGGATAGGTCCCCGGTACAGACAAGTCAATCTGACTCCAGTCAATACTTATATAACGGTAAATCTCTCCCCAGGAACTATATTCATCTGATGTTCCGTCTTCTTCAGACGGATAATACCACATCCGGTATTTCTTTGTAATTCCTTCTGAATTAACAGCCTCTATCTCAAGTCCTTCTTCGCTCAGACAGCTATTTACTGCAGTCTCCTGTTCTCCCGTAAAATAAACACTTCTGTCAGGATTTTTTATGATTTTAAAATCCGAGTATTTCTCTTCCGGTGTTTTTGCCACCTCAATCTGATACTCCATTTTCATATTCATAAAAATAAGATCAATCGTATATGTGCCTTCACTCAGATATACGGTTTTATTCTCATAATAAGAGTGAAAGAACCTTGTCCAGCCTTCGATACCCGTAGGATTCACACTCTCTCCGTAGGTATAAGTATCATAAGTACCGTCCGTTTTATAAGCCCGAAATACAAGCCCTGAAAAATCTATCTTGGTTCCATAGGAACTGTATGTGTAATTCTTCTTCGTCGGCTCTGTCACCACTTCAATGCGTTCATATGGATTCTCACGAATTTCAATGGTACTGCTTGCTTCAAAATCCAGATAAGATACTGCTAACTGCTGCTCTCCGATCGTACCGCCAGCTTTGATATATGCATCTATATTTGTATACAGAGTATTCTCTTTTTTCAGTCCATACTTTAAATAGTATTTGCCGCCAGGTAAATTCAGTATATTTTCAAATTCCACCGGCTCTGCCCCATCTTTTTTCGTCAAGGTAATCCGTCCGATATTATATTCACTGATAGAATCCCCCGAATAATTATACTTTTCATCCTTGTATCCTGCATTTGCATAGTAAACAGTTCTTGCAGGCGTTACTCCTGAAATCCCATTGTATGGATTTTCCTCAATGGTAATCGGATAAGTTATTGTCTTTCCCTGATATTTCACAGTAACCTCTGCCTCTCCTAATGTTCCTCCATTCTGCAGATAAGTATCTATACTGCTTGTAGGCATTTGATAAACTTCACCATCTTGTCCTTCCATGTCATACGAAAGATACTGATAAGCTGCACCGCCGTTATTATATACATATAAAGTAGCATCCGGCGTTCCGTCGTTATAAGTAACTTTAATCGTGGCGTTTTCTAAATCCTGTCCAAACCACTGGGTATAGGTATCTGTCTTCTGTATTACTGTGATACTCTCAATATTATCCTCACTTTTTTCAAAGGTTGTTGCAAATTTATAAACAGATGAGGTTCCTCCTTCATTATAAAAAATCCCAAGCTCCGCTGTGTGTTCACCGTTTTCCAAGCCTGCAATATCGGTATTCTGTTCTCCATCCAGAGAGCATATCTGTATCGTATTTGTGATATATGAATTACTTGTTCTATAAGCAATAGTATTCCATTCCAATGCATTCAGACAATTTGTCGAATATCCGGTTCCATCAGAATATACGTTATAGCTGCAGCTAACCCCGCTTACTGTATAATGTTCTTCACTGTCTGCATATTGGATCTTCACCTGCATACCGGTGCCAATAAATGCCTTTACGGAAGGTTCGGATGGCGGCGTTACAACCTCCATTCCTGAAATTTCCACCTGGTCTATCGTAAGTGCCACATCAATTACATCCGGATCTTCATAATATGTGGGCGTACAATAGAAAACATAAGCTTCTTCCTGATTCAGCCACATAATATGATCTGACAGAGAAACTCCTGTTTGACAAAGACTCGTATACTTTTTTGTATGTTCTACCTGTTCTTCATTATTCAGCGTGTAATAAATATTTTCATATACGCCGGCAGCAAACCTGCATCCGGAGACATCTTCCATTCGCAGCTGGTACCAGCCGCTTTCCTCCGGCCGGAAAACATAATACAGCTTCCCTGCGGCAGTATGATGAAGCTCCTGTCCTGCTGTCATTGCAATAAAAGACTCTGTTGACACCGTTACTGCCGCAGATGCCCACTCCGGCGCGATGGTGACAATCATGGAAATGATAAGAAGTATGGCAAGACTCTGTTTTACCTTTTTCATATCGATACCCCTTTCTGTATAAATTCACAAACTCTTTATCTGTTAATTATAGTACTTTTTTCCCTGATTGTCTATATCGGCTCCCTAAATGTATGCAATTTTACCAGTTTTTGTCACTACATCAGCCAAAATCCCCTTACAAATTCATCTGTTCTGTCATATGACGTTCTACTAACGCTGCAAGCTTCTGATTCTCTTCCTTTTCCAACATACTATCTTCTGAAAGCAGCTCCTTTACATCCTCTGCCGCCTGCTTTAACACATTTGCATCCTGGTAAATATCTGCAATCTGAAATGCCAGATCGCCGCTCTGACGGATTCCAAAGAAATCTCCTGGTCCGCGAAGCTTCAAATCCTCTCCTGCAATAAAAAATCCGTCATTGGAACGGTTTAAAATCTCCAGACGTTTTTTGGATTCTTTACTCTGGGCGTTATCCACCATGATACAATAGGATTGGGCATCTCCACGTCCCACACGTCCTCTGAGCTGATGAAGCTGGGCAAGTCCGAACCTCTCTGCATTTTCAATCATCATAACAGTAGCATTCGGTACATTCACTCCGACCTCTACTACAGTAGTGGATACTAAAAGCTGAATCTCATTTCCTGCAAACGCCTCCATGATCCGATTCTTCTCTGCAGGTTTCATTTTACCATTCAGGCATCCAATGCAGATCTCTCCCTGATAATAATCCTCCAGCTTTTTCGCATAATCTATGACATTTTCCGCCTCTAACTCTTCGCTTTCCTCCACCAGCGGACAAATAACATATGCCTGATGGCCTGCCTGTATCTCTTTTCGGATAAATTCATAAGCAGTCTTCCGATATGAGGTTCCCACCACACAGTTTTTATTCGGCAGCCGTTTTGCCGGAACCTCGTCGATGACAGAAATATCCATATCCCCATAAATAATAATTGCTAAAGTCCTTGGAATCGGTGTGGCACTCATGACTAAAATATGGGGATGCATCCCTTTTTCTGCAAGTGTCTCCCTCTGGCGGACACCGAACCGATGCTGCTCATCTGTGATAACCAGTCCTAAATTATGATAAACTGCTTTTTCCTGAATCAACGCCTGGGTACCGATAATCATAGCGTCCGGATACATCTGCATATCTTCATATGCCCTGCGCTTTTCTCTTGCTGTCAAAGAGCCTGTCAGTAAAATCACTTTCCGTTCCAAAGAAAATTCCCCGCACATTTTTGTAAAAGTTTCATAATGCTGTCTGGCTAACACCTCTGTGGGTGCCATAAGTGCTGACTGGTGGCCGTTTTCTCCCATAAGTGCCATGCAAAGAAACGCTACGATTGTTTTTCCGGAGCCTACATCTCCCTGTACTAAACGCTGCATGGCAACCCCTTTTTTCATATCAGCAACAATTTCATCTAAGCATTTTTTCTGCGCTTTCGTAAGGCTATAGGGCAGATGTGACAGAATATAGGGAATCACAGTTTCATTTTCAATCGGGAAATCATTCGGAATCAGGGTATTTTTCTCTTTTTGAAGCTGCATATTTAATATAAATAAGAAAAATTCATCAAACACCAGACGTTTTCTTGCCAGTATCAGATTTTCCATATTTTCCGGAAAATGTATCTGCCGGATTGCAAAATTGTACTCATAGAGTTCTTCTTTTTTACGAATTTTTTCCGGAAGATACTCATAAGTCAGGGATAAATCTTCTAGCACCTGACGAATGGTCTTCGTAATCATCTGATTGCTCAATCCTTCTGTTTTCCCATAAACCGGCTGTAATGTCTGCATCTTTGCCTGATACTGCTCCATGGTATAGATTTGGGGCTGCTCCATACCATAATATCTGCCCTTTTGCTTGACTCTTCCATAAAATATGTAGGTTTCTCCAGGCTTTAGCCGGCTTCGGATATAGGGCATACGAAACCAGACCAGATCAATGCTTCCGGTATAGTCTCCTGCTTTGGTCTGTACGATTTCCATTCGGTTTGTACGTTTCAGAACCGGTGCATTCATCACTCTTCCAAGAACTGCATATATCCCTTCCCCGGAAATTTCACCGGGTTTTACCGGCTCTTTGAATTTCACATAATCTCTGGGATAATGAAGGAGTATATCCCCTACGGTATATACTCCTATCTTATTCATCAGTTTTTCAGTTTTTGCACCGATTCCCTTAATCTCGGTAATCAGGGATTCTAACTTCATAAAAACTCCATTCGTTATTCTACAGATACAATATAGTAATAAATTGGCTGGCCGCCTGGATTTACCTCTACTTCTACGTCAGGATATTTTTCTGTAATCAGATCAGAAAATGCCATGGCTTCCTCTTCTGTCGCCTCTTCTCCATAATAAATGCTTACCAATGCAGCATCTTCATCCACCATCTGTTCAATCATATCCATGGTAACGGTCTTCTTATCGGTTCCGACAGAAAGAATTGTCTTATCTCCGATTCCCATGTAGTCACCCTGATGGATTTCTTTATCATCAATTTCCGTATCACGGACAGCATATGTCACCTGACCGGTCTTTACGAGTGAAATCTCGTCATTCATACGGGCTTCATTCTCTTCCGGTGTCTGTTCCGGAATAAAGTTTACCAAAGCAGTAATTCCCTGCGGAATAGTCTTTGTAGGAATAACGATAATGTTCTTATCTTCACGAAGAGAAGCCGCCTGATTTGCCGCAAGAATAATATTCTTATTATTTGGAAGGATAAATACATTCTTGGCATTTACCTTTGAAACTGCCTGCAGCACATCATCCGTACTCGGATTCATAGTCTGGCCGCCTTCAATAATATAGTCAACGCCAAGTCCGCGGAAGATTTCATTTAATCCTTCTCCAATAGAAACCGCAACAAATCCTGTTTCCTTCTCCGGTTCTGCAATAGCTTCTTCCTTCACAGGTGTCTCGGAAATTCTGCCGCTCTGCATTTCTTTTTCCTTCATGGCAGAAATCTTCTCATCCCGTTCTAACTTCATATTTTCTATAATAATTGTCGTTAAACCGCCATAGGTCAGACCCTTTTGCATTGCAAGTCCCGGATCGTTGGTATGTACGTGTACCTTTACGATCTCATCATCAGCTACAACAACAATAGAATCTCCGATGCCTTCTAAGTATTCCTTGAACTCATGTTCTTTTTTCTCAGTAAAAGGCTTCTCTAACATAATCAAAAACTGTGTACAATATGCAAATTTGATCTCCTGATTTGCCTGAGCATCAATATAGGAATCTGCGCTAACATCACCTGAAACCGTTTTCTCAGATGACCCGACCTGTAATTCAATCTCTTTGCCCTGTAATGAGTACAAGCCGCCTCTTAATACCTCTACTAAGCCCTGTCCGCCGGAATCTACCACACCTGCCTGCTTTAAGACCGGAAGCATATCCGGAGTCTTGCTTAATACATGGTCAGCTTCCTTGATGACCGCTTCTACAAATGAAAGCAAATCCATTTCTGTCTCTGCTAACTCCATACCCTTTTGTGCCGCACCTTTTGCTACGGTAAGGATCGTGCCTTCCTTTGGCTTCATTACTGCTTTGTAGGCAGTTTCAACAGCTTTTTCCATGGCTTTAGCCATAACTTCAACGGTAATTACATCATATTTTGCAATCACTTTGGTAAATCCACGGAATAACTGGGATAAAATAACACCGGAGTTACCTCTTGCTCCCCGCAGAGAGCCGGAAGAAATAGCTTTTGCTAAAGACTTCATGTCAGGATTTTCCAAAGCTGCAACTTCCTTCGCCGCAGACATAATTGTCATAGACATATTTGTACCTGTATCGCCATCCGGTACAGGGAATACATTTAATTCGTTAATCCATTCTTTTTTTGCCTCTAAATTCGCTGCACCTGCCATGAACATTTTGGCAAATACGGCTGCATTTATCGAATTGATTTCCACTTTCAAATCCTCCTTAATCGATCACTCTTACGCCTTCAACGTATATATTAATCTTCTCAATTTCCATACCGGTAAACTCTTCTACTTTATACTTCACCGTTTCAATTAAGTTGTCAGAAACCGTATGGATACTGACTCCATACGAAACAATGACATGAAAATCAATGATAATCTTATTCTCTTCATCTATTGTTACATTTATACCATGGGTAAGATAATCTCTCTTTAATAACTTTACCAGACCATCCTTCATATTCACTGCAGCCATTCCAACGATACCAAAACACTCTACCGCTACTGAACCTGCATAGGTTGCGATTACTTCATTGTCAATAATTACTGTACCCAGATGGGTTTCCATTTGTCCTCTCATACCATGACCTCCATATTTTTAATCAGTCAAACGTCATACTGACGCCAGTATATAATCATTATACCCATTTTTCATAAAAAAGCAAATCCTCTTTCAAAATCATAAGAAAAAATACAAAAAATTCCTTGCATTATGAAATGTTATCTGCTAGAATAATCATGTTGTGAGTTTACGCACATAGTAAACTTAGTAAATGCAAGGAGGTGCAATCATGGCAAAGTGTGCAGTTTGTGGAAAAGGTGCTCATTTCGGTAACAATGTGAGCCATTCTCATAGAAGATCAAATAGAATGTGGAAATCTAACATTAAATCTGTTAAATGTAAAGTAAACGGAGCTCCTAAGAAGTTGTATGTATGTACTTCTTGCTTAAAAAGCGGTAAAGTTGAAAGAGCATAGGGATTTGAAATGAAGGAACTGTCGATGGGCAGTTCTTTTTTTGTGCTCGTTCGGTTTATGGGCAATCGGAGAAATCTGAAATGCGGGAAGGAGGATTGAAGTACGGCCGTCTATCAAAAACCTGCAGTCCCCCATACGCAAATCTCCCCGCCTTCAGCAGCAAAACAAAAAATACCCTGACAACATGCAAAAACAAATCAGCAAAAATCCAATAAACGCACTTGAAATGACCCACATCAGCAGCATTCCAATCCCTATACAGAACAATGTATATCCAATCACTCTTTTCATTCTTCACCATCCTAACTCCAAGAACCCAGCCAAAAATTCATTCCATATACTTTTACAACCTACAGGATCTGCCACCGACAGCTCCCTTTGGATGCTTTGGCACAAAAAAAATGCATATATATTACTATATGCATCTTTTTTGAATCGTATCTATTTTTCTTTTACAGATTCAGAGAGAATATTCTCCATTTCTTCTTTGGCTTTCTCTTTTGCTTCAGGGTCTTTAGTATCTGCGGGTTTCTCATTTTTGCTGGTGAATTTATTGACAAAGTCCGGTACCATATCTAAAATCTTCGTCACGCCATCCTGATTCTTTACATTTACAAGCTTAGTGGTTCCATTTGAAATCACAAGGACTGCACTCGGCATAATCTTACCGCCCATACCACCGCCGCCGTTCTGTTTCTTGTCACCGGAAAATACGCCTGCCGCTACTCCAAAGGATACATCTACCAACGGAAGAATAATGGTATCGCCGATATGGATCGCATCTCCTACGACTGTTTTTGTGGTGATAAAGCTGTCCATTCCCCTGAATAAGGATTCCACTGTTGTATTAAAAGTATTATCTGCCATCTGAAAACCTCCTATTTTCTAAATTTGTGCCATAATCTTCTTATATTTTTATCTCTGAGTATATGAATGCCGCTGCGGATGAAATGAAATAAAGCCATATGTCCTTTTAACGCGAGATTTCCTCTGATATAAAATTCCTCTGCCTTAAAGTCCGGATATATGTGCGCATCATACCGATACAGTATCGGAAGCAGGCTGAGTGCTCCTGTAACCTGTCCGGTCAATGCCGGATCCCCCGACGAAAAAGAAATGTCTGCTTTTATATACTTTGGCTTTAAATGAAACAGAAGATACAAAAGCTCCTGCCAAAGCTTAGATACTGCTAATTTGTTCCTTTTATCGGAAGCTTCTTTTTTCAGGCTGCGGATAACGGCTTTAAAATCTGAAAGCTTATTTCGGTAAGGCTTTCTGCCATTGTCCTTATCGCCGGATTTTGACTTCTCTTTTTTAGGGTGTTCTTTCTGGGCTGCAGCTTTCTTAGTATGCTTATCACTTTCTGCCATGGCCGCATCTGTGGATTCTAAAGTATTTTCACTGCGGATATTTTCGGCTGAGTCCTCTTCTGCTGTATCCTTCTGCAGGTCTTTTGGAAATCCGAAGATTCGAAGCCGCACCCTTGCCCTGGAATCTTTTACCCTAAATTCCAGACGAACTATCTGAAACAGCCACCATACATATCCCTCTGCACAGATATTTTCTTCTGCTTCCCCTTTCATACAATAATAAACCGGATGAAATAACAAAAGTACAGCAATAATAAAAATTGTCAAAAGCAGAATCCCTATAATTTTTAATATAATAAAAAGAATATTCATGCGTCCTGCTTTCCTTTTTGCCAAATATAACTTCTTACATCAAAGCCTCCGGTTGACCGGTACACATCACTGATGATATGACCTGCTAATTCTAAGGCTTCTTCATAATTCCCAGCAAGACCAATGATATAAAGCTCCTGCTTAGGGTAATACTTCTGTAAAAGCTCTCTGGATGGTATAATATCTAAAAGATTCTTCTCATTCGCAGCTAATGTGATGACATATACAAAAAGCATACCTGCATTATGCATAATCTTCCATTTGATCTTTTTTTGTCTGTGTAAGATACTCTCTCCTGCATACAAATCCTTATACCATTTCATGCAAAATCCTCATCACTCCTGCTTCTATTTAGAAGTACTTATGACTTCCCCATAAATTGCTCTTCTTCAGATCCAGATACTCATTATATGCTTTTTCTAAAATCTGCTTTTCATTGGCAAATTTTAGCAAATGATATGCTTCATGAAATTTATAATAGCCTGAATCCACAAAATATTCTTCCCGCTGTGGTTTGCTGTAATAACTGTCAGCCATCATCAGATACCAGTGTACTTCCTTTT
>CAYWXJ010000053.1:0-13693 GCA_964462405.1 uncultured Eubacterium sp.
GGATACAGAGTGCAACAAATCTGATGGGATAAAAGATTACAGCGAAAATAATTCTAGAAAGGCTTGCAGAGGAAAAAGAGATAGATTATGATAGGATTGTTGAGTTGGTAGATAATTTGCGTAAGGATTGAGATTATGAAAGATTTACAATTTCACTATCATATGGATATTGAATTTTCTGAGCCGGTGCATAACCATACATATACCTTAAAATGCGTGCCGGTAACAACAGCTATGCAAAAGATTACAGAGTGCAGGGTCGATTTTTGACGGAGAAAAATGGATCGGTTTTGATCCTACGAATAACCTGATTGTAGATGACATGCATATTAAGATTTCTCACGGAAGGGACTATCAGGATTGTTCCATAAACCGGGGAGCCTTTACGGGACAGGCGCGACAGACGCAGAAGATTCTGGTAGAAGTAAAAGAAGAGCAGGAGTAAAGCATGATAAGAACAGTTGCAAAAGCAGGACTTCCTGTAGATGAATTACAGGAAATTAAGAAAATGCATTTAGAATCCCTGCAGAAAGCTGCAGGAAAACGCATCAGTATCGTGACCGGAATCCATGGAGATGAATTAGAAGGGCAGTATGTATGCTATAAGCTGTCAAACTATATCCGGGAGCACAGAGCAGATTTAAAAGGGATCGTAGATATCTATCCCGCATTAAATCCTTTTGGAATTGATTCCATCACAAGAGGAATCCCGGCGTTTGATCTGGATATGAACCGCATTTTTCCGGGAAACACCGAAGGAAATATGAATGAATATCTTGCGGCGGAAATCGTGAAGGATATAGAAGGCTCTGATCTGGTGCTTGACATTCATGCCAGTAATATTTTCCTGACAGAAATTCCGCAGATTCGGATTAATGAGCTGCATAAGGACAAACTGCTTCCCTATGCAAAAGAAGCAAATGTGGATTTTATATGGGTTCATGGGGCAAGTACGGTATTAGAATCGACCTTTGCCCACAGCTTAAACTGCAGAAATACACCGACGTTAGTCGTGGAGATGGGCGTTGGTATGCGTATCACAAAAGAATATGGAGATCAGCTTTTTTTAGGAATCCTGCATCTGATGAAGCAGATGTCTCTCTGGGAGGGGAAGGATTATCCGGTAAGAAACCCGGTAATATCCTCAGGATATGAGGATGTCTGCTTTTTGAATGCATCTTCCTCCGGTATTTTCTTAAAACAGAAAAATCACGGAGCCATGCTGAAAAAAGGGGATATAATCGGCACCATTGTCAACCCGTTATCCGGTGAGCTGATCGATGAAATAACATCGCCCGTCGATGGATGGCTGTTTACGATCCGGGAATATCCGGTCGTGAATGAAGGCTCTCTGATGGGAAGGATTAAAAAAAAGAGGTCTATGATGCGTCGGAATAGAAAGGAATTTCACAATGGAAAAAAGAACGCTGTTTGAAATAAATGCATTATATCGGGATGATTTCCGGATATTCCCAAGGAGAGACCACACAGCGGATCGCAGGAGGTCTGTTTGAGGCAATTAAGGATTATTCCTATGGAATACAGTTTGCCTCGTTTTATATGCCAGGAAAATTTGTCCCGCATATACGAATGATGAAGACAGGCTTTGAAGATGTGGAGCAGGCAAAAAAGTTTGGCTTCCCTTATGTGGTACTGCATACGCCAAGACCTTTTGATACGACAACACTGAATTATAACTGGCAGATCTGGGAAACAAAAGCATTTTCCGTATATACCACGACAACAGAGCATATTGACAAGGACAGTGCTGCGCAGGCAGTGGAAGCAATTCTTGGTTTCCTTGGGAAAGAAGGAATTTTAGAGTATGCGAAAGCAGAGAGAGAAGCTTCGCAGGTAGTATCTACAGAAGAAATGGTGACAGTCCGTACCAGCGCGGCAGGATTTTTTGACGGAAGGGTGAAAGCAGGAGAATCTGTTCAGAAAGGCGAACTGCTTGCCTGTATTGCGGATTGTTATGAAGGAAACATTCTCGATGAAATATATGCGCCGGTCGAGGGAACCGTACTTTTTGCGCATTCTAACGCAATGGCATATCAGAATACGGCAGTGTATAAGATCATTCCATAGAAACGTGTATGTGGGGCGTAATTAATAAAGTAATTGCAGAATCCTCTATGCTTGTATTATAATGAAAAAACAATGAATTATGAAAAGAAAAGAGGAGTTAAATTATGCCAGAAAATAGTTCATGCAGCAGCGCGTCTGCCTGTTCAAGAGAAAGCTGCGAAGGCTGTCCAAGCCGTAGTAAGGAGGCTGGTTCCCAGATTATGACAGAACCCATTAACGCCTTATCTTCCGTAAAGAAAGTCATCGGAGTTGTCAGCGGAAAGGGAGGTGTCGGAAAGTCTTTAGTAACCGCATCCCTTGCAGCAGCAATGCGGAAAGCTGGCTATGAGGTCGGAATTATGGATGCAGATATTACAGGCCCGTCTATCCCGAAGATGTTCGGTTTACACGGACCTGCGTATGGAACAGATGACGGAATGTATGCGGTTCCGGCAGAGGACGGAACGAAGATTATGTCCATCAACCTGTTAGTAGATGACGAAGAAGCTCCGGTCATCTGGAGAGGTCCCGTAATCGGCGGAGCCGTTAAGCAGTTCTGGACGGATGTCATCTGGGGCGATTTGGATTATCTGTTTGTAGATATGCCTCCGGGAACCGGAGATGTACCGCTTACTGTATTCCAGTCCCTTCCGGTAGACGGAATCATCATTGTAACCTCTCCGCAGGAGCTGGTACAGTTGATTGTAAAGAAAGCCTATAATATGGCGGAGATGATGAATATTCCTGTACTTGGGATCGTAGAGAATTTCAGCTATGTGAAATGTCCGGACTGTGGGAAGGAAATCAGCGTTTTTGGAGAGAGCCATGTTGACGAGGCAGCAGCAGAATTATCCATTCCTGTATTTGGAAAACTGCCGATAGATCCGGAGCTTGCAAAGGCAGCAGATGAAGGAAGATTTTATGAGGTGGAGAATCCTTATCTGACAGCAGCCATTGATGCGTTGAAAATAAGCAAATAGCCTGTAAACTTACCATAAAGAAAAAGTGTATCATTTCAGCAGGACTGAATGGATACACTTTTTTGCTGTTTACTATTTTAATGCTTCTTTAAAGGAATCGGATTCATATCGAGTCCGCGGTTGGCATCCGCCTCAGGGTCTTCCCCAAAGGTATAGTCCTTACCCGGCAGAATGGCATTTAAGAGAATACCTGCAATAGCTGCAATGGCAAGACCAGTCAAAGTAATGGAGGTTGTCCCAATGGTAAATGTAAGACCATTTGAAAAACCAAGACCGGATACTAAGATAACGGCTGCAATAATCAGATTTCTGGATTTGGTAAAATCCACATGGTTCTCTACCACGTTGCGGACGCCGATGGCGGAAATCATACCGTAGAGCATGAAGCTGACGCCGCCGATAATGGCTGCCGGAAGAGAGCTGATAATCTCAGCGAATTTCGGCAGAAAGCTTAAGATTACTGCATAAAAAGCTGCTAAGCGGATGACTTTTGGGTCATGTACCTTGCTCAATTCCAGAACGCCGGTATTTTCTCCGTAAGTGGTATTGGCAGGACCGCCAAAAAGTGCGGAAAAGGAGGTCGCAAGACCATCTCCGATTAACGTACGGTGAAGTCCCGGGTCTTTAATGAAGTTTTCTCCGACGGTTGCAGAAATGGCAGACATATCACCGATATGCTCCATCATGGTAGCAAGGGCAATCGGAGCCATAACTAAAATAGCTGTCAGGTCGAATTTGCATAGCTCAAACGGCGGAAGCCCGACGATAGGTGCAGCGGCAACTCCCGCAAAGCTTAAGATCGCAGAACCATCCGGATTTGTCAGACCGCAGGCGTTTAGGATAAGAGCCGCACAGTAGGAAATCACCACTCCAAGCAGAATCGGAATAATTTGAAACATTCCTTTTCCCCAGATGTTAAAGATAATAATAACTGCCAGCGCGATTAGGGCTAAAAGCCAGTTAGTAGAAGCATTGGATACAGCAGAGGGTGCAAGACTAAGACCAATGCAGATAATAATCGGCCCTGTCACCACCGGCGGCAGGAACCGCATAACCTTCTTAACACCTACGACCTTAATGACCAGTGCCAGAATCAGATAAAGCAGTCCGGCAACAACAATACCGCCGCAGGCATAAGGTAATTTCTCACCCATAGTCATATCCTTGAAAATTCCGGTATCTAAATTTGCAACGGTAGAAAATCCGCCTAAAAATGCAAAAGAAGAACCCAGAAATGCGGGAACCTTCAGTTTCGAACATAGATGGAAGAATAGGGTACCGATTCCGGCAAAGAATAAAGTTACCTGAATAGACAGACCTTCTCCCTCAAAATAAGTATTTACTAAAATAGGTACTAAAATCGTAGCACCGAACATGGCAAACATATGCTGCAAGCCTAAGATCAGCATTTTCGGAATGCCGAGTACAGAGGCATCACGAATGGGTCCTGTTTCGTTATTCATTTTCAAACTCCCTCCTGCTTAAGTGATCAGCATTTCTCCGGTTCCGGATAAGCTTCCCCGAAGGTTTCGACAGTCACTTTTTTCATTTTCTGCTCTTCCATCGGACGGTCGTTGTAATCCGTTGCAGCTTCTGCAATCTTATTGACAATCTCCATGCCTTCTGTAATTTTACCGAATGCAGCATAGGCACCGTCTAAATGCGGAGCGTTTTTGTGCATGATAAAGAACTGGCTTCCGGCAGAGTCCGGCATCATGGAGTGCGCCATGGATAATACTCCGGCAGAGTGCTTTAAGTCATTTGCAAAGCCATTCTGTGCAAATTCACCCTTGATTCCGTAGCCCGGGCCGCCCATACCGGTTCCTTCCGGATCGCCGCCCTGAATCATGAATCCATTGATTACACGGTGGAAAATCAGTCCGTCATAGAATCCTTTGCTGACTAAGCTGATAAAATTGTTGACGGTGTTCGGAGCAATCTCCGGATAAAGTTCGGCTTTCATAATATCGCCGTTCTCCATTTCAAATGTTACGATTGGGTTCTGTGCCATAATAGACCTCCTTAAATTTTTCTGCACAATATTGTATCATATTCTATCAGAAAAACAAAGAGGCGGAGAAAATGATGTAACAGTTCAGCGTAGGACTTTGCACTTGCTGCAAAGCCCGTAAGAATATGTAGATTTTTCCGAGCGTGAATCCGCCCCTTGCCGTAGGCAACTTTAAATGGACGGATTCAGTAACAGTGAAGCCGAAAGGCTGAACTGTTACAAAATGATAAAAAAATATGAGTTTTTTTCTTGACGAATTACATATAATTAGTTAATATAAACATTAGTTAGATATAACTAACAAATAGAGAAACAGAAAGTTCAGAATAAATCGGGAGGAAAGAAATCTATGAGCGTTGTAATTGTTGGAGGACATGACAGAATGGTATGTCAGTATAAGAAAATTTGTAAAGAATATAAATGTAAGGCAAAGGTATTTACCCAGATGTCGGGAAATTTAAGCAGTCAGATCGGCTCGCCGGACCTGATAATTTTATTTACCAATACCGTTTCACACAAGATGGTGCGCTGTGCGGTAGCAGAAGCAGAGAAATGTAATGCGAATGTGATAAGAAGCCATACCAGCAGCGGAACTGCTTTGAATGAAATTTTAGAAAAAGCATGTTCTTAAAATTTTTTAGGTAATGTTCATATGGTTTTTTAAGGGAAGCAGCCGGGAAAATACAGCCCGGCTGCTGTTTGCGTCGCTGCAGTGCCGCAATCTTTTCTTTTGATTTCTCCAAAAAGAATTTTATCTGTTTCTGTGTTCAAAAATATGTAAAAATTATGAAAAATAACGAAAAATGTTTACTTTGGAATATTGGTGATGTACAATACTGACATACATATTGTTAAGAAACAGACAATATAGTAATAAAAGGACAGTTTAAGGAGGTAGATTCCAATGGCGAGATTTACATTACCACGCGATTTATATCATGGAAAAGGCTCATTAGAAGCTTTAAAATCATTTCAGGGTAAGAGAGCCATGATTTGTGTCGGCGGTGGCTCTATGAAACGGTTCGGATTCTTAGACCGTGCAGTTGAATATTTAAAAGAAGCAGGAATGGAAGTAGAATTAATTGAAGGTATTGAGCCGGACCCATCTGTAGAGACCGTTATGAAGGGTGCGGAGACCATGCTCAAATTTGAACCGGACTGGATTATCGCAATGGGCGGCGGCTCTCCGATTGATGCAGCCAAGGCTATGTGGATTAAATACGAGTATCCGGATATTACCTTTGAAGATATGTGTAAAGTATTTGGTATTCCAAGCCTGAGAAAGAAAGCACGTTTCTGTGCAATTTCTTCCACCTCAGGAACCGCTACTGAAGTAACTGCATTCTCAATCATCACAGATTACCAGAAGGGAATCAAGTATCCGATTGCGGACTTTGAGATTACACCGGATGTAGCGATTGTAGATCCGGATTTAGCAGAAACCATGCCGCAGAAATTAGTAGCGCATACCGGTATGGATGCGATGACACATGCAATCGAGGCATATGTATCGACTGCGAATTGTGATTATACAGATCCGTTGGCATTGCATGCAATCAAGATGATACAGCATGATTTGGTAGAATCCTATAATGGAGATATGGCAAAGAGAGATTCCATGCACAATGCACAGTGTCTGGCAGGTATGGCATTCTCAAATGCACTTCTTGGTATTGTACATTCTATGGCACATAAGACGGGTGCAGCTTTTGCAGATTACGGCGCACACATCATCCATGGCGCAGCAAATGCAATGTATCTGCCGAAAGTAATTGCATACAATGCAAAGGATGAAACTGCAAAGAAACGCTATGGCGACATTGTAGATTTCATGGGATTAGGCGGAACTACATTAGATGAGAAGGTAGACCTGTTAATCGCATATCTTAGAAAGATGAATGATGATTTGAACATTCCGCATTGTATCAAGAACTACGGCCCGGACAGTTATCCGGCTGAGCAGGGATTTGTCCCGGAAGAAGTGTTCTTAGAGAGATTACCGGAAATTGCAGCCAACGCAATCTTAGATGCATGTACAGGCTCCAATCCGCGTCAGCCAAGCCAGGAAGAGATGGAGAAGCTGCTGAAGTGCTGCTACTATGATACAGAAGTAGATTTCTAAACGGCTGAATTTATTGAGAAGATTCAATATACATAAAGCTTCCGGTTCTAAGACGGATTCTATGTCTTAGAACCGGAAGCTTTATGGTAATAGGAAGTATAAAAGGAACAAAGTTGTAACAGTTCAGCGTAGGACTTTGCACTTGCTGCAAAGCCCGTAAGAATATGTAGATTTTTCCGAGCGTGAATCCGCCCCTTGCCGTAGGCAACTTTAAATGGACGGATTCAGTAACAGTGAAGCCGAAAGGCTGAACTGTTACACAAAGTTTGTAACAGTTCAGCCCGCGCCATTCGCAAAATCGTGCTATCGCACTCTCCGCTGCTTTGCAGCTATTTTTGCTCATATTCGGGCGCTCCGCTCATGAAATAACGCAAATTCAAAAACGAGCAAACAAAAGGCGTTTGTTCGTTTTGTGATATTTGCATTATTTCATGGCTGAACTGTTACCAAAGTTTCTTACAACTGGAAAAAATACTTGCTGAATTTTCATAAAAGTGTAATAATTTAAAAAAGTATAAAAAATAGAAGAGCATACAAAGGAGAACATTATGGGGAAGAGTATCGGAAAAAAAGTCACAGCATTTATTTCTATATTGGGTATTTTAATGATTTTGGCTTGTGTTTTGGATGTGGCAGCATTATTGAAAATTGGTTCATATTATTCGGGGATTTCAGAAAGTGTTATCACGTTAGAAGAAGCAGGCGCTGCTTCGGATACGGCGGCGATTGCAGAAATACAGGAGAACTTAACACAGTTGTTTGACAAGACCGATATAAAGATTCAGGGAACTTATATCTTTAATATGGTTCTTGTTATCGTTGGAATTATTGCTTATATTATATCTCTGATTACTGTTCGGCTTACAATTACTAAGCCTGCTAAAAGCGCCAGCAGCCATTTGAATGATATTATTGAGAAAATTGAGAAAAACGAAGGTGATCTGACACAGCGTATTGATGTCCATACCAAGGACGAGATTGGCCAGTTGGCAGATGGATTCAATGGGTTTTTGTCGCAGCTTCAGAATCTTATGATAAAAGTGCAGACAGAATCGGCGAAAATGTTAGAATCTGCTTCTGAGGTTTCCAGCCAGGTAAGCGATTCCAATCAGAGTGCATTAAGTATTTCTTCTGCAATGGAAGAGCTTGCAGCAAGCATGGAAGAGATTTCTGCAACTGTAGAGCACATTGCGGCAGGAACGACAGATATTTTAGGCAGTATTCAGGATATGAGCGCACGGGCGGACAGCGGTGCGGAAATGGTCTCTTCCATTAAGGGACATGCAGAAAAAATGCATTTTGAGACGCTGGAGAGCAAAGAAAATACAACGAGGACATTTAAGGAAATCAGTGATGTATTAGATGCTTCCGTGGAAGAAAGCAAAAACGTAGAGAAGATTAATGAATTGACCGGAAACATTTTAGATATTGCAAGTCAGACAAACCTTTTGGCGTTGAATGCTTCCATTGAAGCAGCCCGTGCAGGTGAAGCCGGAAAGGGTTTTGCGGTTGTTGCAGATGAAATCCGCAACCTTGCAGATAACAGCAGGGATACCGCTAATGATATTCAGAATATCAGTAACATGGTAACCAGTGCGGTAGATTCGCTGGCAGGAAATGCAGAAAAGATGATTCATTTCATTTCCGAAAATGTTATGAAAGACTACAATGGATTTGTTGATATTGCAACCCAGTATCAGAGCGATGCAGACGAGATGAATTCGATTCTGATGGATTTTGCAGAGAAAGCCTCTGTGATTGCAAATACCATGACGGAAATGGAAAACGGTGTGAAGAATATTTCCATTACAGTTGATGAAAGTGCCAATGCAGTCACCCAGGTGGCAAACGATACGGCAACCCTGGTAAATGCAATGTCGCAGATTCAGGCAGAAACTGATAACAATCAGGAAATTTCCGTAGAATTAGGAAATGAAGTAAAACGTTTTAAACAAGTATAATTAAAAAGCGCAGGAATATAAAGAAAGACATTAACATACATAAATTTTCATGGATTTATGTATGTTGATGTTTTTTATTGTATAGGAAATTCCTTCAGAATTCCCTATACAATAAAAAGCCCTTCGGGCAAAGATGCGCACTCGTACAAGAGGAATTTGCCGCAAGCGGCGGTACCCGACATGCGAAGTGTCTAAAAATTTTAAATTAAATTTTCTTATGCGCAGAATGCATATATTATGTGCGAATCGAAGACTGAAAATAGCGCATATTCGTTGCGGTGATATAATAAATTTTATATTTTACAAAAGATAAAAAGAGGAATGATATATGTTACAAATAGCAATATGTGATGATGTAGTAGAACAAACTCTTGTGCTGCAAAAATATATTCGTGAATATTGCGAAAAGAGTGCTGTCGAATATAAACTGCATATATATGTATCCGGAACGCAATTACTTTCATATGTGGAAAAGCTGGATATTATATTTTTGGACATTGAAATGCCTCATTTAGATGGAATTGAAACCGGCAGACAGATACGAAAGAAAAACAGTTCCTGCCGTATTATTATGGCAACCTGCATGGTAGAACGCATGAAAGAAGCGTTTTTCATTGAAGCTTTTCGTTTTATTGTAAAACCCTTTGAGCAAAAAGAAGTAGAAGAGGCAATGGATGCCTGTATGAAGAAGGTTTTAGGAAGCGGAAGTATATTGCTGTATTACAACAGAAATAGTTATAAAGTCCATCAGAGCGAAATTCAGTATATCATAACCTACGACAGTTATTGTGAATATAAAGTAAAGGACAAAGTACTGCGGAGTGAAACTTCATTAAAAGAATTAGAAAATCAGTTAGACAAAAGATTGTTTTTCCGTGTTCATCGGAAATATATCATCAATATGGCACAGGTTCAATTCTATAGAGATGGATGGATTCAGATGAATGATATAAAATTATCAGTTTCCAGGCGAAGAAAAAAGGAATTTGAGCAGGCGTATATGGAGTTTGATTTGAAATATCGTTGAGGTGGCATATGGAGATTTTGATACTTTGTGGAATCTATCTTGTAGAATTGGTTTGTTATCAATTAGGACTTCGGATATTGTTTGAAGTACGACAGAAGACGAAGGTGTGGATGATTGCAGGGGTATTGATGCCGGTGGTGATTGGAAATTTGCCAATAGATGCGTCGGGGAAGAATGTGCTGGTATCGTTATGGGTTACTACGGTGACATTCTTAACGAGTGGGGGAAATATAGGAGAAAAGGGCGCCAGGCTGACGCTTACGTTTCTTTTGTTGATGTGTACAGAAGAAGTTTTTAGATATTTTTGTAATGAAATTTTAGTATTTAAAAGTGCATATATTATAAGTTTAAACTACTTAGAGATTAAGAGTTGTTCTGCTGTGAGTATCCTCATATTCAATATGATAAAAAATAAGATTTTTAAAAATAGAAAGACACATATTGATTCTGTTATATATTTGGTGTTAGGAGTAATTGGCGCTTCGATGTTGCTTTGCTTAGCATCGTTAAATTATGCAAAGCCATTTATAGAAAATTCCGGTTTTAAGATATTTTGTAGTGTGCTGAATCTTGTAATTTATATTGGGATATTTCTTTTAATTATATTTATAGTATATATTAAGAATACACATGAACATATGGAACAGTTGTTAAAAACAGAACAACTGATGAAAGAATCACAGGTGAATTATTATAAGCAGCTTTTAAAGAAAGAAACAGATACTAGGAAATATAGGCATGATATGGTTAATCATTTGATATATATTCAGGATATTTTGAGAAAAAATAAAGTTAATGATGCTGCAAGATATGTGGACAATATTTTGGGTGGTTTTAAGAAAATACAAAATACATATTATGTGAGTGGAAATGAGATGGTAGATACCATCATGAATTATTTCTTCGGAATGTTGCCTGGAAGTGTTGAAGTGGATATAAGAAGAAAATGTCCGGTAGAAATTAATGCTGAAGAAACGGATATTTGTACTATTTTTTCAAATATATTTCAAAATGCAGTAGAGGAAATTATAGAACATAATATTTTGGATGCAAAAATTATTATAGAAGTTAAGAGAGGAAGGCATTTTGTTCAATATAATGTCAGAAATTCTTTATATGATGAAATCAAAGAAAATGAGATTGGTAAAAATGGATTGCCTAAATCAAGCAAATCCGATAAACGGAATCATGGAATTGGAATGATTAATACAAAGAACGCAGTTGAAAGAAGTTATGGAAAATTCGGATGGTATCAGAAGGACGGATATTTTTGCGTAAATCTTATATTGCCCGTAAAATATTAACCGTTTAAGGGGAAAAGTGACCGTTTAAGGTCTTATTCTAGTGTAATAAAAAGTGAACAATTACTCTGTTTATGTAACTTTTAAACAAAAAGATATAGGGAAGCAGAGGAGGATGTTCATGAACGTTGTAGTAGCATTGAATATATTTGATGAGTTATTAAGATGGATTTTTGGCTAATCACGCACAAAATCAATCACAAGGTGTTCGTTTCATGTAAATGAAGCGGGCACCTAAATTATTTTACGAAAGATACCGAGGGAATAACATGACTACGCGTGAAGCAAGGGAAATCTATTTAAATTCAGATTGCTCTTATTTTCTGATGTGCACCAATAATTATTCCGGTTATATAGAGTACAGAAAGCTTGGTCTGCAAAAAGCGCAGGAGGAGGTATGGAAGAATGAAAAGCTTCAGATGTTGTCTGCAGAAATGCGGAGAACCGGCGATTATCGCATATTTCAAAGGTTATATGGAATTGCGGTAGAATTTCGGGATTACGAAAAACTGGGTATCATGCTGGATGCTTTGAAGCGGATAAAGAAACCATTGACACCACTGCAGAGAATAGAAATTGCAGAAACTATATTGGGCAGAAAATTTACGAGAGTCAGAAGTGGGATGATTTATTGGGCATATGATAATGGACAAAAGGGAATCGCAATTCTGCTGATGGATGAGGTGCTGCAATATCTGGATATTCCGAATGTAAACGAATTGGAATTAGAAAGAAGAATACAAAAAGCGAAAAGACTTTGTAAAAAGATAATTTCAGAATTGAAACTCAATTTTACGGAGAGGGATCTGGAAACAGGGTATTGGGACTGGCAGGAACAGGATACGGCAAAAGACAATCGGTAAATTGATATTTGAAAGAATATAATTTAAATACAAAGCCTTTAGAAATTGATTTACTTGTAATCAAAAAGATGCATCGGTTCAGATTGCCAATGAGATTGGGAGCTTTTTTTGGAATAAAAAGATTGAATCTGGAGATATTTCATTGTATAATAACCATAGATTGGCAATGACGAAAGCTGCGATTTGGAAGCAGTAAAGAGAGCCGGTGGCTGGTGTAAACCGGACTGCAGAAGAGTCTTTCCACTTTTTGAGCCAGTGATGAAAGTCACAGATTCGTACCCTTTACCGTACGGAATGAAGAGGCCGGCAGAACCGGCAATATGGGTGGCAACGCGGAAGTAACCTTTCGTCCCATGCAGTATATGCGTGGGATGGAAGGCTTTTTTATTGTATAGGAAATTCCTTCGGAATTACCTATACAATAAAAAGCCCTTCGGGCAAAAATGCGCAGCTTCGCGCGCGGAACAAAAGCTGCGCTAATAAAAAAATTAATCGCGGGAGTGTGCGAAGCGCACTTTTGTTCTATCCACAAAAGAAAGGAAAAAGACATGATTGATTTAAAATTTTTAAGAGAAAACCCGGAAATCGTAAAACAGAACATTAAGAACAAATTTCAGGAGCACAAGCTGCCGTTCGTAGATGAAGTCATCGAATTAGATGAGCAGTCAAGAAAGGCAAAGCAGGAAGCAGATGCACTCCGGGCAAACCGGAATGTGATTTCCAAACAAATCGGAGCCTTAATGGGACAGGGCAGGAAAGACGAAGCTATGGCATTAAAGGAACAGGTACAGAAGGATGCTAAGCGTTTGTCAGAATTAGAAGTACAGGAAAAAGAACTGCAGGAGAAGGTCACAAAGATTATGATGACGATACCAAACATCATTGACCCATCTGTACCAATCGGCAAAGATGATAGCTGCAACGTAGAAATCGAAAAATTCGGCGAGCCGGCAGTTCCTGATTTTGAAATTCCGTACCATACGGAGATTATGGAGAAATTTAACGGCATTGACTTAGATGCTGCCGGAAAGGTTGCAGGAAACGGTTTCTACTATCTCATGGGAGATATTGCAAGACTTCATTCAGCAGTCATTTCCTATGCAAGAGATTTTATGATTGACAGAGGCTTTACTTACTGTATTCCGCCTTACATGATTCGAAGCAACGTAGTGACCGGAGTTATGAGCTTTGATGAGATGGAAGCCATGATGTATAAAATCGAGGGTGAGGATTTATACCTGATTGGAACCTCTGAACATTCTATGATTGGTAAATTCATTGACACGATTAACGAAGAAGAAAAATTGCCGTATACCCTGACAAGCTATTCTCCATGCTTTAGAAAAGAAAAAGGTGCCCAC
>CAYWXJ010000054.1:0-13632 GCA_964462405.1 uncultured Eubacterium sp.
AAGGGAAAAATGTAAAAAAATGTTGCAAAACCCCAAACAATTATGTATTATAATAGTATACAAAAGATGAATGCCTTAAGAGGCAGTCCGGAAGAAGGAATAAATCTCTAAGATTTGTCCCTTCTTCCTTTTTTTATGCTGTTCTTTAAAAACAACTTTTATATCATGAGAATAGTAAAAAATTGTATTTTATAAATATTTCTGGTAAATTTTGTAATAAAAAAACTAATATTGTGATATTATTAGACAGTAATAATATATACATACAAATCAGAAATGGAAAGGACAACAGAATGGATACAAATAGGGGAGAGGCTTTAAAAGCAGTATTAAATTATTGGTATATCATGGAGTTTCTTAATCAGGGGAAATTTCCAAGATGGTCAGAAAAGGATAAAAAAATAGCTGAAAAGGTAAGCAAGAAGTCTGTAAAAGCGAATGAATCACAGAAATATGATATACAGAAACTGCATATTTTTTGCAAGGCTGAGCCTGTCAGTAAAGATATATATCAAGTGGTAAGGGATTGTGCAGAAAAGTACGAAATGAAACGCTGGGGAAATATAACGATTTATGTCGGAAGGATTAAACGTGAACTGTGTATTAAATCTATGGCTGCCAGTTTAGGAGAACTTGATGAACGCATTGAAAAAAGTATAGAAAAAATTGCATGGATTAGCCTGCAGACCAATCCTGATTTGAAATATGTAGAAAGAAGTTTTTCTCTTTCTCCTGTAATTTGGGCAATGAACCAGCTTAAGGATGCAAATATTGATGATAATATGACTGAAAAATTGGATAAAGCACTGTATGATAGTGAAGTAGTATATTATGATGATATATTATCTGCCATCGCCGAAGATGGTAAAGTTACAGAAAATTCTAATGAAGATAAAAGAGTATATGAAATTGATAAGACGGAATATATTCAGCAATATGCTTATCCGTTAAAGAATAATGATCTATTGGAAATACAGAAAGAAATTTACTGTAAGTATTTGCAAAATAATTTCCAGTCAGAAAAAACGGAAGGAACGAATCATAATTCTGATATAGAATGGGGAATCTGGCTGGATTTTACGTTGTATAAGGATGATAAAACATGGGATTCGAATGATGAAGATGATTATTTGGGGCTGAGTAATAATTATTATGGACCGGATATTAAAATGGTTCTTAACAATGTAGAGAAGCTGTTAACTGGAAGTGCAATACATAGAAGTCTGGCAGATTATATCCTTAGTGGATATAGCGATTTTTATGATAACAATGATTGTGAGAGAATAGATCTTTTGCGGAAACAGGAAAATGAAGAAGATTTGATAGAATACAAGAATCTTTTTTTGAAGATATTAGATCCGATGAATGCTCCGATGGGAAAGTGGCCATCCAGATTTATGCCCGCATTCATGCAGCAGGTAGCAATAAATCTGGCAATAGAGGGAGAAGGTAATATTTTTTCCGTAAATGGACCGCCGGGAACAGGAAAGACAACGCTTTTAAAAGAAATTGTTGTTCATAATGTAGTAGAACGGGCAAAGTTACTGGCAGAATATGATGATCCGGAAGATGCATTTAACCATCTTGATTTTACACATGGACCGGTAGAAAAAGCATATATAAAATATGCGCGACAGTATCATAGCTTTAAGAACGAAAAAATAAATGACTTTGGAATAGTTGTTGTTTCAAGTAATAATGCAGCCGTAGAAAATATTACAAAAGAACTTCCGATAGAAGAGGAGATCACAAAGAATTTAAATGGGATAGCATCTGATACAGAGCAGATGAAAGTTCAATTAAATAAAGTGAAGAAATTATTTACTGTATCAGAAAATCCAGATGCTGAATGGCTTTTGAAAAAAGAGAATGAATATTGGGAAAAACGTAGGGCACAGGCAAAAGAAAAAGGCATTGTTTTTCATGAACCGAAGCCTGACTGTTCTAATATTTATTTTACCAGATATGCAAAAAATTTATTTGGAAAGGGTGCATGGGGATTGGTTTCCGCTCCGCTTGGTAAAAAAAGCAATGTTAACATTTTTTACGAAAAAGTATTGAAAAATTTGGATTTTGTATTATGTTATGAAAGGTTAAAACCGGAACGTTTACCGGAGTATCAAAAAGTTCGTGAAAAATTTAATCAGCAACTTAAAGTCGTGTTAGATATGCAATCTGAAATAGAAAAAAATAGTAATCTTGAAGAATGTGATATACGAGATTATCTGCACAAACAGCGTATCCATATGGAGAATGAGAAAAATGAGTTATGTAAGACGCTTAGCCGGAATGAAGAAAAAGAAAAAATTGTAAACGAAAATTTTATTAAAATACAAAATGACTGCCTTATAAAAAAAGAAGAGTTTTTAAGGGCGGAGAGTATATGTTTGGACAATGAAAAGGAATATGCTGAAACAGAACAACAATATTTACAGGTGGAAGAAGAGAGAAAATGTCTGCCCAAAATAGGAATTATAAATAGACTATTTCATTCTAAAAAAGTAAAGGAACGAGAAGAAAAATATAATTTTTATAGCCAGAAAATGCAGTTTTTATTACAAAAGATGGATAATCTTAATCAAAAGAATACAGAAGATCAAAAACAAAAAAATGGGAAATGGAATATTTATAATGAGGTACAAATTCAGGAAGGGAAGATAAAACAACAATGGGATGCAATAAGAAAAGATAATGATGCTATACGCATTAATATTGAAAAAAAAGAAGATGCTATAGGTATTTATAATTTCCTTATATTACAGGAAGATAATGAATACAATAGGCGTGTGAATGGAAGCCTTGTATCAGATGATGTGAAAAAATTCCAATGGCTGAATAAGGAATTTGTTCAAAAATTGCTTTCGGAAGAACAATCGGACAGTGCTGATGCTCACGTAGAAAATCCCTGGTTTACAGCGGAATATAACAGGGAAAGGGAACGCTTGTTTTACTGGGCTTTGCGTTTACAGGAAGCATTTTTTCTGGCATCAAAATCATGTAGAGAGAATATAATAAATCTTGAATTATATTGGGGATTAAAGATGGGGGATGACGGGAAAAAAGTTATATTTCATTCTGAAGATGTTGAGAATGCCGTCGGAAAACTTTATCAGACATTATTTCTTCTTGTACCTGTTATTTCGACCACATTTGCTGCAACTGGAAGGTTTTTTAAAGATTTAGGTGAAGGAGATATTGGAACTCTGATTATAGATGAAGCAGGACAAGCATCTCCACAATTGGCAGTAGGAGCATTTTACAGATCAAGAAAGGCAATTGTTGTAGGAGATCCAAAACAGATAGAGCCTGTTGTAACAGATGATCTGCAGTTGCTGAAAAAAGTGTATGAAAAAGATCATATCTGCAGACCATATACACAGAAGAATGTATCTGTACAAACATTTGCAGACAGTATAAATCCCTATGGTACATGGTTTCATGCTGATACAGATATTCCGGAATGGGTGGGATGTCCATTGGTTGTACATAGAAGATGCATATCGCCTATGTTTGAAATTTCAAATCAATTATCCTATAACAATATAATGAAACAAAAGACACTGTTGCCGGATGTGGAAAAACAAAAAACTTTTGTTTATCCAAAATCTAAATGGATAGTGGTAAAAGGTAATGAAAAGGGAAATAAAAACCATTATGTAAAAGAACAGGGAAGTGCAGTACTTCAAATACTTGAAACAGCATTTCAAAAAACAGGATACCCAAGCATATATGTTATAAGTCCATTTACAACAGTCGTTACAGAAATGAGAGAAGAGCTGAGTAATTATATCAAGTACAATTCACAATCCAGTATGCAGAAGAAAGTAGATCAAAAATGGTTAAGAGAACATATTGGTACAGTTCATACGTTTCAGGGAAAAGAGGCAAATGAAGTAGTGCTGCTTTTAGGATGTGATTCCGGCAAGCAGTCAGAAGGAGCCATTAGGTGGGTGAATGAAAATATTATTAATGTTGCTGTCACGAGGGCAAAATATCGCTTATATGTGATTGGGGATGATGTTGCATGGAAAAAATCAAAGGTTCTTAATGAGGTTTTAAAGAATATGTGTGTAGAATAATGCTGAAGAAAATATATTGGAAACGATTACCATTATATCAGTGAAATTAACGAAAAAGGTAACCATCAAAATCAACCCGAAGCAACTCTCTTCCGTTAAGGCATCTGCATCAGGGAAGCAAATCCCATTTTCGCCAACTTCACGACAAGTTGTCGCAAAGTTATGTCAAATCAGTGAAACAGTAGATCAGAAATGGTCTGCTGTTTTTTTGTACTCTTTTTTAGCAATATCTTCACTTTACGTCAAGTTGTCGCAAAGTAAAAAAATAAAAAAGTGGTCTACAGGCCATTATATTTCAATTTATTTCTCTGTAACATAGTAGCAGAGAAAGGAGGAAAAGTGATGTCAGAAGAGATGCCGGAGCGGTTATTGAATACGGAGAGTACATTGTTTAGCCGGATAGAGAATAGTATCAAAAACGATGGGTTTTCCGATGAGATAATACAGAATTATTTGCAGAATGAAAATGTATCAATTCCAGGATTGCGTTGGAAGATGATTTGTATGCTTCATACGGTAGAAGAACCCTATGCAGCGTGTTATTTTGAGATACTTACAGACATTGAAACTCGTTGCAATGCAGGGAAAATTGCGAAAAAAGAGATTGCAGATCTGTCCCAGAGTTATTCACAGGCAATACGAAACCTGTCGGAAGCCGGGTATCCGGCTGTGCGTATTCGTGAATTGATCCAACAGACGATTGAGGAAACGGGACACTGCCCGACCCCATACGCCCTGTATTCTATTTTAATTGTATTGCAGGGGGAAAAGTGCCGGGAACTGGAAGAAAGTAAACAGCAAATCCAAAAATCATATGAGGAGATACAGAAATTGTTGTCCGAAATGCAAGGTATAGAAACGGAATTCAGAGAGCAGCTTTTGGATTATGGAAAGCAACTGACAGAACTGAAACATTTTGAAAGCTGTCAGCACCAAAAACAGAAAATAATTCAGGATGCTGACAAAGAGCAGCAAAAACCAGTAAGGTTTTCTTTTATTAATAAGTTTTTTCATAGTGGCAGCATAAAAGGTAAACAAGAGCCTGTCACGCTGCAGAAACTGATTGGTCAGTTGAAACAATATGGATGCCCGCCCAAAGTAATGGAGGAAGTGCAGAAAGCTATGGAACATGGAGTATCCATGGATGAAATCTATGCTTGTATAGCAGAAGCATACCAGGGAGAAGCTGGAGAGCAGATGGCAGTGGATGCATTAAGGCTGTTTACGATCCGGCAGTTACAGATAGAAAAAGAAAAAGGAGGCAGTTAAGTTGAGTGAAGTAGATGAAATAACAAGCATGGCAAGGATTGAAATGGAAATTTTAGAAGATGGGACAAAGGCTGTAATTGATATTAGTAAGTTTGGATGGCGGCGGCTGATAGATGCCAAGAAATTTACATTGTTTATGCATTCGGTAATAAAGTATAGCAAAACAAAGGGAGCTACAAACATTAAAAACCTGATGAAAAAAACAAATGCAAATGTCATGACGGTGCAGCTCCCGGATGAATGCCAAAAGGATTTTGAAACCTTCTGCAAAAAAAACGGGATACTGTGCGCGAAGATGTACGATTTTAACCGTGCGGACGGGAATAAACAGTATCTGTTTGATGCAAACATGGCGGATCTTGTTTATCAGGCCTTTGCCCGTGAAATCAGTGAGAGGTATGGAAGCCAGTTCTCAAGGGAAGCGGAGAACATAAAAACACAGATGCAGAAGACGCAGGAGGAAATCTATCACAATGAAGCAAAACGTAAGGAATTTGAGGACATTTACAGGCGCATGCCGGAGGGACAGATTGAGAATGAAATAGACAGCCTTGCAAAAGCCATGGGTTATTATGGCTCCCAGGATCAGGAATTTAAGAATTATATGCAGAGTAAGTATGATGAGCATGGGACAGAAGTGTACAAAAAAGAGGCAAAGCTTCAGATGGAGCAGTGGGAAAACCGTACTGACATAAAAAAACGTGAGTTAAAGGAACAGGCAGCCAAGTATGACCGCATGGAGAAGAAAGCCAAAAATCCGGTGCATCCCATCTCCATGGAGGATTATATCAACTTAAATAACGGCAGTTTGGAAGAATTTGAAGAAAACCTGCAGCGCATGACGGCAGATGATAACTGCCCGATCTATGAAAATATGAATGCATCGGAAGCACTCCGGCAGGATACCCCAATCCCCAGAGAGAAGAAAGAAATCTGGGAACTGCGGCCGGAGAAGCAGGATTATATTTATAATTCCAAAAATCCGGACGTTGTGATCACAAGAAGCTATTATAAGGACGTTGTGGATGGGCAGACAGTCGGCTGCTACCATGTGCTGGAATGTGAGAAAGACGGCAAAAAACATTATCTGAATGACAGGGGAATGGGAAAGGACGCCTATCAGGAGGCACTCGGAAAATTCCTGGAACAGGCAGGTATGGATCAGGACAGCAGGGTCGCCGTGCTCTCTGACCGTGGTGAACTGGAACAGATTATAAAAATTGACAAACAGATTGCGGCGGAACCTCCAATTCCCCATGAAGTAATGAATCAGGATCAGGGAAAGGATGATAACCGTGTGATGGATTTTGTTCAGGAAAAACAGAAGAAAGAGCAGGAACAGCATTTAAAGGAACAGTCCGTGAAGGAATATTCCGAACCTGTAGCAAGGTATAAGCTTTTTCAGAACCCTGCCAGCCCGGACCGGGTGAGGATTCCAGTAACGACGGAGGATGGAAGTTCTACATGGATGGTTGAAATGCCGAAAGACTCCATTACATCGGATGGCAGGGGTAATATACAGGTCCACTTTAATGGTAGTGATCAGATGCGTGCATATGAGGTAGATAAGCTGGAAAAGGATGGCAGCATAGAAGATGAATCTGCATACCGGATGATCAGCGGCAGAGAATTTCATGAGGCACTACAACGCAAGGGATTATCCAAAGCCGGCGATGCAGTGAATAAATCACAAAAGGAAGCTGAAAAACTTACTGACGTACAACGCACAGCTGGAAAAGCCATGAGAAAAGGAAAGTGATAAAAAATGCAGCAGAAAAAGAAGAATACGGCTTTGTGGGTACAACATGGTCTTATCAGCATATTGGTGGCTTTTTTTAGTTATTTATTTGCTGCAGGTATGCATCCGGGAGCGGATGCTCTGGCATGGATGGAATATGAGCAGAAAATCATAGACGGTATGCCGGGCAGCTTTTTTTCCAGAAATTATTTTAACCGATATACAATTCCTGTCATACTGGCATTTGAAGCAGCTTATATCCTGTATGCACTGATTTACTACATGGAAAACAAAGACTTAATGACTGGGAGAACTTTCGGATCCGCCCATTGGGCAGACCCTGCCGTCATAAATGCCAGGATCATGGATAAAGGTAAAGATTCCAAAGGGAAGAAACGACCGGAATCCTGTTTTTATTATGTAGATGAAGCTGGAGGATACTATGAGGGCCGCTACCATAAATGGAAAAATTTCTTTAAACAGCTAAGAGGCAGAAAGGAGAAATCAGATTAAGATGTCAGGAGAGTCAAAAGTAATCTATACCTATAACAAAATGAACCGTCATATATCCGAGAACGTCTATATGTCCCTGGATACCAGAATTTCAAACCTGAATAATAACGTGCTTGTCATTGGCGGTACGCGGTCAGGAAAAACCTTCCGGTTTGTCAAGCCGCAGATTCTTGCCATGGGAACATCATTTGTTATAACAGACCCCAAAGGAGAATTGCTCCGGGATTGCGGCGGTTTTCTAAAGAAACATGGCTATACCATCCGTGTATTGAATTTACTGAATGCGGAGAGTATGCAAAGCAGTAACCTTTATAATCCTTTGCGCTATATCCGTACAGGGATTGATATCGAGAAACTGATCAAGAACATGATGGCAAACACCACTCCGAAAGGAGCTGTCCCACAGGACCCGTTCTGGCAGGATGCGGAAACGATGCTGTGGCAGGCATTGTTCTATTATGTATGGGAGCATGAGCCGGAAGAACAGAAAAATATTCCAAGGGTATTGGAACTCTTAGCAAAGGCAGAGTTTGAGGAGGACAGCCACGGCAATAAAAAGAAGTCTGAACTGGATCGGATGTTTGATATTCTGGAAAATTCAGAAGAGGAAAGAATTCAAAAAGAGCGCAGGGAAGGAAAACGCGCCCGTGCCATGGATCCGGCTGTTATCGCTTATAACCAGTGTATGCGGGGAGCGGCGGATACAGTAAGAACCATTATCATGTGTGCAAATGCCAGATTGGCATGTCTGAAAAGCCAGGAGATTTTAGATCTTTTAGCAGATGATGAGATGGATATACCTGAGATTGGATGCGGCAGGAATTATGATGGACATACAAAAACGGCACTGTTTTGTGTCATCCCGGACAACGATAAAACATTTAATTTTTTGGTTGGCATGTTATACAGCCAGATTTTTCAGGAACTGTACTACCAGGCGGATTTCCGGTATGGCGGGAGACTGCCGGTTCATGTCACATTCCTTTTGGATGAATTTTCGAATGTGGCACTTCCAGATGATTATTGCTCGCTATTATCCACTATGGCCAGCCGGGAAATCAGTTCTGTAATTATTATTCAAAACATAGCACAGATACAGGCACTCTTCGATAAGACATGGCAAACTATTCCGGGAAACTGTTGTACTCTGGTCTACCTGGGAGGCAATGAACAGGAATCCCATAAATACATATCAGAAGCATTGGGGAAGGCTACCATCCGTAAGAGGTCAAATGGTGTAACAACAGGAAGGCAGGGAAGCGGAAACAGAAATTATGATGAATCCGGAAGGGAAATCATGCTGCCCGACGAAGTCAGAAGGACAGAAGGTTCTAAATGCATCGTTCTTATTCAGGGGTATCAGCCTATATTAGACGATAAGATCCATACTGCAGAACACCCGTTATTCCATGAAATGGATGGGACATATGTTCATCATCCAAAACAAGACAGGCAGATAGAGAAGTCAAGGATATTTATCCAACCGGACAGGTTAAAACACATGAAGTCAGAAGAAGAGAAAACAGGAGAGCAGCCACTTGTGTTCAGCATGGAGGATTTTTTATCTATTCCCAATGAAAAACTTGAAGCGTGGGAAAAGATGGATGCACCCTTACAGACTGCCATTGATTATATGGCAGAGCAGGAACAAAATAGAGAACTTGCGGCATTGCAGGAACAGGCAGTTAATAATCATTGGGAACCGGATTTGTCCCAAATGACCCAGGAACAGGTTCTGACTTATGCCAAATTAAAACATTATGGATTCCGGAAACCATATATCCGTATCTTAATGCCGTTAATTGAGGATGGAATGTCCTGTGAAGCAATTATGGAAATGTTTGATCCTGATACATCTCCGGAGGAACTGGAGAAATTCGTTGGTATTTATTTATGTGCACATAAAAAGGAGGAAATCGTATGATGAAAATAATAAAGAAAATAAAGAAAGATTTGAAAAGAAAAATAGATAAGATAGTATGTACAGTTATGGTTTGTGCAGTATTCAGTGTGTCGGATCAGATACCAGTATTTGCAGATCCTGCCGATACTGCCGATACAGTACTTACTCCTCTTAACAATCTGAAAATATTATTAACATCAGCTGTAGCTGCCATCGGAGTGATTGTTGTCATAAAAAATATAATGGAAATTGCCAGTGCATTGCAAAATCAGGATTCGGCCGGAGTAACATCCGGATTAAAGGGACTTGCGGGCGGCGCAATGATGGCTGCGATTGGTACTGTCCTGACTATTTTGGGAGTGAGCTAAAAAGAGGAGGCTATTATATTGAAATGGTTGGAAGATATATTTGAATTTATCCTGTCTAAATTAGGAGATTTCCTTAGTGGTTCCATGGATGGCTTAGCCCTTATAATAGCACCCAAACTCCATGAGTTTCTGACAAGCGGTGTTTCCATGTATAATGCCCTGGTGGATGCCAGCATGAATCTTATAACAGCAAATCCGAAAACTTTTAAATCTGAACTGTGGGATATTGTAAGTGGTTTTAATAATTCTCTGATTGCTGTCTGTGGAATTGCGGCAACAATCCTGATTCTGATTAATTTCTGCTCGTCTTCGCTGGACGTGCGGGAAAATGTCAGACTTGAAACCATGCTGAAGCTGTTCATAAAAATCAGCCTGTGCAATTTTTTCATCACGCAGAATATGCAGATTATAGGGGCTGTTATGGGGATGGGACAGTATATTGTTGGCAAAGCCGGATCTACAGGAGTAGGACATCTTGTACTTGGTTCCAGCCTGACAGAAGCAAAATTTAAAAATAACGGAGCCGGAATACTTTTAATCATATTTGTGACAATGCTGACATTCCTTGTTCTGATATGTTGTGGTTTTACTCTGCTTATGGCGGCTTATAAACGTCTGTTCAAGTTCCTTTTAATCGTTCCATATGGAGGACTTGCATTTGCAACCATCGCAGGGGACAGGGATATTTCCAGATCAGCGGTCACCTATGTAAAATATATCCTTGGAACATTTTTAGAAGCTGCAACCATGATTCTGATTTTAAGAATGACGGGAATCCTGAATCTTACGAATCCGGCGGGGCTTTTAAATAATGCAGGTATCAGTGCTTTTGACAACGTATATGGAAGTCTGGCAATGCTTTGTTTTAACAGCCTGATTTCAGTGGGGCTTGTCATGGAGGCAGATAACCTGATTCACAGATCGCTGTTGTCTGCATTTTAGTAAAAAGGAGGATTTTAAGATATGAGTATGAACATTGGAATGAGCAGGAATCTGGATGCGTATAAAGAAGAAGTGCTTCCCGGAATGGATGTCAGGGAAACTTTATTTACGATAGCAGCTTTTGCAGTCGGGGGAATTGCCATTTTAGTTTTCCATATAGGACTTGGAATCAGCATACAGTTGTCCATTTATTGTGCAATCCCTTTTCTGTTTCCTGTTATTATGGCAGGTTTTTCGAAGCAGAGAGGGCTGTATTATAACGAGATTATGAAATTGTCCTGGTATCAGCGGAAATCAAAGAAGGTGCTGCTGTATGAAACAGGAGAAAATGAAACACAGATAGAAACAGTAAAAAAGCAGCTGATTCAGGATGAAAAACAGAAAAGTTTTGGATTTGAGGAAGAATGGAAACAGTTAAAAATCAAGATGATGGCTGTAATAGCGGCCATCATACTGATAGCAACCGTTTTGTCAGTCATTTTATATAAATAAGGTGGTGTTAATTTGTTTAATATTAAGAGAAACAGCAGTAATAACGCAGAGTTTAAATGCGGAAAAATTAAAGAACTTCTGGAGAAAATGAGTTTTATCAGTGACATGGATGAGGGAGAAAGCAAATGGAGTCAGGCAGAGTGCAGCGGGATCCGGAAACTTGTAAATTCCCTTCGCTATGAAATAAGAAGCTGTAAGTCCACATGGGGGGAAGGCAGCAACCTTGAAACAGCTCTTGGTGATGTGCTTCATGTGTTGGATTGTATCAGCAATCCGGGGAAGGCAAATCTGTCAGATATGGATGTTGGATATGCATATATGGGACGGATACAGGGGCTGTTTTTTGTACAGAACGGAATCAGCAGCCACTGCCCGGATAAATACGAAGAAGCACTGGATTTTTTCTCAGAAGAAAAAGAATATATAAAAAATGCATTATCTATGGAGAAAAGGACACTTGCAGAACTGTCCTATGATAAGGTGGCAAATGCGGAGGCAATGAAGGATGTAAACATCCGGATTGACCGGCAAACCAGGCATATTCATATCCTCAATGATATGATTCAGGGAACAAAATATATGATGTTGCATACGGAAAAAGAAATGTCGCCAGTAGAAGACTGTGATGCGGCTGCAGAAGCAGAAGGGGACGGCAACGAAACTTTTCCGGAAGATGTGTTATTGGCAGAAGAAACACACCAGCCTTTGACTGTTTATACAGAACCGGAAGAACTAATATCTTCGGAAATATTGACGATTGCGGAGGAACAGAAGAATACAGAAGAAATGTTATTACAAGAGGAAACGGAGCAATCAGAAAAACCTGCACAGGAAGAACCTGGACAGACAGAAAAATTAGAAGAACCAAAAGAGCAGGAAGAAGTGGCACCGGAACTGTCGGAGCAGTTAGAGGAACCGGTACAGGAACAGATGAAAAAGCTACAAGAATCAGAGAATATGGAAGAAAAGGATCGGCAGGAAGAAGTAATAAAGCCGCAAATTCCAACCTATCAGAAAAGGACAAAAACAGTTTCCATGTTTCATTTTGCAGCTGTTTTTTTTCACAGGGAGAAAAACAAAAATCCGGAACCAAAAGAGCAGGAAGAACAGATACAGCAGGTAAAAGAAACAAGGATAACAATACAGGATAGCCGTATGGTTCTGTATGCACCGGAAAGATGTTTATTCCTTGCAAAAAACGGGGATATCTGCTATGGACTGTCAGATCATTTGGATAACAACAAAATTTACAGTAACAAAGATCAGTCAGCTTATGTGCTGCGGATTAGCAGAAACGTATATGATCTTTTAACGGTACGATATGACAGTTCATTATTTACAGATCTGAATCCGGAAGACTTATCTGACAGTCGTAAGATCATGCAATGGATTTACGAGAACAGTCTGTGCACTGGGAATAGACTGCCGTTAAATCAGTATGTAGATTACCAGGCATATTACAGTTTATGCGTAGAGCAGTTTTTGGCTTATCAGGAAAAAGAACATTTGAAACGGCTGCAGGCAGAACTTGTGGCAGATGAGATTGCAGAACTTGCAGTCTTATATAACAGGGTAAATCCGGAAGATATTATTGCTGTCCGGGATACTTATATTCAGCAGATATTAGATTGTGAATTGGAACAGATTAGGATGCTGATTGATGATATTGCGAAAAAGGAGGTTTCTGATACAAAACTAAAAGAACGTATGCAGGAACTAAAAATAAAAGCAGAAAATGCATCAGGCGCAGGTCAGTCTATGGTAGTGCAATCATCAGCCGATGAAAAAGGAAAAACGTTGTATTCCATGGTTTGTTCTAATACTTCTTCTGGAACGGTGGAGCGTGCCGAAGGAGTTTTGGATCCGGGATTTTTTGATGAAGTTAGAAACATGCGGCTTCTACTGAAAAAAGAAGATATCAATGGAGATATGGAGATCAAGGCAGCGTCTTTTTATCATATTTCTTATCTGGTAAAACAGTTTTACATTATGCTGTCATATTCCCGAGAATTAGGAATTGATTATAATGGGCAGCATATCTGGCTGATCCGTTACGACAGCGAAAGACGGATGCCGGTGCCGGTCATGTCGATGTATGAAAAACATATCCGGCATCTGGACAGAGGAAAAACTGGCACAGTGATCTGTTATATGGAACAAAAATACCAGTACCTGTTAGAAATGTATGCAGGGATGAACGAATAAGAGAGAGGTGAGTATATGATATATAGGAAAGATACGTTCCGGCAGTATAAAAAAGCGGCAGATCCGCTTTTTTTATCCCCACAGTCAATTCAGCAAACGCTTGAAATCATGAAAATTGCAAAA
>CAYWXJ010000055.1:0-13521 GCA_964462405.1 uncultured Eubacterium sp.
CACCTGTAAACGCTATTTTCTGGATTATGAAAGACCCGACTATCCCGCCAGTAGTAAAATTAAGCGGAGCTGCATTAGCATCTGTTATGGGTGCAACACTTGCTACTAAGACATCCACCGCAGAGCGTGTTGCTGCAGGTACAGACTTAAATGCTCTTCGTATCGTACCTTACGCTAATCCATTCAGAACTTATCCGTTAGTAAACGACTATGAGAAGTTCAAGAAGTTAGTAGAAGAGAAGAACGTAGACTGCTACATCGTAAATACCGGTGATTTCATGGGTACAAAGGTTAAGCCTGCGGACACATTAGGAATCCTTGAGACAATCGTTGAAGGTAAGGCAAAGTTCGAGAAATGGGGACCGTTCGAAGATATTGAGATCATGAATGACTGGTCCGGGAAGACAGCAGACTTTGCACCGGATTTAAATGACAAAGATTATGTTGCTCAGTTAAAGGGTGCTATGGAAAACCGTGTGAAAGCTGTAGAAGATTTTGCAACTAAGAAAGACGGATACGATAAGTTGCCGGATGAAGCTTTAGAAGCATTAAAGAAGATCGTAAGTGAAGCTGCATCTCTCTAATTTGAATTAAGATCAGAATATACAAAATAAGGGAATCCTGTATAAGATTCCCTTATTTTTTTATGTATTTTTCATTGAAATCTGAGACATATTAAGGTATAATAAATTCAAGTAAAACATGAACTTAATTCCTGGAATGTTCGATACCCTACTATTTTGAACCTACATTTATTTTCACGGGTTTCCTAAATTGCTGATTGGATGTCGGGCCGTCATACAGCAGCGGAAGACAGAAGAGAGGCTGCGGTTACCCAACCTGGCTTTGGCTAGGCGTCAAAATCGTAGGAAACGGCATTTTGGGTTTTTTCAAAAGACAAGTATATAAGGTACAGAAGAGTTATAAGGTACAGAAGCATATTAAAATACAAATGATACATAATACACAGAAGATAAGTCATAAATGTACCGAAGATCACATATGAATGAAAGAAGCTGCTTTTCCGGCAGCTTCTTTTTTCCATATAGAATCATAGAATCTGATAAGGGAGTACAATGTGAAAAATAAAAGAGGAAAGTATATTAAAACTGTAATAAAACTGTTATTTGCAGGACTGAGTCTGATGGGGATTTTTTATTTCATTTTACATAGTCCGAAACAGATAGAAACCTATCAATACTGTGAAGAATATGTGCAGATAAAAGAGCTTCCTGCGCTGTTGGATTTTTACTTTTACTCGGAGAAAGAATGGGAGAAAATGCTGACAGAGCAAGAATTTGGCGGAATACTGACATCCGATGGGATAGAATGGATATTAGAGCAGACCGGAAGCTCTGATTATATCGCTTATGATGAAAATGACAGCAATACAGTAACCAGAGAGCAGTGGAACAAAATCTACGAGCAGTTAGTAGACCTCCTTGATGAAGAAGGTAAAATTAAAATTGTGGATGAAGTAATACTCAAAAAAGCTGCAGATACACTTGTGTGTACATCCGGTACATATGAATGTAAATTACAGGACTTGGAAATACAGCCAATGACAGCCATGGGATTCTATTTAAAAGAGAATCAGGTGATTGGAATCCGCAGCCTGAAAAGCAAGTCTGCTGCCGTATGCAATGTCTATGTACAAAAGGCGGAAGAAGGGAAGCTGGAATTTTTAACAATGGGAGAACAATATACGCTAGAGCTTGCCATCGAGGACCCGCAAAAGGTGGAAAACCATGTCTGTGACCTGCTTTGGGAAAATGGTATGATTGCAAGAGTTCAGGTAAAAGAAGATGCCATCCAGGGAAATCTGATTGCGGTAAATGAAACTACCATAGAAATTGAAGACTACGGCGAAATTTCACGTTCGGAGAATCTTCCGGTGTATAAGACCTATGGAACTGTAGAAGAGAAGGAATTATCCGATATTGTAATTGCGAATATGAAGGTGGAATATGTAGTAGCAGGTGAAAGCGTGGAGGCTGTCCTTTTGGTAGAACCTGCACAGATCAGCAGGATTCGTGTACTGCTGTTAGCAGACGATAACGGAGCTTATCGGGAGGAAATTTACATTGGAGCGAATACGTCCTATCAGATTATAAAAAAAGAAGAAACGACAGAACAGGCGTCGGAGCTAGTGGTAAAAGCCAGTGAACTGTTTGGAAATACAGAAGAAAACAGTATGCAGCTAAAACCCGTCGATGAAAATGGGGAATTGTACTTATGTGATGAAAACGGAAACCGAATATCTAACGGCTATCAGGGAAGCTTAGAGCTGCGCAGATATGAGGAAGGATTTACTGTGGTAAATGAACTTCCCATTGAACAGTATCTTTGTGCGGTAGTTCCAAGTGAGATGCCTTCATCGTATGAAGCAGAGGCATTGAAGGCCCAGGCGATTTGTGCCAGAAGCTATGCATATATCCAGTTGGAGAGAGGAGATTACGCAGCATTCGGAGCCCATGTGGATGACTCTACCAATTATCAGGTATATAATAAAAAAGAACGGGATGAAAAGACTACGGCGGCAGTATTAGATACTGCAGGAATGGTGATCAGCTATTCCGGTGCCACGGCAGAAGCATATTATTTTTCCACATCTGCAGGGGTGACCGGAAATGGAGAAGCCTGGAATCTGACGGCAGACCCTAAATACGGATACCTTCAAAACGGCCTGATAAAAGAAGGCGGCGGAGAAATTGATCTGTCTACAGAAGAAGCTTTTGCACAGTTCATTACTGAGCCGGACCCAGCTGCATATGAAAGTGCCATGCCGTATTTTCGCTGGAAAGCAGTGAGCGACTATACCTCTGCGGAAACCCGGAAAAAAATAAAAAGTATTCTGAATACAAGAAAAGCGAGAACCCCCCAGGATATTCTGTTTATCGACCAGAACAATCAACAGATCGAAAAAATGAAAAATTTCGGAAATCTTGAGCGCATTTGTATTACAAAGCGGAGCGTCAGCGGAGTAGTTTTGCAGCTTCAATTAGAGTATGAAAAAGGAACCGTGATGGTGGGAAATGAATATAACATAAGGGCGGTACTTGGTGCAGGACTTACAGAATTGACCTTAGCAGACGGAAGCACAAAAGAAGCCGTTTTGCTTCCAAGTGCATTTACTACGTTAGTTCCGTTGGAAAACGGAACCTACAGTCTGACAGGAGGCGGCTACGGTCATGGAATTGGTATGAGCCAGAACGGAGCGGCAGCTATGGCAGCAGCCGGAAAAAGCTGCGAAGAAATTTTAAAATTCTTTTTCAAAGATATTGAAATTATAAATATAACGTGATAATCTTTATGGGTCACTGTTGGGAAAAAGAGGAGTAAACATGATCTGGAAACTGATAAAAAATGGAATCGTATTTGTAGAAAAGTGTAAAGAGGATAATATCAGTGCATTTGCTGCACAGTCAGCTTTTTTTATGCTGCTTTCGTTGATTCCGTTTTTAATGGTGTTCAGTTCATTGCTGCAGTATACAATGGTGTCGGAAGCTGCACTGCTTCATTTTGTAAATGGGCTTATGCCGGAATACATCGCGCCCTTCATTGTGTCTATTATCAATGAGGTTTATCACAAATCTGTGGGAATTGTTTCTGTGACGGCAGTTATTGCCATCTGGTCAGCGGCAAGGGGAGTACAGTATATCGCTTCAGGTCTGAATGAGATTAACGGAATCAAAGAAACGAGAAATTGGGTTTTGCGCCGCTTCTGGGCAGTCGTATATACGATTGTGTTTTTAGTTGCAATCGTGGCAGCGTTAGTCCTTTTAGTGTTCGGAAATACCATTCAGGAAATCTTGACCGGATATGTACCGTTGTTTGCCCGGGCGACGAAGCTGTTATTTCAATTCCGCGGATTGATTACCTTTGGAGTCATGTGCTGTCTGTTTACGATTCTCTACCGGACACTGCCGAATAACAGTGAGATAAAAGATCGAAAGCTGACACTCCGCAACCAGTTTCCGGGAGCCGTATTATGCGCACTGATTTGGTATCTGTTTTCTTTTGGCGTGTCTGTTTACGTGGACTATTTTAACGGATTTTCCATGTATGGAAGCCTTACAACCATTGCGCTTGTAATGCTGTGGCTCTATTTTGGAATGTATATTATGATGCTGTGCGGAGAGATAAATGTGTTGTTCGGAGAGAAAATCCGGAAAAAGATTGAAATGAAAAGAAAAAAGGATTGAAGTTTTTTAACGTCTGTGTTACACTGTAACAAGTGATTTGAAAAATGCAAGGATGGTGTTTGTAGGTATTCCTGCACTTTACAGAGAAAAGGAGTCATCGGCTGCAAGCTCCTTTAGGTTAGAGGAAGTACTGAAGTTTCGCACCGGAGCAGTATGGGTGAAAGATGAGTAGTCCATAACGTTTTATGCACGTTACGCATAGAATGAGAGCTTAAGAGGATTCTTAAGAATCAGGGTGGTATCGCGGAGTTGTTTCGTCCCTAAGTGGAGGAGCGGCTCTTTTTTATTGCCACATGTGCAGGAAAAAATTCAAAGGAGATATGTCATGAAAGAAAAATTGCAAAAAATCAAAGAAGAAGCAATAAGCAAAATTGCAGCATCCGATGATTTAACAAAATTAAATGATGTTCGTGTTGCAGTTTTAGGTAAAAAAGGGGAACTGACAGCCGTTTTAAAGAGCATGAAAGATGTGCTTCCGGAAGAGCGTCCGATGTTCGGACAGCTTGTAAATGAAGTTCGTTCTGAGATTGAGGATAAGTTAGAAAGTGCGAAGGCTGCTTTAGAAGCTAAGGAGTTAGAGCTTCGTCTGCAGAATGAAGTTATTGACGTTACGCTTCCTGCAAAGAAGAATAAAGTGGGACACAGACATCCGAATACGATTGCCTTAGAAGAAGTGGAACGTATTTTTATCGGTATGGGCTATGAAGTAGTAGAAGGACCGGAAGTAGAGTTAGATTACTACAACTTTGAAGCACTGAATATTCCGGCAAACCATCCTGCAAAAGACGAACAGGATACATTCTATATTAACAATGAAATCGTACTTCGTACCCAGACCTCACCGGTACAGGTACGTGAAATGGAGAAAGGTAAACTGCCGATTCGTATGATTGCGCCGGGAAGAGTATTTCGTTCCGATGAGGTCGATGCAACCCATTCTCCATCCTTCCATCAGATTGAAGGTCTTGTCATTGATAAGCATATTACCTTTGCCGATTTAAAGGGAACCTTAGAAGAGTTTGCAAGAGAATTATTCGGACCGGAAACAAAGGTAAAATTCCGTCCCCATCATTTCCCATTTACAGAGCCGAGTGCGGAAATGGATGTAACCTGCTTTAAATGCGGCGGAAAGGGCTGCCGTTTCTGCAAGGGAGAGGGCTGGATTGAAATCTTAGGCTGCGGTATGGTGCACCCAAGAGTACTTCGTATGAGCGGAATCGATCCGGAGGAATATTCAGGTTTTGCATTTGGTGTAGGCTTAGAGCGAATTGCACTTTTAAAATACGAGATCGACGATATGCGTCTCCTCTATGAGAATGACGACAGATTTTTAAAACAGTTCTAAGACAGGGAGGAAAGAAAAGATATGAATACTTCATTAGCATGGATGAAAGCATTGGTTCCGGGACTTGAGGTAACGGAGCAGGAATATATGGATGCCATGACATTGTCAGGCTCTAAGGTAGAAGGCTATCAGAAATTAGATGCGGATTTAGATAAGATTGTAGTAGGTCAGATTAAGAAGATTGAACGTCATCCGGATGCAGATAAACTGATTATCTGTCAGGTGGATATTGGAACTGGAGAGGATTTACAGATTGTGACCGGCGCGCCGAATGTATCAGAAGGAGATAAGGTTCCGGTGGTATTAGACGGCGGAAGAGTTGCAGGCGGACATGACGGCAATCTGACACCGGGCGGTATCAAGATTAAGAAAGGGAAGCTTCGCGGTGTAGAGTCCTTTGGTATGATGTGCTCCATTGAAGAGCTTGGCTCTAACAGAGATATGTACCCGGAAGCGCCGGAATACGGAATTTACATTTTTGAGCCGGATGCAGAGGTGGGAAGTGATGCGATAGAACTGCTTGGACTTCATGATGCGGTATTTGAGTATGAGATTACTTCCAACAGAGTCGATTGTTTTTCGGTACTTGGAATTGCAAGAGAAGCAGCAGCTACTTTCCGGAAGGAATTTAAGCCGCCTGTTGTAACAGCTACCGGAAATGATGAAGATGTGAATGATTACATTAAAGTAACGGTAAAGGACAATAATCTATGCTCCCGTTACACAGCCAGAGTCGTGAAAAATATTAAGCTTGCGCCATCGCCGAAATGGATGCAGAGACGTCTTGCAGCACAGGGAATCCGCCCGATCAATAATTTGGTAGATATTACGAATTATGTTATGGCAGAGTATGGACAGCCGATGCATGCCTATGATTTAGATACCATTGCAGGAAAAGAGATTATTGTCAGACGTGCAGCCGCAGGTGAAACCTTTGTGACCTTAGACGGCCAGGAACGGAAATTAGATGACAGCGTCCTTATGATCTGTGACGCTGACAAAGCGGTAGGTATCGCAGGCATCATGGGCGGGGAAAATTCCATGATTACCGATAACGTAAAAACTATGTTATTTGAGGCTGCATGTTTTGACGGAACGAATATCCGTCTTTCCAGTAAGAAGATAGGTCTTCGTACCGATGCATCGTCCATTTTTGAAAAAGGGTTAGACCCGAACAATGCTATGGAAGCAATGAACCGCGCCTGCCAGTTGATAGAAGAATTAGGCGCAGGCGAGGTTGTCGGTGGTGTCGTAGATATTTATCCGGTGAAAAAAGAGGGAAGAAGGATTTTGTTCGAGCCGGAGAAATACAACAGGCTCCTTGGAACAGAGATTTCAAAGGAAGATATGTTAGAGTATTTCGGACGTTTGGAATTAGGTTATGAGGAAGCAGTCAATGAACTTATCATTCCTTCCTGGAGACAGGATCTTGAATGCGATGCAGATATTGCAGAAGAGGTGGCAAGATTCTTTGGATACGACAATATTCCGACGACACTTCCTACCGGAGAGGCAACGACAGGAAAGCTTTCCTTTAAGCTTCGTGTGGAAGAGGTAGCAAGAGATATTGCAGAGTTCTGCGGATTTTCACAGGGGATGTGCTATTCCTTTGAAAGCCCGAAGGTATTCGATAAGCTGCTGATCCCGGAGGATTCCGAATTAAGAAAGACGGTGACAATCTCCAATCCGTTAGGCGAGGATTTCAGTATCATGCGTACCCTTCCTTTAAACGGTATGCTGACTTCTCTGTCCACAAACTTTAACCGCAGAAATAAAGATGTCCGTCTTTATGAACTTGGGAATATTTATCTTCCAAAACAGGTTCCGGTGACAGAGCTGCCGGAAGAGCGCATGCAGTTCACATTAGGAATGTACGGAGAAGGTGATTTCTATACCTTAAAAGGTGTGGTAGAAGAGTTCTTCACTAAGATCGGTATGGATAAAAAAACAGAATATGACCCAAAAGCAGGCAAGACCTTTTTACATCCGGGACGTCAGGCAAATATTTCTTATGACGGAACCGTGGTAGGATATATCGGAGAGGTACATCCAACTGTGGCAGCTAATTATTCCATCAAAGACCGTGTCTATATCGCTGTTTTGGATATGCCGGAAATCGTTGCACGGGCAAGCTTTGACAGAAAATATCAGGGAATCGTAAAATTCCCGGCAGCTACCCGTGATATTAGCATGGTAGTACCGAAGGAGATTCTTGCCGGCGATATTGAAAAGATATTTGATGCGAAGGGCGGTGCATATTTAGAGAATTATGAATTATTCGATATTTATGAGGGAAGTCAGATCAAAGGAGGCTTTAAGTCCGTTGCTTATTCTCTTACCTTCCGCGGAAAAGAGAAGAATTTAGAGGAAGCAGATATTACCGGTGCTATGAATAAGATATTAAAAGCATTAGAAGGCATGGGCATTGAACTTAGAAAATAATGAATTCTTTTAAAATGTGAAAAAAACATGTCGTAAGTATGATTGCATAAAAATTTCCAGTGTGTTATAGTAATTAAGTAAAAAGATTTTACAAATTTTATTTCGAAAGGACAGAGGATTATGAAAAAGGAAACAAGTAGATTATTGAAGAAAGTTGTAAGTCTTGCACTTGCAGCAGTAATGATGGTTTCTGTACTGACTGTTATGCCGGAAGAAGTGAGTGCAGCAGATTATGCTATCAGCGGTTCAGGAACACAGACTGTAACGATCAGTGATGCAGAATGTTATTTATTAACATATGATTATGCATGGATTAAGTTTAAGCCAGCAGCAACCGGTTATGTAACCTTTACTGTAGCAAACGCATCCCTACTTGACAACTACACAGATGGTACATGGGGACTGTTTGATTCCAGTAAGAAACAGATTAGTACGATTGATTCATTTAATACAAGTAAAGATGAGTCCTATTATAAGACAAACGTATATGGTGTTCAGAAGGGTAAGACCTATTACTTAAGAGTTGGTGCTTATGTTGGAGCAAGTATCACTGCTAAATTTACAAAAGTAAGCGAAAACAGCGGTGCTAAGAAATCAAAAGCAAAGACAATCAAAAAAGGCAAAACTGTAAAAGGAATCATAGTTGCAAATTCCAAAACATCTGACTGGTATAAGTTCAAAGTAACTAAGAACCAGTATTTAAAGATTTCTTATTCTGCAAAGACAAATTATGCAATTAAGATGACTGTTTATGAAGGAACCAGAAATATTGGTTCTGTAAATCCGAATTACACAAATTCAAAAACACAGTCCACTTATGTTGTAAATTCACGTACCAATAAGAAGACAAAAGTAAAAGCCGGAACTACTTATTATGTACAGGTATCCCGTTACAATACCAATTCCTCCGGTTACTATACTTTAAAGTGGAACTAAGAAAGATTCTATCAGAGCTGTCACAATGTGGCAGCTCTTTTTGCTATTGTTCAGTTTTTATCAGCTATTTCACAGTAACCTATTTTCGCTGTAGTAATTCTAATAATCTTCTGTTATAATAAAGTGGAAAAAGGTTTTTTAAGAAAAAATTAAGAACGCTGTGAAAAGAATATGTTATACTTGAAACAGAAGAAAGACTGCAAGGAGAATCTATAATGAAAGTAAGAAATTTATATAAGCAATTTATCGTACTGACAGTACTTTGTTTTTTGTGTATGCTTCCGCAAAAGGTTTCTGCAAAAGAAGCAAGTTTTACTAAAAACAGCAGCGTAACCATATCAGAAAGCGAAAGCTATGCCGCATCTGGCAGCTACACATGGATTAAGTATAAGGCTTCTGCAGACGGTTATCTGAAAGTACAGGCTTCTGCTTTAGAAGGAAGTACAGATGGTGCGAAAGGCTATATTGCACTGTATGACAGTACGAAAGCAAAGCTGCTGTCCTCGAAGACGATTTTTTACAATACTACATACAGCAGTAATCCTTACTGGTGCAAGTTTTACTTTGGTCTTTCAAAAGGGCAGACTTATTATCTTCGGATAAAGGCAGAAAATGGAGTGAAACTGCTCCGGAGCTTTCAAAAGGTTTCGGATAAATCAGGTGCATTGCAGACGAGTGCCCTGACTTTGAAAAAAAATACATCTAAGACAGGTCTGATTCCGGCAGGCGTCGTCAATACCGATTGGTACCAGATTAAATTGACAAAAAAGCAGAAGATCAGACTGTATTATAATGCGAAGACCAGCGGCAGTTTTAAAATTTCCATATATTCCGGAACAAAGTGCATCGGAACCAGAAATGTATATTTCACATCCGAACTGAAGAAACTGACATTATGTCAATACCAGAAATCCACCGGAAAGACAACGGGAATGGAAAAAGGTGTGTACTATGTAAAAATAGAACGGACAGATACGACTTCCTCCGGTTATTATAAATTAAAATGGAATTAAATAAGACACAGACAGATGGGAGACAGCTAAGAAATGGACGTAAAGGATTTTTATTATGATTTACCGGAAGAATTGATTGCACAGGACCCACTAGAGGATCGGTCAAGCTCCAGATTGTTGGTGTTAGACAAGCATTCCGGTCAGGTTGAGCATCGTGCATTTTCTGAGATTACAGAATATTTAAGACCGGGAGATTGTTTGGTCATCAACAATACAAAGGTAATTCCTGCAAGACTTTATGGAAGTAAAGAAGGCACGGAAGCGAAAATTGAGATATTACTTTTAAAACGGAAGGAAAATGATATATGGGAGACACTGGTAAAGCCAGGTAAGAAAGCGAAACCAGGTACGAAGATTATTTTTGGGGATGGTCTTTTGGTTGGTGAGATTGTTGCTATTGTAGAAGAAGGAAACCGTCTGATCCAGTTTTCCTACGAAGGGATTTTTGAAGAAATTTTAGATCAGCTTGGACAGATGCCTCTGCCGCCTTATATTACGCATCAGTTAAAGGATAAGAACCGTTATCAGACCGTATATGCAAAGTATGACGGTTCTGCGGCAGCACCTACCGCCGGACTTCATTTTACACCAGGATTATTAGAAAAGATCCGCAATCTCGGAGTAAATATTGCAGAGGTGACACTACATGTAGGGCTTGGAACCTTCCGTCCGGTCAAGGAGACCGATGTATTAAAGCATCATATGCATTCTGAATTTTTTCAGATAAATGAAGAAGCTGCGGAATTGATCAACCGGACAAAGGAACAGGGCGGGAGAATTATTTCTGTCGGAACGACAAGTACAAGAACCTTAGAATCCGCTGCAGATGAGAACGGACATTTAGAAGCGAAAAGCGGGTGGACAGAAATCTTTATCTATCCGGGTTATCAGTTTAAAGTGATTGACGGATTGATTACAAACTTTCATTTGCCGGAATCTACGCTGGTGATGCTGGTATCAGCTTTAGCGGGAAGAGAGCAGGTGTTGGCCGCTTATGAGGAAGCGATAAAAGAAAAATACAGATTCTTCAGCTTTGGAGATGCAATGTTTATAAAACCGGATTGATTAATCAATCAATCCGGTTAAATCTTTGTAAAAAGTGGGATAAGAAATATTCACACATTCCGCATCCTTCATCGTACAGGTATTTTTCAATGCAAGTGCGGCAACCGCAAAAGACATTGCAATTCTATGATCTAAATAACTGTCAAAATCGGCTCCGTGTAAAGCATCTCTGTTTCCGTTTATAATCATACCGTCTTCCGTAGGGGTTACATCAGCACCCATACGCCGTAAATTGTCAGCTACCGTATCAATCCGGTTCGACTCCTTAACCTTCAATTCAGCGGCATCTTTGATGACCGTCGTGCCTTCGGCAAAAGCAGCCATAACGGCAAGCATTGGGATTTCGTCAATTAAGGTTGGAATCCATTCGCCGCTAATGGTGGTTCCATTCAGACTGCTGGAAGTAATCAGCAAGTCACAGACAGCTTCTCCGGAAACGGTACGTTCATTTAATTTCTGAATATTTCCGCCCATAGCACAGGCAGCTTTTAACATACCATCTCTGGTAGGATTGATTCCCACATTCTGAACCAGGATTTCAGACCCCGGAACTAATAACCCGGCTGCAATAAAATAAGCTGCGGATGAAATATCGCCGGGAACTTCTACCTTAAGTCCTTTCAGGTGAGGTCCGGGGACAATAGAAGCGGCAGAACCTTTCGAAGTAATCTCGGCACCGAATGCAGATAACATCAGCTCTGTGTGATTTCTGGACAGCACTGGTTCTGTAACTGTAGTCGTACCATCTGCATACAATCCGGCAAGCAGAATACAGGATTTTATCTGGGCTGAAGCGACAGGAGAAGCATAGGAGATTCCATGCAGCTTCGCAGGGTGAAACCGGAGCGGTGCGCAGTCATTGCCCTTTATACTTTCTACATCTGCTCCCATAGAAGAGAGGGGGGTCAGGATTCGCTTCATCGGGCGTTTCTGAATCGATGCATCACCATTTAAGGTCGAAGAAAAAGGCTGTCCGGCAAGAATACCCGAAATCAGCCGGGTGGTAGTACCGCTGTTTCCTACATCTAACAGCTCCATCGGAGCCTGAAGACCATGCAGCCCCTTTCCATGTACAATGACACGGTCGATCTTGTTCTCAACCGATATTCCCATTTCCTGAAAACAGGAAATGGTAGACAAACAGTCCGCCCCCTGCAGGAAATTCGTGACTTCTGTTATTCCATCGGAAATCGCGCCAAACATAATGGCACGATGGGAAATTGATTTATCGCCGGGAATGGATATGATCCCCTTTAAATGTTCTGCGTTTTTTAATTCCATAAGTGTCCTTTCTCTAAGTCTGTTTTAGCGTTCATAAACTATATAATGGTATTTACGGAGTAATTCGATCGTACGGTCATAAGAGGACTGGTCATACATTTCAATTTTTAATACGCCGTCCTCAAATTCCCGGTTATGTATAATACCGATATTCTTGATGCTTAAATTGTTGCTGGCAAGAATTGTCGCAATGGTAGCGATTCCGCCCGCTTCATCAATTAAGTCACAATAAAGCTCAAATGCGGTCTTGATCGGTCCTTTCGGAGCAACTGCAAGAGAATCCCGATAGTCCTTAGCGGACTGGAAAAAATCATGAATACTTAACGCATCCGAAGCTGCAATCTTTGCCCGAATATCCGAAACACAGTTTTGATAAGCATCTAACATCAAAAGAAGCTGGTCTTTATTGGTCATGCATATCTCTTCCCACATAACAGGAGAGGAGGATGCGATTCTTGTAATATCCTTAAATCCGCCGGCAGCAATCGTTTTCATGGTTTCATGCGAATCGTCTGCCTGTTTTATAAAATTTACAAGTGCGGAAGCGATAACATGGGGCAGATGGCTGATGGCCGCTGTAGCAGCGTCGTGTGTATCGTAGTCAAGTACCATTGGAACTGCTCCGAGAGAGCCTACGAAATTTTTAAATTCTTCTATATAAGCATTGGCGACTTGTGAGGTTGGTGTAATGATATAGTAAGCGTTTTCAAGCAGATAAGCGGTTGCATTAGAAAGGCCTGTTTTTTCAGAACCTGCCATAGGATGACCGCCGATAAAATGAGCTTCCATTCCCAGGTCTTTTATGGCTCTGTGAATATCGCCCTTAACACTTCCTACATCCGTTAAAATACAGGAATCCTTCATAATATCCTTTAACTGTTTGATATATTCTAAATTCTGCTGTACCGGGGTGCAAAGAAAAATATAATCACAGTCCGCAAAATCTTCAATAGAAGCATTTTTTTCATTTTCAATCAGTCCTTCTGCATAAGCCTGCGTGATCGTAGACTGATGACCGGATAAAGCAATAATACGAATATCCGGAAAAATTCGCTTAGTCGTTTTTACAATGGAGCCGCCGATCAGACCCAGACCGATGAATCCAAGCTGTTTGATAGACATGAAAAGTCCTCCCGTCTTTAGTGTATATACTATATTAAAGCATAGCCCTTTCCAGTTAAAAAGTCAACACTTTAAAGCGATAAAGTATTTGGAATGATTGAAAAAGAACATA
>CAYWXJ010000056.1:0-12721 GCA_964462405.1 uncultured Eubacterium sp.
ATGTGCCTTCTGCCGCTTTCCCCAAAACAACTGCAGATGCAATTACCGCATCCGGCTCAACCGTCAAATATGGTATCGTCTGCAGATATTCATAGGCCGCCTTCGTGTCTTCTTCTGTTTCATAGGTCAGCACGAATATCTGGTTATAGCCCTGGATAATGCTGACTGCTCCGTAAGGATCGAATCCTTCCGGGCTTTTTACAATCAGCCGTTTGCTTTGGTAGGGATTGACTAACTCTACCGTTTCCATCTGTTTCACGACCTCATAATCGGAAATCTCTGCAATGGTATCTAATGCCACAACTCCGTCCCCGTCTGTAATCTGTTCCTGATTGACAGCTTCATCCGAAGCGAACACCTCTTTTGGCACTACATAAGTCTCCCCGGATTTCTGCACCGGGGCGGAAATCTTCTGTTCCTCCCCGTTTATGACAGCAGTCGAAGAATCCTTGGTAAATGCATATGCCGGTGAAAGGTCATCCCCGCTGGTAGCCTCTCCGACAGCCTGTATAAAGGAACTTAAGTTTGCCACTTCGATGACCTCCGGTGCCGTCGTTTCTTCCTGAAGGGAGCCTTCCTCTAACGCAGGTATCTCTCTTTGCTCCGTTTCCAGAACAGCCCCTTCCCTTCTGACGCTACTTTCCAGCTTCTGCTCCGGTGCAGCATCCTCTGAAACATCTAATTTTGATTCCGGAATAACTTCCTCTTTCTGACCATCTCCCGTGCCAATAGCAGTTTCTTCCAAAGCTTCCTTTTTTTCTGCCGCGTAAGCGACAGACCCTAAAGGTATGCTTGTGGAAAGCAATGCCAGCATCAGCAGGCATGAGAGCAGTTTCTTTGTTTTCTGCTTTTTTAATTTATGAAATATCAAACATTTCCCTCCCTGATTTACATTCTTGCAAGCCGCCTTGCTTTTGATTTTCCTGCCGTTACCTGCACAGCTTCCGACAGGATTTGCAATTATCACATCTTATTATTCAAATACAGCAATCAGCTTCGTATCCTCCGTTACTGTAAATGGCTGCCCATCAACAGCTAATACCGTTTTACTGCCGCTTCCGTCTGCGTATGTCACAACCGCTTCTCCTGCTGTACCGATTCCTCCGGTTATAAATCTCCAGTAGGAAAATATTTTTCCCTCTTTTTCGGGCGGAACCGGAAGTGTGCATACACTATTTTCAGCTAATGTATAGCATTTATACAATTCATTATCTGCGGTATAAAACGCTGTCGTATATTGCATGGAATCTTCTTTTTGTTCCCTGTCAAAGATTACTGTCCGGACCTCCGAAACGCTTCCCGTGCTGCCGTTTGGATGGGCATAGGTTTCTGTAACCTCCACGGAGAGAATCCCCTTTTTCTCATCCGCCTCTAAAACTGCCACTTCAATATCCGATGTGCTGTTTATCTGAACTAATAATGCCTGCAAAAAATCCGCTATCAGCTCGTCTTTTGATGCAATGGTATACATCTGTGTTTCCATTAAATTTGACATAGTGGAATCGACTGCTTCTGCTAACGCATGATCTGTTTCTGACTGTCTTAAATTCCTTCCGTATATTGTCATAATAAGAATGATCAAAAAAGTCAGAATCAACATACAGACTACCCCAAATACTGTCTGTTTCATTTTCTGCCTCCTATCTGCATATCACAGGAACCGCAAATACTTTCCGGGTAACTTTGCAGGAAGTATCTGTTGCTTTTACCCATATCCGGTAGATTCCCTGCTGTTTAAACTTTATTTTATTATCTGTAACCTCTGCTTCCCTTTTATCAGGGCATTCTGCTTTTATAATTGCCAGCTCTGCTTCATTGCCGTCCACATCTGTTCCAAGAAACAATTCTTCCGCTTTCCGGCTGCTTCCTGCTAATATTTTCACGTTCCGGCAGGTAATTTCCGGCTGCTTCCGCTCAATCGCAAGAATCGTTTCTTTAGAATCCTTATATTGTTGGTAATCCTTCTGTGACAGAACAGTCCGGGATTTTAAGATTTGAACAACTCCCACATTTCCTTCTACAGTAAGCTTTCCAAACAACAGAAAAAATAAAAGCAATGCCACACTTACCGTTATAACTGCACTCCCATATTCATGCATAATTTCCTTCATATTTCCACCTCAACACGCCATATTCCCCAGCTTTATCAACAATTCCCCAAGCAATCCGCCTGAAAATATCAGCCTTGCCGCAATTCCAATTACAGCGATACCAACCGGTATTCCAATCAGCAGACCGCCATATTCCTCCACAATCTCATTCATATGTCATCCTCCGCTTTAAACATATTAAAATGCAGACAGGATTGACAGCAGATTTCCCAAAGCTGCTATTAACACGATCCCCATAACGGTATACAGCACTGCCATCCCGTATTCTTCTATTATTTTCTGCATAATTTCCTCCTATCTGGCATAACCACGTACCTGATGTTCCGTCAGCGCATTTAAAAATCCAATGCGGTAAGGATAGGTCAGCTTCACTTCTGCCATCACGACCTCTGTCGTATCTACTGCATTTGGAGCCGTGTAAGAAACCACCCTATTTTCCTGCGCATAAGTCGTTATTTCAAGAGAATAACCATTTTCATTTGCCTGACGGATACAGGCATTCAATACCTCTGCATTATAATTACTGTTCTCTAATTCTGCTATAATATCTGCTTTATAATCCAATGCATCCGACACATCCGTCTGTGCTGATAAGATCCCCACTCCTAAAAGCAATAGTGCCAGCAGGAAAAACATCCCCATAAAAGCCTTTAAAACCTGACTCATACCTGCCTCCTATCCATGTATCCCGTTAAAAAATGCCAATAAGATCAATGTCATATCCACCACCATTTTCAATGCCCCAAGCAATGCCGGCAGTAAGAACAGCACATACATTTTTCCCAGTTTATCCTGATTCGACAAGACCTCCGCATCTTTCTGCCACTGTGTATTTCTCTCTAAGATTTCTTCAATCTGTACCCGTGCATCCGCACCTTGGCCATCGGAAAGGGAATAGAGCATTCCCATTGCTGAAGATACTTCCGGTATGGCAAACTCCTGCAAAAATTCGGAATAGGGAAGATTTGATTCCGGTGTAACCTTTAGTTTTTCCACTAAAAGTTCTAATTCCGGTTTTAAAATTTCCGGAGCAAACGGAATGCTCTTCTGGATAGAAATTGCCACATTTTCCGTCTGCAGCAGCAGCGATACTTCCATGAGCCAGTCTGGAAAAACCCTGCGGATTTCGTGAACGACCGCTTTTTTTGCCAATGTATGATCCACTCTGTGCTGAAACAGCATAAAAAGAATTACCGGGGAAAACAGGGCCGCTAAGAGCCGGTGATCTGAAAGAATAAAAATTCCTGTCACGACTGCTGCTGCCGCTGCCCACAGCAGGCTATTTTTTCTGGCTTTTGCAAAATCATAGTTCATAACCTTTTCATATTTTGCCATACTGCTTTTTGCATCCCGATTAGTCTTTTCCGAAAGCCAATCTCTTGTAAAATACTTTTCCGTATACAAATAAATCCCCATGGCACTCATCAACATAAGCAGCGTAGTAATCTGGTAAATAAAATTCCCCGTAATATTGACCTCCCGAAGAGAAGTCTGACAGAGTATCGGAGTCATAAGGCACAACAGTGCGGATAATAAAATTGCTGCTGTTATATTTCTTTTCTGCATCTGACAGCGTTTCCGGTAAGATAAGGTTTCTTTTTCCCATATATCCCTGTCCTTTAGCAGTATTCTGATGGAGTCCTCACAATTTCCGCCTAAACGCTCTGCCTTTAACATCAGCCTGTGCACATAGATGATGCGCTGTGTGGGATATTCCGCCTCGATTATCCCCAATGCTTTCTCCATGATCTGTTCCCCCTCGTAGGTTTCCCGGATATAGGCAACCGCCTCATGAATGCGTTCTGCCATCATTCCCACGGGGAACAGCTTCTCCACATCCACAAGTGCTGACAATATCTTCCCTGATTTCCGAAAGGAATATAAGACCTGCTCCATATAGATATTTACTTCTGTAAACCGTTTTTCCTCCCAGTCCCGCTTTTTTCTTTCCTTTATCCACACCGGAAGAATTGCGGCCTCCATCAAAATCAATGCGATTCCAAAGGACAGTTTCAACCGAAATAAACAGCCTAACAGGATGCCTGCTGCCATGACCAGGAAAATTCCATACAGGATATTCCGCTTTTTCTCCATATTAACCTCCATTCTTCTGTCTGCTGTTAAGCATTCCCTCTATCATTCTGCATTCCATCGGATCAGTTATCCCCTCTCTGTGAAACCGCTCTATGATCTCCTCCGGCAACGCCGCCTGCTGCAGTCTGCCGTCCTTTGCGATCAGGGCAATCCGGTTATCTTCTTTTTTTCTATAGAAAAAGCAGATTTGGTCAATATAACGCCGCATACTGCCATCCTTTGGATTCTCCTTTTTACGAAGAAGAATACCCACGTCCACATAGGAATAAATATCATTCACCAGACGCTCTGCATCTAACCTGTGCTCCATCATATTTAACAGACGGTCAGGTATCTTCCGGACATCATCCGTGTGAATGGTCGTAAACCCTTTGATTCCGGTAGACCAGCACTCAATTAAGGATTTCGCCTCTTTCGAGCGCACCTCGGAAAGCATCAGCCAGTTTGGATTTAATCGAAGGCAGGTCTTAATCGCCTTGGAATAATCCAGTCTGGAATTGATCTTCAGCTCTACACAATCCTTTCCCGGATTAATCTGCCTGTAATGCCATTCCGGATTGTCTTCAATGGTAATGACCTTTTCATTCGCCGGAATGAACTGAGAGAAAAATTTTGCACATTCAGTTTTTCCTGCCGCTGGTTCTCCGCAGAAAACAAAATTCATTTTTGCCAGAACACAGTTTACCAACAGCCCAAGCATTTCCCCGGAGCAATATTCTTCCTCTAAAGCCTCTGCCGGAGAAAAACGTACTGCCGGCAGGGATTTCCGGATGGAAAAAGATCTGCCGGACACTGCTACAGACTCATGTACAATCGTAATCCGAAGCGTTTCTGTTTCCGCCTCTAACACATTTTCCATCTGGTTAAAGCTGCGGCTCACCTCATTTGCAATTCTTCCGGTAAACTGTTCTAAAAATGCCGCTGTGATACTCTCTCTTGCCCCATCAATTTTACGCCTGCGGTTATCTGTCGTAACAATCCAAAGGTCCTCACCGTTATAATCCACATCGGTGATCCGGGGATTAACAATATAAGGATACAGCGGTCCAAAGCTTTCTGCATTAATTCGTATTCCTGTCTGTTCCAAATACACTTCCCCTTTCCTATGGTACCGCTGTCAGTCCTGATGCCGCATTCGCCTTATCATAAAAATTTGTAATCAGCTCTGTAAATTTCAGATATACGATACTGTTACTGTCATTGCCAATGACTAATGTAATAATCCCAATAACAGCAATAATTGCCAATACTGTGATAATTGTTGAACCATACTGCTTAAAAATTTCATCCATAATACACCTCTCCTTTACTGTTTCCATAAGTAACCACTGCATTTAATGCACGTTTTAAATGTTTTTCAAATTCAAAAGCTTCATAGCTTTGATTGGCTTTTGACTGTTCCTTTATATATTGCAAAACCTTTTGATTCTCGTATGCCTTTTGAAATCTGGGACTGTAGGGAATTACACAAATCCGTTCAAACGGTATTCGATACTGTCTTGCAAGTTCTTTTAATTCATAAGATTTGTTCTGATAATATTTTCCGATTAGAAAAATGATGTTCTTTTGAACGAATGAATGTCTGAAATAGACTTTCTCCAATTCCTGATACGGAATGGACAGATTTAATACCAGAAGATTACAATTTTTTATAATCTCTTCTGCATTACTTTGATTGGTACAATCGGTAAAAATAATTTCTTCCTGCGGGCAGGGCAAATCTGTTTCCCTATCCCTGATAAGTACCGGAAGCTGCCGATAATACCAAAATCCTGCTGCCATCACTGTCATATTGGCACTTGTGCCTACATGGCGTACAGCTCCATAGAATGCTACATGCAATAACACTCCTCCTTATATTCAACTCTGCATATGGGATTTATTTGATAAAATTTGATAAAAAGATTTAAAAGATAGTTGTATACTACACTAAAATTTCCGGATTGTAAATACCCTTTTTGAAAAAAATTAATCACAATGTAACAGTTCAGCCCGCGCCATTCGCAAAATCGTGCTATCGCACTCTCCGCTGCTTTGCAGCTATTTTTGCTCATATTCGGGCGCTCCGCTCATGAAATAACGCAAATTCAAAAACGAGCAAACAAAAGGCGTTTGTTCGTTTTGTGATATTTGCATTATTTCATGGCTGAACTGTTACATCACAATAACGTCCGTTTAACTAAAAAAAACAGAGGCGGGGTACAGAACATTCCCGCCGCTGTAATTAATGCAAAATTCTATAACAATTCCCTATTCCCGGCGCAATGCCTCAATCGGATCTAAATTCGCCGCTTTATAAGACGGCAGCATTCCAAATACAATTCCTATGATCATAGAAAACCCAACTGCACCAATCGCCGCCGGTACACTAATCGCCACCGGAGTTTCGCTGAATCTGGAAATAATCTCTGCCAATCCAATTCCCGACACAACCCCTAAAATTCCTCCCATACTGGTAAGCACAGCTGCCTCTGTTAAAAACTGTCCTAAAATATTGGATTTTCTTGCTCCGATTGCTTTCTTTAACCCTATTTCCTGGGTACGTTCCGTTACAGACACCAGCATAATATTCATAACGCCGATGCCGCCGACAATCAAAGAAATTCCCGCAATCCAGATCAACATACTATTGGTAGATTCACCTAACTGCTGTATCTGTCTTGCCTGCTCTAACAAATCTTCCGCCTTGTATTTGATGGTTTCATCACTGACATTTAAATAGGAATTCAGAATACTGGCACTTTCTTTTCCTGCATTTGTCATATCGTCTGTACTTGCCACCTGAATAATCAGATTCTGCGGTTCATCATACTGATAGATAATGGGCCATGTAGAATCCGGAATATAGACCCTTCCGGCAGAATCCTGCGCATATGTATAGTAATCATCAATACTGTTGATTACCGGTTCAAATTCCTTGGACTTTGTCACGATTCCTATTACCGTATAAGGCTCTTTTTGGATTTCAATCGTCTTGCCTAAAGGGTCTTCCCCCTGAAAAAGTACATCTGCGGAGTCCTCATCTAACAGTGCTACTTTATGGTATTCCTTATAATCCTTTTCTGTAAAACCGCGTCCTTTTTGAATCATATAATTGCAGGTGCCAAAATAGTTTTGATCTACACCTACCACATAACCTCCCGACAATGCAGTATTCAGATAATAAACACCGTCATAATCCTGTCTGGACAGATATAAGGATGCATCTACGACATTCTCTATATCCTTAATATCTTTCAACACACTATCACTGATAACCGGAACGCCTTCCGGAGTACCTTCATATCCCATTTCATAAGTCCAGTCACCCTGATACAGTGCAATCTCCACTGTATTGTCTCCGGAACCGATTAAATTTTCTTTTATCTGCTCATTTGTTCCCTTAATTGTAGAAACAATCGCAATAATTGCTGCAATACCAATAATAATACCGAGCATCGTCAGGAAGGAACGCATTTTATGGGACCAGATACCCTTAAACGATAACCGAATATTCTCTAACATAATATGCCCCCTCTGTTAATACTCTTCCGAATCAACTGCTTTGATTCCTTCTTTCGCTGTTTTTCCGTAAGGAAAAGCAATCCTGTCATCTTCACTCAGACCTGCCTTAATTTCGATTGCGGAACCATATATTGTTTTTCCGGTTTTCACATACTGCTTTACCAGACGGTCATCCTCACCTACTTTCAATACATAGGATTTCCCGTTTTCTTCCCGTACATATGCTTTTTCAATATACAAAGAATCTGTTTCTTCCTCCGCATCAGCAGGCACAATGGATAAATCTACATAATCTCCATTGGTAAGTCCGGTGGATTCTTCCATATAAGCAATAAAGGAATAGTAAGAAACATTTTGATTTCCTTCTCCATAATATCCTCCGCTGTTTTCAGAAGGATATTCGGAAATTTCTGTAATGGTAGCCGTATAAATCTGTCCGTTGCTCCATGAATTTGCGGAAATTTCCTGTCCGACTTTGATCTGATCCAAAAGCAGTTCGCTGATTTCTCCTTTAACATAAAGACCTTCTGCACCTGAAATCTCCATAAATGCGGAACCGTCTGTCGGCGGATTTTCCGAATCTCCTATGGATGTGACCACACCATTAATTGTTGCAAGTACGGTTGCTGCGTCTTTTTCCTTCTGCAGCTTTTCTAACTCCAGTTCTGCAGAACGCTTGTCGATCTCAAGCTCTTTTAAATCACTTTCTTTTTCAGAAAGATCTTTCTTTAACTCGTCTACAGACACTTCATCATCATCATCATCGTCGTCATCATCATCCTTTTGGCTGCCGGAATTAGTTGAGTTATTACTACTATTATTGTTGTTATCCGAATCATCATCATCGTCATCTTCGTCATCATCATCATCCGATATGATTTCGTCCTCTAACTCTTCCTGTGTTGCCACCTTCCATTTAGAATCTTCAGCTACAGCAGTTCTCTCGGCACCATTTACTGTCCAACAGCTTAATAAAGTACCTTCCACTACACTATTACCGCTCCAGATTTCAAATGCTGCAACCTGTTCATTCTTGACTAACTGATTCAGATAGGAACCTAATACATAACATTCCTGCGTACATAAAAAACGGTACGGCTTCTCTGGTGTTCCTTTTCCTTCGTATGGCTCTGCATTTTGGTCAATATAATTGTAGGCATCTCCGTCCTTCTGCTCTACCTGCAGCATAAACACCGTCGAACCCGTTGAAGTGGCCGCACCTTTTGAAGCAGCGATACTAAAGTCACCGTCGATGCTGCTTATCCCGCTGCTGCCCTTACCTGTGACGCTGTTCGTGCCGCTGCTGCTTTTCGTACTGCTGCTATTACTATTTGTTCCGCTGCTTCCGTTCGTCCCGCTGCTGCTTCCACTGTCCGTTCCGCTGCTGCTTCCGTTCGTCCCGCTGCTTTCACTGCCCGTTCCGCTGCTGCTTCCACTGTCCGTTCCGCTGCTGCTTCCACTGTCCGTTCCGCTGCCGCTTCCGTTTGTTCCGCTGCTTGTGGAACTGCCCGGAATTTTCTTCTTTAATTCTGCGATCTCTTTTTCCGCCAGCTTTATATCATTCTCAATTCCCTGCAATTCCAACTGCTTCATATCAATTTTAAGCTGCTCTTCTGTCGTATCAAAAACCAACAGCGGATCGCCGATTTTAACCTGGGCACCCTCTTCTACATTTACTTCCGCTACAGACTTATCTTCCAGATAAACAGTCTGCTCGTAATCGTTCGTCACATACCCTGCGCTTGTCATAGCATCGCCGAAAAATCCCCAGTTCAAATTCGAAACATATACCACCTCTGCCTGGGTATTTTCCTGCTTATAAGACTGATAAGCATAAACGCCGCCCGCTGCAGCACCTCCAATGACCAGAAGCACTGTTAGCAGAATGATAAATTTCTTAATTCTCTTCTTCATGATGTGCCTCCTTCTCATCCGTTTCCTCGGAAATCTCTCCGTCTATAATGTTATATACCCGCTTTGCATGTGCTGCAATATTCTTGTCATGCGTAATCATAACTATAGTAACGCCCTCATCATTCAATTTCTGAAACAGCTCCATAATCTGTGCGCCGGATTTAGAATCCAATGCACCGGTAGGTTCATCCGCCAGTAAAATCTTCGGATTATTCACCATAGCCCTTGCAATGGCAACACGCTGCTTTTGGCCGCCGGACAACTGGGTCGGCATAAATGTTGCCCTGTCCTCTAAGCCCACTCTTGCCAACGCCTTTAACGCACGTTCTTTTCGTTCTTTCTTCTTGATCCCTGCGTAGCTTAAAGGAAGTGATACATTTTCCAATGCAGTTTCCCTGGGCATCAGATGAAAGCTCTGGAATACAAATCCGATACTGTTCAGCCGGACATTTGAAAGCTCCTTATCCTTCAGCTTTAAAATATCCGTTCCGGCCAGACAAAATTCCCCCGAAGTCGGACGGTCAAGACAGCCGATGATATTCATCAGCGTCGTCTTACCGGAACCGGAAGGCCCCATAATTGCCACATATTCGCCCTCTTCTACCTGAAGGGTAACATCTTTTAACACCGGAACCAGCAGTTTGTCCTGATTGTAGTCCTTAAAAATATTTTTCAAATCCAGTATCATTCAGACACCTCCGTATCCAGCATATCTTCCTGATACATCTCCTCTTCATCAAAAAACTCCTCTTCATCCATCAGCATACTGTCATCCCATAGACCTTCTTCCGTATCGTACCAAAAATCTTCGGAATCATACCTCAAGTCTTCTGTTCCCATTTCCTGATTATACAAATCAGAAGTATAATCCACTTCATCTATATCTGTTACCGTAATAATGCCTTCATAAAGTCCTTCCATCGGCCATGCAATCAAGTCATCCTCTGTAAGACCGGATAATATCTCATATTCGTCTAACGCTTCATCATAAGCTCCAAGCTCAACAACGCGCTTCTCCAACCTTCCGTTGCCGTCATCCGCCCATACAAAAGCCTGCTGCACCATCTGCACAGCTTCCGTATCTTCCATAAGGCTCTCCGTCACTTCGTCCTCTGTATCCCACATAAGGCTCTCCACGGCTTCGTATTCCGTATCCTCTTCTATCAGACTTTCAAAATCTTCTTCCGTATCCTCCATTACAATATAACTGCTGTATAACCATATCCCCTCTTTTGTTTCCATCTGACCTTCATCTAATTCGATCAATACGTGCTGACCTAGCATCAACCCGTCTGCATCCTCTAAGGTCACATAAAACGGATAATTACTCGAAGCCGTATAGCTGTCCTCAGAATCTCCCATATCCATCTGATTGTCAGAGGAGCTGGAGGGTTCTCCCGTATCCACACTGTCAATGGCGCCCCTCCAGGTAATTTCTTCATCTACTCTTGAACGCACAATGACTTCTGCTCCGGCATAAATCATTCCGACATTCTGCTCATTGACAGTTCCCTGTATCCGGTATTCCCCGGTAGACAAAATCGTCATAAAAGCAGAAGAGTCATCTCCCATATCTGAAGACTGTCCGTCATTAATGGTCTTAACTACACCTGACGCCGTACTGAGCACCTGTGAATTATCTATTTTCTTCTGAATCTTATCTATCTCTAACTGTTTACTGGATTTTTCAAATTCTGCCTGCTTGATCTGGGTTTCAATCGTCTGAATCTGTGTGGTATACTCAAACTTATCCTCCTCGGCAGCTTCCTTCTTCTCTTTTTCTAATTCTGTAATCTGACTCTTATAATTGGAAATCTCAATATCCTGATTCTCAAGCTCTAACTTCGCCTGCTCTAAATCCATATTCAAATCATCCGTATCGTAATTAAACAATGGGGTTCCCTCTTCCACCGTATCTCCCACATTTACTAAAACTTCCTTTACGGTACGTTCGGAATCTGCATTCACTTCGACTGTCTTCTGCGGCTGCACTACACCGGAATAGCGGTTCTGTGCGCCCGTGGCATTTCCCATAATCACAGATACCTTTTCTACATATACTCTATCATTACTGTCCCTGCCGCCGTCTCCAAAAAAATACCAGATCCCTGCTGCTGCCGCTGCTGCAACAACAACTGCTCCAAGTATAATCGTAAATTTCTTCTTACTCATTCTGTCCTCCTGCTTATATCTACCGTTCTCTATGAAAAGCCCACCTGCGGAAATTTTCCATACAATAAAAAAAGACGGTTACGAATCTCTCAATGTCCGTAACCATCTTAACACTATCTTAGTATAAATACAAATCTAATTTCTTAAAAATTCCTTAAATTATTATTACTTCAGCGGATATTTATCCGTTAAGCTCTTAACGATTGCTTTCGCTTCTTCTGCCTTTGCTTCGCCCTCTTTGATCATCATTGCGATAGCTTCTGCAATTTTATCCATATCCTCTGTATTCAATCCTCTCGAAGTAACTGCCGGTGTTCCAATACGGATACCGCTGGTCACAAACGCAGACTTCGGATCGTTCGGAATGGTATTCTTATTACAGGTAATGTTGACAGAATCTAACAGCTTCTCCACTTCTTTCCCTGTCAAATTATAAGTCGTAAGATCCACTAACATCAGATGATTGTCTGTTCCGCCGGATACGATCTTAATTCCCCTGTCCTGTAAGCCTTTGCACAACGCCTGTGCATTTGCAATTACATTCTTCTGATATTCCTTAAATTCCGGCTGCAATGCTTCCTGGAAGCAAACTGCCTTTGCAGCGATAACATGCATCAGAGGACCGCCCTGGATTCCCGGGAAAATCGCTTTATTAAAGTTGTATTTATCTGCTGCTTCCTGATTGCATAAAATCATACCGCCTCTCGGTCCGCGCAGTGTCTTATGTGTCGTTGTGGTCACAACATCTGCGTATGGAATCGGGCTTGGATGTTCCCCTGCTGCAACCAGACCCGCAATATGTGCCATATCTACCATTAAAACTGCGCCACATGCATCTGCAATCTCACGGAATTTCTTAAAATCAATGGTTCTAGCATAAGCACTTGCTCCGGCAATAATCATCTTCGGCTTGCACTCCATGGCAA
>CAYWXJ010000057.1:0-12531 GCA_964462405.1 uncultured Eubacterium sp.
ACCGCCGGATAAAGTTCTTCCGCTTGGCGGGACAGTTAAATTATAAGCCCTTGCCAGACGGGTAATGCTGTCTAAAAGAACCATCACATCCTTATGATGCTCTACTAAACGCTTTGCACGCTCAATTACCATCTCAGATACCCGTTTGTGATGCTCCGGAAGCTCATCAAAGGTAGAATAAATAACTTCTACATTATCTCCCTCAATCGCTTCCTTAATATCGGTTACTTCTTCCGGACGCTCATCAATCAGAAGAATAATCAGATGCATATCCGGATTCGCACTGGTAACAGATTTTGCGATCTGCTTTAACAGTGTGGTCTTACCTGCCTTAGGCTGGGAAACGATCATACCACGCTGTCCCTTTCCGATTGGCGAAACAAGGTCTACAATACGCATAGCAACGGATACTCCCGGCTGTTCTAAACGGATTCTCTCATTCGGGAAAATCGGAGTCAGGTCTTCAAAGTTCTTACGCTTCTGCGCCTCACTCGGATGAAAACCGTTAATGGTCGCAACATATAGTAATGCACTGAACTTCTCCTGCTGTGTCTTGATACGTGTATTTCCTGTAATAATATCTCCCGTCTTCAAATTGAATTTACGAATCTGCGATGGGGACACATAAACATCCTTTTCTCCCGGAAGATAATTCTCGCAGCGGATAAACCCATACCCATCCGGCATGACCTCTAAAATTCCATCTGCGGTAATTCCGCTGTCTAATTCCTTGATTGACGCTTCCTGTACAGCCTTCTGCTCTTCCGGAGTCTTTTCTTCAGATGCTTTTTCTTCGGAGGATTCTTCGGATTTTCTCTCCCCGCCTGTTTCTTTTTTACTCTTTGCCGCACCTGTATCTTTTGTTCCTTTCGAGGCTTCTTTTTCGTCCTCTGCTAACATCAATTCTACCAGCTCGCTTTTCTTTAAACCGGATAAATGCTTTAATCCTCTTGCTTTTGCTAAATCCTTTAATACTGTTACTGACAGACTTTCATATTTTTCTCTCATTCTCTATCAACTCCTATTCGCGCATATGCCCTGTTGTTCTTCTGGGAATTCTGTCGATATGACAAAATGATGGTAGGTACCATTGATTTTCCCATTATACACCACCTTCAACAAAATAGAAAGTCCTTTTTCTTGATTTGTTATTTTTTTAATGCTATGATATAGAAGCTAAAAGCAAAAATATGAACATTTATGAGATAAAGGAGCATTTTGCTATGGATTACGGAGAAAAGGCATTAACCGCCCACAGAGAATGGAACGGAAAATTAGAAACAATTTCAAAATCACCGGTAAAGGACCGCGATGCACTTTCTATCGCCTATACGCCCGGTGTTGCAGAGCCGTGTAAGGTCATTGCGAAAGACCCTGCCGAAGCATATAACTATACCATGAAGGCCAATACGGTGGCTGTTGTATCTGACGGAAGTGCCGTACTTGGACTCGGCAATATCGGACCTTTCGCTGCCATGCCCGTTATGGAAGGAAAATGTGTACTTTTCAAAGAGTTCGGCAACGTAAACGCCGTACCCATCTGCTTAGATACGCAGGATACCGAAGAAATTATCCGGACTGTAAAAAATATTGCACCGGCTTTCGGCGGTATCAATCTGGAGGATATTTCTGCACCCAGATGTTTTGAGATTGAAGAGCGTTTGAAGGAAATGTTAGACATTCCTGTATTCCATGATGACCAGCACGGTACTGCGATTGTAGTTCTTGCGGGTATCATCAACGGTCTGAAAGTGACCGGAAAAAAGAAGGAAGACTGCAGAGTAGTGGTAAACGGTGCCGGTTCTGCAGGTGTTGCAATCACAAAATTACTTCTGACTTACGGATTTTTGCACGTAACTATGTGTGATAAAGAAGGAATCATCAGCAAGGATTATCCGAATCTGAACTGGATGCAGCAGAAAATGACGGAAGTCACCAATTTAGAAAATGCACAGGGAACCTTAGCAGATGCATTAAAGGGTGCCGATATTTTTGTAGGTGTTTCCGCACCGAACATTGTCAGCCCGGAGATGGTTTCTTCCATGAATAAAGATGCAATCCTCTTTGCCATGGCAAATCCTGTACCGGAAATCATGCCGGATGCTGCGAAAGCTGCCGGAGCAAAGGTGGTCGGAACAGGAAGAAGCGATTTCCCGAACCAGGTCAACAATGTAATTGCTTTTCCGGGTATCTTTAAGGGTGCCTTAGAAGGCAGAGCTTCTAAGATTACAGAAGCAATGAAACTGGCTGCTGCCGAAGCCATTGCAGGACTTGTAAGCGATGAAGAACTGAATGAAGATTTTATTATGCCGGAGGCTTTTGATCCGCGTTTAGCGGAGACTGTCAGCAATGCTGTGAAAGCCCATATCCATGACTGAACCGCAGACTTTCTGGGGCGATAAGCCCTATTATTCCTTAGATTATTACTTAAAGCAGACTTATGGGGAAAAGGTCTACCGTCTGTCCTTAAACGGCGGTATGACCTGTCCTAACCGGGACGGAAACTTAGATAGCAGAGGGTGTATTTTCTGCAGTGCCGGAGGCTCCGGAGATTTTGCAGCTTCTCCGGCTCTCCCGATTACCGAACAGATTGAGGCTGCGAAAGCAAGGGTGTGTGCAAAGAGCAAAGCCCGAAAATTCATTGCCTATTTTCAGGCATATACGAACACCTATGCTCCCATCCCGTATCTGAGGAAGATTTTTATGGAAGCAGTTTTGCATCCGGATATTCTTTTGCTCTCGATTGCAACCAGACCGGACTGCTTAGAGGACGATGTCTTAGCGCTTCTCTGTGAGATCCGGCAGTATAAGCCTGTCTGGATCGAGCTTGGTCTGCAGACGATTCATCCGGCTACTGCAAAATTTATCCGCAGCGGCTTTACACTTTCCGATTTTAACAGAGCGGTAAAACGATTGCATAAGTGTCAGATTCCTGTCATTGTACACCTTATTTTAGGGCTTCCCGACGAATCCCGGGATATGATGCTGGATTCTGTTTTCTATGTTTCGAATTTACCGGTTTCGGGGATAAAGCTGCAGATGCTTCACGTTCTGAAAGGAACGGATTTAGACGCAGTATATCAAAAACAGCCCTTTGCAATATTAAATTTGGATGCTTATGCCAATCTGATTGCCGACTGTATTGAACTGCTTCCGGCAAATATCATTATTCACCGCATTACCGGTGACGGACCAAAAAAGTTATTGACAGCTCCTCTTTGGAGTGCTGATAAAAAACGTGTACTGAACACCATTAGCAAAACGCTTAAAGAACGCAGCAGTTATCAGGGAAAAGGAGGAATTGAATGGCAGAGCCAAATACAATCTATAAAATGACGATTTTAGCCATGTTAGACAAGGTGGATTTTCCACTTTCCAATACACAGATTTCTAATTTTTTTCTGGAACAGGATTATACGGATTATTTCACTGTTCAGCAGATTATCAGCGGATTACTGGATTCCGGGCTGATTCGCGCAGAATCTACCCACAATAATACCCAGTATTATATTACTCCTCCGGGTAAAGAAACCTTAAAATTTTTCGGAGATAAGATTTCTCCTGCCATAAAAGAGGATATAATTTCTTATTTTGAAAAAAATAAAATGGATTTAAAGAATGAAAATTCCGTTGTGGCGGATTTTTACAAATCTACTGTTCCGGGATTTGATGTCCGCTGTCAGTTAAAAGAAAAGGATGCTCCTGTCATCAATTTGACCATTCACGTAAAGACAAAGGCACAGGCAGAAGCCGTCTGCAAAAACTGGCAGGAACAGAATATGGAAATTTATGCATATCTGATGGATTCTCTGATACGATAGCCCCTTTTTACAGGATGATGTATCTGAATCGGCAGCAAAATATAAGAGCCTTCCGGGCTGTTATCTGAAAGCTTCGGATGGCTCTTTTTATTTCTTATGAAATTTCTTCTTATTTGCTTTCTTCTTCCGGACAGAATAGCCAAAGCTTCCGGCTTTCTTTCCAAGTTCAAAATATTCTCCATGGGAATAGGTAATTAATCCCGATCGATTCAATTCGAATTTCCCATCGGCATTCATATATGCATCATCTACACTGACAGAAACCACTTCTGCTAAAAACATATGATGACTGCCTAACTCTTTTACCTCCGTCACCTTACATTCAATATTTACCGGACTTTCTGCAATTCCCGGAACCGATACACAGCTTGATTCCTGCTCTGTCAGATGCATTTCTTTAAATTTGTCTACCTCTCTGCCGGATCTGACGCCGCAATAATCTGTGGCATATACCAGCTCCTTTGTGACAAGGTTAATTACAAATTCTCCGGTTTCTTTGATTATATCATACGAATACCGCTCCGGACGAACGGAAATGGATACCATTGCCGGAGAAGAACAGACCGTTCCTGCCCAGGCTACCGTAATAATATTCGGCTTCCCGCCCTCCCGTTTGCAGCTTACCATCACTGCCGGAAGCGGATAAAGCATATTTCCCGGTCTCCATTTCTGTTTCATCTTCTGTCTTACTCCTTATAACTGTGCTAATGTCTCTAATGCGCGCTCTTTTATAATAACATTTCCATGCTCTTCTAAATAGCTGCTGTGAGTACTGTCCTTCTCAATGGCGTTGGCATACTCCATAGATGCTGCCACAAATTCATAGACATACCCTCTTGTGCTGTGATTCAAATCAGCCCATAGAAAATACTGCTTTTTCCGGTCTAAATAATATAACCGACTTTCCGCCGCCGGATTTACCGGAAGAATCCTGCAGAATTTTCTGACGCTGGAAAAGGAAACAAAGGTGAGCAGATATACATATCCCTCTTTCTCTCCTTCTAACCGGTTTTCTTTCTTCTGTTTTCCGGCTTCCCTTAAAATATCATCTTTGATGTCCGGCTTTCGAACTGCCGGCTCTTTTTGGGCAGAAGAATTAAACATATTTTTGATATGCTCTAAGATTTCAGAACCGCTGACCTGACTATCGGAAAAGGTCAGAACAATTTCATCCTCAGACATAATCGCTGCCTGAATGGACATCATATTCCCGCTGGTCTTATATCCTACTTCATCTTCTGCAATTCGAATCAGTTTTTCTAAAAACTCTCTGGCATTTTGCGAATTAGAAAAAAAGTCTTCTAACTCAATGCCATTCTGATCTAAATCGTCCTGCGTTAAAATACAGCGCAGAGAACCATTCTCCATTTTTTCAAACTTCATCCTGCATCACTTCCTTACTAATCCCCTCCGACTATTCCTGCATAGCTGCCATCAGTGCCGGTATCAACTGTTTCTTTCTCGATACCACACCCTTTAATAAATACCCATCTGCTTCTCTTTTTGCCGGGAAAGCAAGATTTATGATCCCATCCGCTTCCTCTCCTGCGCTGATTAATATCGTAGATTCCTCTAAAATATCTGTCAGCATCACAAATACCATATCTAATTTCCGCTCATTTAAAACAGTTTCTATATAATCTTTTAATTTCCCTTTTACAGATTCTAACTCTTCCCTGCTCATGGCACTTAGCTGGGCTACACCAAAATTGTGTTCTCCTGCCGAAAAGGTCTTAAAGTCCTGATAAAAAATTTCTTCCGGCGTCTTGCGATTAAAATCGCTGCCCGCCTGAAACATATTCTTTGCAAGTATCTCAATATCAATTCCGGCAATTATCGCCAATTCTTCCGCTGCTGCCCTGTCTATGGCAGTACATGTGGGAGAACGGAACATCAAGGTATCTGAAATAATCGCCGCACAGAGCAATCCTGCAATCTCCTTTGGAATCTCAATGTTTTTTTCATGATACATCTGGAAAATAATCGTAGAGGTACAGCCTAACGGCTGATTGCGGAAAAATACCGGCGACATGGTTTCTAAGCTGCCCAACCTGTGATGGTCGATAATCTCTAATATTTCTGCTCCGTTAATTCCGTCTACTGCCTGTGTCTTTTCATTATGGTCTACTAAAATTACCTGCTTTTTCTGTGTATTTAAAAGATTTCTTCTGGAAATCATTCCTACATAATTCTCATTCTCATCTACGACCGGGAAGTCACGGTGACGCACCTTAGACATCACTTCTTTTACGTCATCTACATAGTCCTCCACATCAAAGTGAATCAAATCCGTTTTTGTCATAAAATACTTAATCGGCATACTCTGATTAATCAGACGAGCTACGGTAAAGGTATCATACGGTGTTCCGATAATGACACAATCCCGCTTATTTGCAGCATCTATAACCTCCTGGCTGACGGCAAATCCGGAACTGATCACCAGACAGCTCGCATTATTCTCAACTGCCATCATCTGGGATTCAAACCGGTCGCCTAAGATGACTAAGTCATCATCCTCCATATACTCTTCCATCCAGTCAGGACTTGAAGTAGCTACAACTACCTTGCCCTTCATGAAATATGCATGTTCATTACCCGCCAGAAAATTGCCTTCTAAGGTTTCTACAATATTCTTATAAGGAGTTTTAGCCGTGGCTAAAATCCGGTTGTCATATACATCCATATAGGAGGTTGCAATATCACTGGTCACGATCAGACCGCGCAGCCTGTTCTGTACACCGGTGACCGGAAGCGTTACCACATTCTCTGTCTTCATAAGCTCCCATGCACGCTTCAATGAAATATGGTCACTGACCCCTGCTGTTCTCCGAAAAGAAATATCTTTAATCTGTGCACCTACATCTGTTACCAACTCTGGTTCTTCCATATGAAAATACTCTAAAACATATTTCGTTTCTTCGTTTACACTTCCTGCCCGCTTTGCTTCGTGGCGGACATCACTTGTCTTATTCTTCAAATCTGCATATGCAATCGCTGCGCAGATGGAATCTGTATCCGGATTCTTGTGTCCTATGATCCATACTTTTTTTTCCTGATTTAATCCCATACTTTCCTCTCTTGCATTATCCTGCAGCCATATACGACAAATAGGGCTGCCCCGTAAAGCCATATCTACGCTACTTCTTGTGACACCCCCAAAACATTGCATATCTTATATATATTCCCAATTCTCAAAAATGTTACTCTATTTATACAAGACCTAAAGCATAAACAATAAATCCTGCCAGACCTGCAAAATTCAATGCTGCAAATACAATGATAATTTTGAGCATTGTCCTGACGGAAGCAAACTCTGTTACTTCTTCCTTCATCTCGTCCAGCTTCTTATCTGACTCTTCAATGAGGATCTGCATATTCCGATAACATTTTACGTCCTCAGTATGTACCTTTTCGCAGATTTCATTCTTAAGCGTGTCAAACTGTCCGTTAAGTCCGTTTATGGTTTCTGTTAATTTCGCATTATATTCTTCAATCAGCTTACGAACTGCTTCATCCTGCTCCGTACTGTTGACTGCATTTTCCGCCAAACGCTCTGCAAAGGTCTCATTTAATTCATTTAATTTAGCATTGACCTTTTCCACCATGCCTTCAATCTGAGTACCCACGCCGGAAACTACGCGTTCTGCAGCGTCCTGACGCTCCTCAATGATGTCGGAAAGCTCTTTCGCCTTACCTTCTCTCTCTTCTACAATTTCCTGAAGCTCCTGTACTTTATTCTCTTTTGAAGCTATTAAACTCTGGAGCTGTTTTGCTTTTTCTCTGAATTCATCAATCTGACTTAGTAAAAAATCTTCTTTTTCCACGTTCATTATTATCCTTTCCCGTTCTGTTTTCCGGCGATCTATATATGCCTTTAACTTTTGTGCCATTCCACCCATAAATGCTTCCTCCTAAAGTCCGCCGTCGTATATTTGATGTATGAAATCGCTTGTTTGCTTATGATTGTAGCATTATCGGGATTTCTTGTAAAGGGGAAAATCTGTTTTATATAAGAAGAAAAATTCTGGAATAGCAGAACACAAATTACTGCTATTCCAGAATATACATAAACTAAATGGACGAACAGACAAAGTATCCGGCTAATTGCCGTCGGTGCCGGCTACCAGCTTCTTTAACTTCTGATATTTCTCATCCGCATCTTTTTTTGCCCTCTCAAACAACTCTCTCGCCCGGACCGGATTGCTTCTCACCAATGCATTGAACCGTACTTCTCCATTTAAGAAATCGTAAAATTCTCCGGTCGGCTCCTTACTGTCTAAATGGAAGGTCGGTTGCTCCATAGCTCCGATTGCAGGCTGGTAGCGAAACAGATGGAAATAACCGGATTTTACCGCTAACTTTTCTTCTTCCTGCGCCATCTGCATACCGGATTTAATTCCCTGATTGATGCAGGGCGAATAAGCGAGAATCAGAGATGGCCCCGGATAGGCTTCTGCTTCTGTAATTGCCCGTACACACTGGTTATAATCGGCACCCATGGCTACCTGTGCCACAAATACATATCCGTAACTCATGGCAATGGCGGCTAAATCCTTCTTACGGATGTCCTTTCCGCCTGCTGCAAACTGCGCGACGGCGCCAAGCGGTGTGGATTTTGATGCCTGTCCTCCGGTATTGGAGTAGACCTCCGTATCAAAAACGAGAATGTTAATATCTCTGCCGCTGGCTAATACATGGTCTAACCCGCCGAACCCAATGTCATATGCCCATCCGTCACCGCCGAAAATCCATTTGGATTTCTTCGATAGAAAGTCTTTTTTCTCTAAAATTTCTCCTGACAGATGGCAGTCGCATTCCATTAACCTGCTGACAAGCTCTTCTGTGGCTTTCTGATTTTCTCTGCCGTTATCATAGGTTGAAATCCACTGCTCTGCTGCTTCCTGCACTGCTTCGACTTTTGTTTCGGAAGCAATTTCTTCCACCTTCTGTTTTAAGCTTCTCCGAATGGTTTCTTCTCCAAGCAGCATACCATAACCAAATTCTGCCGCATCCTCAAACAGAGAATTCGACCAGGCAGGTCCCTTTCCTTTTGCATTTACCGTATAAGGCGTAGCCGGTGATGAATTTCCCCAAATTGAGGAACATCCGGTAGCGTTGGCAATATACATACGGTCACCAAATAACTGTGTCACCAATTTTGCATAGGCGGTTTCTCCGCAGCCTGCACAGGCTCCGTGAAACTCCAAAAGCGGCTGCTTGAACTGGCTGCCTTTCACGCTGGCAGGGCCAAATTTTTCTACTAAATCTTCTTTTTCCTCTAATTTTCTTCCATAATCAAAATATTCCTGTTTATCATAGTGCTTCTCCGTCGGTTCCATGACTAAAGCTTTCTTTTTTGCGGGGCAGCAGGCAGCGCAGGTACCGCAGCCGGTACAATCCAAAACAGAAACGGTAATGGAAAACTGATATGCATCCTGCCCGTTCATATCCTTACTCGTCATTCCTGCCGGGGCCTGCTGCCGCTCCTTTCGATTCATAACGGCAGGACGAATGACTGCATGTGGACATACATAGGAACAGATATTACACTGAATACAATTCTCCGGTATCCAGTTCGGTATCCGGACTGCAATATTTCGCTTTTCAAAAGCCGCTGTACCGGAAGGGACAGCACCGCTGGCGTATTCCAGAAAGAAGGATACCGGAAGCTTATTGCCCTCATAGGCATTAACGGCACGCTGAATATCATTGACATAATCAGTTACATACTGGCTTCTGCCCTTTACTTTTTCACCAAACAGATTGTCACTCTCACACTCTGTCCAGTCTGCTTGCGGTTCCACCTTTTCTAATCCCTGCATTCCGGCATCAATAGCTGCACAGTTCTTTTCTACGATGTCATCCCCTTTTTTTCCATAAGTCCTTTTCACGGCATCCTTTAACAGTTCTACCACTTCATCCTCCGGTAAAATATTTGTCAGCTTAAAAAATGCCGCCTGTAGAATGGTATTGATTCTCGTTGGACCCATTCCGGTTTCCATACCGATTTTTACACCGTTTATGATATAAAACCGGATATGATTTTCTGCAATATAACGCTTGAGCTGTCCCGGAAGATGTTTTCCCACTTCTGCGGGACTCCACGGACAGTTCAAAAGAAAGGTACCGTCTGGAATCAAATCCTGCACCATATTGTATTTCCACACATAGGAAGGATTGTGACATGCCACAAAATCCGCCTTCTGCACCAGATAGGCAGATTTGATTCTGTGTTTTTTGAATCGAAGATGCGATACCGTAAGTCCTCCGGATTTTTTGGAATCATAGTCAAAATACGCCTGTGCATACAAATCCGTATGGTCACCGATGATCTTGACGGAATTTTTATTTGCTCCCACGGTTCCGTCTGCCCCAAGCCCCCAGAATTTGCAGCTAAAAACTCCCTCTGTCATCATTTCCGGCTGCTCTAACGGGTCTAAGGACAATTCTGTCACATCATCCCGGATTCCGATTGTAAACTCTCTTTTTTTGCGATTGGCGAATACGGCTAAAATCTGTCCGGGCGTCGTATCCTTCGAGCTTAGGCCATAGCGGCCTCTGAAGACCTTTACTTTTGCAAAACAAGTATCCTGCAAAGCGGATACTACGTCTAAATATAGTGGCTCCCCCGGTGCGCCTGGTTCCTTCGTACGGTCAAGTACAGAAATCTGCTGTACACTCTTCGGTATACACTTTAAAAACGCTGCCACCGAAAACGGACGGTAAAGCCGGACTTTAATCAGACCCACATTTTCCTTCCTCGTCATAAGATAATCGACCGTTTCCTCTATAGTTTCACAGACAGAACCCATGGCAACAATTACATGCTTAGCATCTGCTGCTCCGTAATAATTAAAAAGATGATAATCGGTGTCGATTTTCTCATTGATTTTTGCAAAATAGGCTTCTACAATTTCCGGTATCTGCTCATAATGGCGGTTAGCCGCCTCCCGCATCTGAAAGAAGGTATCCGGATTCTGCGCCTGTCCCCATTCAAAGGGATGCTCAGGATTCAACGCATTCTGACGGAATTTTTTTGCAGAATCCATCGGAAAAATATCCCGCAGGTCTTCGTCGCTCCATACGGAAATTTTCTGAATCTCATGGGAAGTGCGGAATCCGTCAAAGAAATGAATAAACGGCAGACGTCCTTCCACTGCCGCTCCATGTGCCGCAGGAGCAAAATCCATGACCTCCTGTACAGACGATGAGCAAAGAATTGCCGCCCCTGTCTGCCTGCAGGCATAAATATCCGAATGGTCTCCAAAAATACTCAGTGCGTGGGTCGCAATACTTCTTGCCGCCACATGAAACACTCCCGGAAGTCCTTCTCCCGCAATCTTATAGAGATTAGGAATCATCAGAAGAAGACCCTGCGAAGCGGTAAATGTAGCGGCGAGCGTACCTGCTGCCAAGGCTCCGTGTACAGCTCCCGCAGCACCTGCCTCCGACTGCATTTCGGAAATCTCCACCGGATTCCCAAATAAATTTTTCTTACCTTCTGCCGCCCATACCTCTGTCACCTCTGCCATAACAGAAGACGGAGTAATCGGATAGATGGCTGCCACATCCGTATAGGCATATGCCACATGAGCCGCTGCATGGTTTCCGTCCATTGTCGCTCTGTTTCGTTCCATATCAAAAATCCTCTTTTCTGTTTTTTGATAGGATTTCCAGTTTTTATGGATTTATCCAATAGACATATGATAATTTCAGAACATTCTTTTATACGCATTCTAACATCTCTGTCTGTTTCATTTAAAAAGGACGAATGCCTTATCGCATTCGCCCTCTGCTTTTTGATTATTTAGATAACCGCTGTATGCTGTATGTAATTACTTCATTCTGCTTTGTCCATTTATCTTTGTAGGTAATTTCAATGTAGGTCGGCGCATTCAAATACTTATACCAGTAGCTTCTCCAATATGATGAATACTCACTCTCATAGCTATAAGTATAACTGTAGCTATACTGTCCTAAAGTAATCTTCTTATTATTCTTAACGGTTTTTACTACTTCTTTTCCGTTCTTATCATAGGTACGAATCTGAATTTTCTTCAGAGTATATCCCTTTGCCATGCTGATTGATAATTTACCGCTCTTCTTTGTAGTAAATGCAGAAGTATACTGCTCTTCCCATATATTTTTACCATCTAATTTGATGCTTTTGATTGGGGAATCATTTTTTGCATATACGGTAACCTTCTGGGAACTGCGCTTTGTACTGCCATCTTTACTGTAAATATCGAAAGAAACTGTATATTTTCCTTCTTTTTTCGCATACAATCCGATCGTGGCAGAATTATCTGATCCATAAGAATCTTCTGACGAACTTTCCTGTCTTGTCTGTCTTGCAACCAGATTCTTACTGCTTGTCTTTAAATTCTTAATCTGATCTCCGGAATTGTCATAATCAAAGGAAATTGCGTAATTATCGTAAGACCCGCTGTAAATACGAACCTTCTGCGGAACACTCTCTTTTTCCGCTGCGGACGCTGTTGTCGGCACACTAAATACCGTTACAAGCATCAACAGTGCCAAGACCATACATGAAAACTTTTTCATAAATTCTTCCTCCTAAAAATATTATTTTGGATATTTTAACAGAACTTGGCAGATTTGTCAATGCGGCAGATCAATTCGGTATGCCTGGGCGTAACAGTTCAGCCTTTCGGATTCACGCTCGGCAAAATCTACATATTCTTACGGG
>CAYWXJ010000058.1:0-12296 GCA_964462405.1 uncultured Eubacterium sp.
CCGCCTTTCCAGCTTGGGAAGCTAGCGTTCTACCGATGAACCATATCTGCACAAGGACATTATAGCACTGATTGAAAATATCATACAAGCCCTTTTTTAAATATTTATCATTTGTAAAAAATAAAAAAGTCGCTGTTAAGGGCAGACATGCCCGTACAGCAGTTGCTGCATCTGTCGGATACCCTGCTCCTGCGAAGTGATAATGGCATTCAGTATGGGGATGAGCTGTGGGCAGATGCAGTAGCGCAGCGCGTTTTCTGACATACGGACAGCACCCTCATGATGCGGAATCATTTCGCGCATAAAGGTATCACTGAGATTATTCGTGGCATAGGCAGTATTCATGTCATAGAACATGTTATTTGTAATATTTTTAAATTCGCGCAGATATAGTGTATTGTCCTGGCAGGAATTTGACTGCAGACGGCAGGATTGCCATGCACATTCCATGTCATGAATGCTTTGCGTCTGCGTGACAACGATATTTGAAGCAATTTCCTGCAGGGGAGCACAATTTGTATATTCCAGAATACTTTCCGACATGCGGATGGCCGCCCTGTGGTGGGGGATCATCTGTGAAATAAAATTTTGAGAAATACTGTTCGTCAGATGGGCGTTTTCCATTCCGCAAATCATTTTATCTAATATTTCATAAAATCTACTCAAATAGTCTTTGGTGGAATCATAAAAGCTGCATGCGTTCTGCATAGTGTAACCTATTCTTTTTGTTTAATATATGTAAAAAAGAAAAAAAGTTTCTCATAAGCACTTATCTTTAGATTATGCAAACCGTTTACTACATATAATTAAAGGAAAAATCATAAAAACAGGAAAATAGTTATGAGAAAAAGAATTTCACTGGAACCGGAAGCAATCGCAGTTTGCAATGAAGGTGCTGTTACCCCGCGTATTTACCAACTGCCGGTAGAACAGGGACGCATGGCGCTTGAGAAAGCACAGAGCACACCCATTCCCATGTATCCGGCAAATATACAGAAAACGATTGTAGATACCGGAAGCTGGGGAAGTCTGTCTGTGTATATCGTTGCCCCCGCAGAGGCAGAGACATCATCAAATATTATGTTCTATATTCATGGTGCAGGATGGGTATTTGGAAGCTTCCATACCCATGAAAAGCTGGTGAGAGAGCTTGCGTCACGGACGGGATGTATTATAGTGTTTCCGGAATACACTCGTGCGCCGGAAGCGCAGTATCCGGTAGCGATTGAGCAGTGCTATTACATATTATGCCGGATACCGAATCTGTTGAGAAAGAAGGGATTTTCGATAAATACGGATACATTGACCGTAGCAGGGGACAGTGTAGGTGGAAATATGGCGATTGCAATGACATTTATGGCGAGGGAAAGACGAGGTCCTTATATTCAAAAGCAGCTTCTCTATTATCCCGTTACCAATGCCTGTTTTTGTACGGCTTCTTATGGTGCCTTTGCAAAGGATTATTATCTTTACCGGGAGGAAATGATGTGGTTCTGGAATCAATACACCCTGTCATTTCAGGACCGGAACCGGATTACAGCTTCTCCGCTGCGGGCAGAACCAGAAGAATTAAAGGGACTGCCGGAGGCTATGATATTAAATGGAGAAGCAGATGTATTAAGAGATGAGGGAGAAGCATATGCCAGAAAATTGCGGGATGCTAAAGTTGCGGTAACAGCAATGCGGTTTCAGGGAATCATACATGATTTTGTGATGCTGCATGCATTAGATCAGACAAAGGCATGCCGTGCCGCAATGGATGTATCTGTTTCCTGGATCAATGAGAGGAACCGATATTCTGATTGCCCAAAATAAACTGCATCCAAACAGATGCCAGTTCATTTCATTTATCCCGTTCTGAAACAAAAAAATCGATTAACCGCTGCACGTTCTCCCGGCAGGCTCCGCATACTGTGGTAGCACCGGTAATTGTTGCAACATCTTCTAAAGTGCTTGCTCCTGCATCCACGGCTGCTTTAATTGTGCCATTTGAGATGTTCAAACAGTTACAGATAATTTTATCAAAATTCATCAGTACACCGTCCTTTCAGAACTAGTCTACGCAAATAAAAGGGAAATATGCATAAAGAAACAGGCTGTCTGTGAATCTGCATTCTTTGGGTCAAATGGCACATACTAATGCCAACCAAAAGAAATGAGGTCTATAACATGGAATCTTTATGGAAAAAACAGACAAAGCAAATAGAAACAAAAGCAGATATGCAGATTCCGCTTTTTGAAACGCCGAAGTGGGATGTGATTGTAATAGGAGCCGGTATGGCAGGGCTTTTAATTGCCTATTATCTGAAAGAGCAGGGAAAAAAAGTTCTAATTCTTGAGGCGGATGAAATTGCTTTTGGGCAGACCGGAAAGACAACTGCAAAAATCACAAGCCAGCACGGATTAAAATACAGTACACTGATAAAAAAAGCAGGAGAAGAAAAAGCGAGGCTTTATCTTAGGGCAAATGAAGCAGCGATACGGGAATATGAACGGCTGATAAAAACCCGTGGGATAGAATGTCAGTTTAAAAAAGTTCCTGCATATCTGTATACCTTAGAAGAACAGGGAGAGATACTGCTGAAAGAGGAGGCAGAGGCAGCAGCACAGCTTGGAATCGACGTATGCTTTACAACGGAAACCGAACTGCCTTTTTCTGTAAAAGGAGCTGTCTGTTTTCAAAATCAGGCGCAGTTTTCTCCATTGGAGTTTGTGGAAAATATTTCTGCAGGTCTGCAAATCGCAGAACATACAAAGGTAACAGCAGTCAAAGGAAATAAAGTGATAACAGAGGAGACTGTACTGACAGCAGATCAGATTGTAGTTGCCACCCACTATCCATTTTTTAATATACCGGGATTTTATTTTTTACGTCAACATCAGGAGAGAGGCAGTGTTTTAGCACTTTCGGGAGCAGGGGAGCTTACGGGAATGTATTATGGAATCGATCCGGGAGGGCTTTCCTTGCGGCAGTCCGGGGAATTTTTGTTATTAGGGGGAAGTGCATACAGAACAGGGAATAACAAAAATGGGGGAGCCTATGATTCTCTTGCAGAGGCAGCAGCACGGTATTTTCCGGGCAGCAGGGAAGCCGCCCGCTGGTCTGCACAGGATTGTATGCCTCACGACGGAATCCCTTTTATCGGAAAATATTCGGTGTTTACCCCAAATCTCTATGTTGCAACAGGATTTCAAAAATGGGGAATGACATCATCCATGGTTGCCGCCATGGTTTTGCGGGATGAATTATGTGCAATCAGAAATCCTTATGAAAAAGTATTTTCACCCCAGAGAATACAGATTCGTGCTGGTATGGGAAATTTTCTTCTCGATGCCGGAATGAGTGTAAAGGGATTATTGAGCGGATTATTCCATACAACTTGTGCACAGTGTACTCATATGGGATGCGGACTTGTATGGAATCCGGACGAAAAAAGCTGGGATTGTCCCTGTCATGGCTCCAGATTTGATGCAGACGGAAAATTGTTGGATAATCCGGCCAAAAAATCACTGGAGCGTTCTAAGTAGTGTGCTGCTTTCTAAACTGCTGTGGCGTCATACCGGTTTCTTTCCGAAATGCCTGTGAAAAATAGGACTGGGAAGAAAAGCCGATGCTGCCTGCAATCTGTGAAATCGAGTGATTGGTATTTATCAGCAGCTCTTTTCCCGCCTGGATTCTCCGGCTTAACAGATAGTGTATGGGAGATTCTCCAATACATTCTGTAAAAGAGTGGGCTAAATAAAATTTATTGGTATGGGTGATTTCCGCAAGGGTATCTAACGTAATGTTCATGCTGTAATTTGCATCCATAAATCGTTTTGCAGCGGCACATTCCTTAGAAATGTGCTGCGTTCCCGCAGAGAGCGGGGAAACCTCCTGTTCTCTGAAAATATAAATAAATAAAATCTGCAGAATATTCTGGCAGACCACATCAAAGTCTGGTTTTTTCTCTAAAAATTCCTGCATCATAAGCCTTGCAAACTGAATCAGATGATTTTGCACAGAAGCGTAGCTGTAATGACCATAATTTGCAGGAAACTGTTCAGGGTCTTTATCCGGAAATGAAAATGCAAGACCATCGACCCCAAAGACGATATATTCCATAGGTGCAGCAGTCTTTGTCTTTTCGGTATGCTCAATGTTCGGATTGATTAAAATCAAATCGTTTGGAGAAACGGCAATGGTATTTCCGTCAATATAAAATTCGCCTTTTCCGCTGATAATATAAAACAGTTCCGAAAATGGATGGGTATGTGGCAGAGAAGGCCAGTCTCCCTCATATTTCGAAAAAGAGATATAACGCAAATGAAATTTATTCTGCTCCGGTTTTTTGAAAAAAATGCTCTCATTACTCATAGGCCGCTCCTTAAAAAAATGATTAACAAAATTATAGCATATTTATAAAAATTTTGAAAACAGAACAAGCAAGATTTATAAAAAAAACAGCAACAATAAAATTGCATCTGTACTACAGGATAGATATACTAAACATATAGTCAGAGTTAATAAAAATCAATAAAGAAACGATTTCAGAGAAAAGGAGGATATGATGGAACAGAGGGGAAGATTAACATTGCCGACCGATACGGATATGGTAGAGGAAACAATACGTTTAAAAGAATTATTAGGCGCAGATGCGTTAAGAGACTGTGATGGTACGACGATGCCGGATGCACTGCTTTCTGTTGACGCAAAGAAATATGCAACTTATTATACGACCAGAAAAGACAATGCATGGGCAGAGGCGAATCCGGAAGAGATTCAGCAGGAGTATTTAATCAGTGACTGCGTGACAGCAAGGGGAGAAAACCTTCGCATCAAATTGATGAAGGGCTTTCATACGGAGCAGTTAAAGGTCAATGAAATTGACGATCCGAAACGCTGGTGGGAGGTCATCGACCGGACGAACGGAGAAATTGTACCGACGGAACAATGGGAATATGATAAATCTACCGGAGAAGTGGAAATTCAGACAATTCCCTATCATCAATATACCGTAAGCTTTCTCGCATTTTTGATTTGGGATCCGGTACATATGTATAACTTTATTACAAATGACTGGAAGGATGCACCGCACCAGCTCACCTTTGATGTGCGCCAGCCAAAGACACAGAAGCATGTCAAGGAAAAACTGAAACAGTGGTGCGAGGAACATCCGGAGATCGATGTCGTAAGGTTCACCACATTTTTCCACCAGTTCACACTGACCTTTGATGAACAGAAAAGGGAAAAATATGTAGAATGGTTTGGATACAGTGCAAGTGTCAGCCCTTATATCTTAGAGCAGTTTGAAAAATGGGCAGGCTATAAATTCCGACCGGAATTTATTGTGGATGAAGGCTATCACAACTCTATTTTCCGTGTGCCAAGTAAGGAATTTAAGGATTACATAGAATTTCAGATGATTGAGGTCAGCAAGCTGGCAAAAGAGATGGTTGATATTGTACATTCCTACGGAAAAGAAGCCATGATGTTTTTAGGAGATCATTGGATTGGAACAGAGCCGTTTGGTAAATATTTTGCCAACATCGGACTGGATGCAGTGGTAGGTTCTGTTGGTGACGGTGTGACCATGCGTATGATTTCCGATATTAAGGGCGTAAAATATACCGAAGGAAGGCTGCTGCCATATTTCTTTCCGGATGTATTCTGTGAAGGCGGTGATCCGATTGGAGAGGCAGAGGAAAACTGGTTAAAGGCAAGACGTGCGATTTTACGCTCTCCATTGGATAGAATCGGATACGGCGGATATTTGAAATTGGCTTCCGAGTGGGACGGTTTTATTGATACGATACAGCATGTAGTAAATGAATTCCGTCTGATTCATGAAAATATGCAGGGAAGCAGTGCTTATGTGGCATCGTTTAAGGTAGCAGTTTTAAATTGCTGGGGCAACTTAAGAAGATGGATGGCAAATCAGGTACATCACGCAATCTGGCACAGAGAAATCTATTCCTATGTAGGGGTATTAGAGTGCTTAAGCGGCATGCCTTTCGACGTAGAATTTATTACCTTTGAGGATATTAAGGACGGAATCCTTGAAAAGGGAGAGATAAAAGTGGTTATCAATTCCGGCGATGCAGGAACGGCATTCAGCGGAGATAAGAACTGGATGGATGAACAGGTCGTAACTGCAATCCGCAGCTTTGTGGATCACGGCGGCGGATTTATCGGAGTCGGTGAACCGACGGCTTATCAGTTTCAGGGTCGTTACTTCCAGTTGAGCGATGTACTTGGAGTAGACCGTGAGATGAATTTCTCACTCAGCACGGACAAATATAATGAGATGAACCCGGAACACTTTATTTTAGAGGATATTGACGGCGAGATAGATTTTGGGGAAGGTATGAGCCGGATTTATGCACAGGGTGAGGATTATCAGATTCTTAGTATGGACGGCGAGTACAGCCAGTTGGTAGTCAATACCTATGGAAAGGGACATAGTGTCTATTTTGCAGGGCTGCCGTATTCTCCGCAGAACTGCCGGATTCTGCTTCGTGCCATTTACTATGCAGCAGATATGGAAAATGAGATGAAGAAATATTATGTCACCAATGTGGATACTGAGACTGCGGTATTTGAAAAGACCGGTAAGATTGCCGTTATCAATAATGCAAGAGAAGCGAGAGAAACAGACCTCTATATCAATGGAGAGAAGTTTATTCACCTGGATCTAGCACCGATGGAGATGCGCTGGGTAGATTATGCGTCAGATGTGAGATAAAAAAGAAGGAAGAGTATTGCCATATGCAAAGTAAGGATATGGCGATACTCTTTTGTTTTTTCTTATTATGTGAAAAACTGTTGTACTATGATACAGGAAACAATGGGCTAGTGAATTGATGTAACAGTTCAGCCTTTCGGCTTCACTGTTACTGAATCCGTCCATTTAAAGTTGCCTACGGCAAGGGGCGGATTCACGCTCGGAAAAATCTACATATTCTTACGGGCTTTGCAGCAAGTGCAAAGTCCTACGCTGAACTGTTACGAATTGATTCTTAAATATAAAAAATAGGATTGTAATTAGAATTTCTGTGTGTTATTCTGACTAAAAGCATATTTTCTAAGATATACTATCTGGTCCGGAACACAGAGTTTCCGATTCTTCAGACATTTCCAAGCAACAGCGTGTGCTGTTCTTATCAGAAAATTTATGCTTTATATTCCATTAACAGCAGGAGTTTTCGGTAAGAAATCTCCGGAACAATTACATAGGAGGTCTTGGGTAGAAAGGGGTAAGAAGTTAGTGAAATTAGAATGGAATTTGGGCTTCATTTTCAGATATTTGAAAAACAGATGGTGTAAAAATGGAATAAGATATATAATAATGCAGAAGGAAAGAAAATAAAAGTAAAATATAAAACAGAACAGGAGACCCCATGCGAGTAGGAATAGGATATGATGTACACAAATTAGTTGAAAATAGAAAATTAATCCTTGGAGGCGTAGAAATTCCTCATACATTAGGCTTGTTAGGACATTCCGATGCGGATGTACTGCTTCATGCCGTCATGGACGCATTGTTAGGTGCGGCCGCATTAGGCGATATTGGCAAGCATTTCCCTGATACGGATGAGCGTTACAAAGGAATTTCCAGCATAAAATTATTAGCTCATGTAGGAGAACTGTTAGAAAAGGAAGGCTATCTCATTGAGAATATTGATGCTACCGTTATTGCCCAGAAGCCAAAGCTTCGCCCATATATTGAACAGATGGAGCAGAATATTGCAGAAACATTAAGAATCGAAAAGAATCAGATTAACGTAAAAGCAACCACAGAAGAAGGCTTAGGCTTTACCGGAAGTGAAGAGGGAATTTCTGCTCAGGCAATCTGTTCCTTAAGACATTTTTTTGAGAACAGCATTATGGTATCTGACAGTGCCGGTGGTTGCTGCCGCGGCTGTGCAAAAGCGTAAAACACTTGCGTAAAACACTTTAAGAAAACAGTTGACAAAACGGAGTATCGTGCATAAACTATATAAAGATATGAAAAAGGCTTAGAACGGAAAAAGTAGGGAATCCACTGTTGTAAAGAGAGAAACTGCCATTGGCTGGAAGCAGTTTTACACATGATTTTTGAAGTGCGTCCGGGAGCTGATCCGGTGAAGGCAGTAGCCGGATACGAATCATGCACGTTACGCATTTTGAGTGAAAGCAGATGCTTTTAATAGAGTGGAACCGCGGATAACTTCGTCTCTTAGTTTAGAGACGGAGTTTTTTTCTTATGTTTCATAAACCTGAGAAAGAAGTGAAAGAAATGGAATTTTTTAAATTTGTAAAAGAAGAAATTCAAGTGATACAGGAGCGGGACCCGGCAATTAAATCGCCGATAGAAGTACTGTTATATCCGACATTTCGGGTTATGCTAAGCTACCGCAGGGCACATAAGCTGTATGTGAAAGGACATTTTTTCTGGGCGAGATATATTTCCCAGCGGGCAGCAAGAAGGACCGGAATTGAGATACATCCGGGTGCCATCATTGGAAAGGGGTTTTTTATTGACCACGGAAGCGGTGTCATCATCGGGGAAACGACCATTATCGGCGATAACGTTACCCTGTATCAGGGCGTCACATTAGGAGGAACCGGAAAAGAAACAGGAAAACGTCATCCGACGCTTTGCGACAATGTTATGGTAAGTGCCGGTGCAAAGATTATCGGTTCTTTTACCATCGGAGAGAACTCTAAAATCGGTGCCGGGAGCGTGGTATTAGAAGAGGTTCCGCCAAACTGTACGGTGGTAGGTGTTCCGGGCCGTATCGTAAAACGGAATAACCAGAAGGTGCCAAGAAGTGATATGGATCAGGTTCATCTTCCGGACCCGGTAAAAGAGGACATCACGGCATTGCAGCATGAAAATTCCGTTTTATGCAACCGTGTACTTGATTTAGAAAGACAGATCAAAGAATTAGAAAGAGAGAGGATACAAAAAGGATGAAGCTTTACAATACGTTGACAAAACAAAAAGAAGAATTTATTCCATTAGAGGAAGGCAAGGTTAAAATGTATGTCTGCGGACCTACTGTATACAATTATATCCATATCGGAAATGCAAGACCCATGATTGTATTTGATACCGTAAGACGTTATATGGAATATAAGGGATATGAGGTGAATTATGTATCTAATTTTACGGATGTAGATGATAAAATCATCAAAAAATCCATCGAAGAAGGCAGTTCTGCGGAAGAAGTCTCAAAGCGATTTATTAAAGAATGCAAAAAAGATATGTCCGATATGAATGTAAAACCGGCAACGACACATCCGTTAGCAACCCAGGAAATCAGCGGTATGATCGATATGATTTCCAAATTGATTGAAAAAGGCTATGCTTATGCGGCAGAAGACGGAACTGTGTACTACAGAACCCGTAAATTTAAAGATTATGGTAAGCTTTCACATAAGAATATCGATGATTTACAGGCAGGGCACAGAGATATTAAGGTAACCGGTGAGTTAAAGGAAGATGCCTTAGACTTTGTACTTTGGAAGCCGAAAAAAGAAGGAGAGCCATACTGGGAATCCCCCTGGTGTGACGGCCGTCCGGGCTGGCATATTGAGTGTTCCGTCATGTCCAAGAAATATCTCGGAGATGAGATCGATATTCATGCAGGCGGAGAGGATTTGATTTTCCCGCACCATGAGAATGAAATTGCCCAGAGTGAAGCAGCCAACGGTGTGGAGTTTTCCAAATACTGGATGCACAATGCGTTTTTAAATATAGATAATAAGAAAATGTCAAAATCCTTAGGCAATTTCTTTACCGTCCGTGAAATCAGTGAGAAATATGACCTTCAGGTACTTCGTTTCTTTATGTTAAGCGCACACTACAGAAGCCCGCTCAATTTCAGCGCTGATTTGATGGAAGCTGCAAAGAACGGTTTAGAGCGAATCGTGACAGCAGCGGAGAATCTGACACATTTGCAGAAAAATGCTTCCGCAGCAGATATGACGGAAAAAGAAGCGGCGCTCTTAGAAGAGGGCAAAGGATTTACAGAGAAATTTGAAGCTGCAATGGATGATGATTTTAATACTGCAGATGCAATTTCCGCCGTATTTGAGCTGGTAAAATTTATAAATACCAATGTATCCGCAGAGAATACCCATGTGTTTTTGACGGATCTGTATAAGAATCTGAAGACCTTGTGTGATGTGCTCGGTATTATTATTGAAAAAGAAGAAGAAATACTAGACGCAGAAATCGAAAGATTGATTGAAGAGCGTCAGGCAGCCAGAAAAGAGAAAAACTTTGCAAGAGCAGATGAAATCCGTGATATACTGTTAGAAAAAGGAATTATCTTGAAGGATACCAGAGAAGGTGTGCAATGGAAAAGGGCATAGATTCATACATCAGAGAACAATTTGCTATCAAAGAGGTGGATATACGTTCTTATTCACCTCTTACTCTCGCGTATATCGGAGATGGCATTTTTGATTTGGTTATCCGTTCCGTTGTAGTGGGACGGGGCAATACCCGCGCCAATGAGCTGCATCATAGGACAAGCCATATTGTGAAGGCACATACCCAGGCAGAAATGATAGAAAAATTATTGCCTCATCTGACAGAGAAAGAGAGCGATATTTACCGCCGCGGCAGAAATGCCAAGTCTCCTACCATGGCAAAAAATGCTACGATGTCAGATTACCGCAAGGCAACGGGATTTGAAGCTCTGATGGGATATCTATATCTGACAGACCAGTTTGAGCGTATTCTTTTTCTGGTCAAAGAAGGGCTTGCAGCAATTAATGAAAAAATATAAAGGCCGTATTTCACTCTGCTCTGCGGCATACATTGTGCTGCATGGCAGCGGAGTAAATAGTAACTGTTATGGCGCAGCACATGCAGTTTGGAGGAAACCATGAATTACGAAGAATTGAAAATAGAAGGCAGAAATGCCGTATTAGAGGCTTTTCGTTCCGGCAAACCCATTGATAAGCTGTTTGTATTAGACGGCTGCAAGGATGGTCCGGTACAGACCATTTTACGGGAAGCAAGAAAGCATGATACGATTATAAATTTTGTCACAAAAGAGCGGTTAGACCAGCTTTCAGAAACAAAAAAGCATCAGGGCGTGGTTGCCATGGCAGCAGCCTATGAATATGCCACGGTAGAAGAGATTCTGCAGAATGCGAAGGATAAGGGAGAACCGCCGTTTATCCTGTTGTTAGACAATATTGAAGATCCCCACAATTTAGGAGCAATCATCCGTACTGCAAATCTTGCAGGAGCTCACGGCGTTATTATTCCAAAGCGCAGGGCGGTAGGACTTACGGGAACGGTAGCAAAAACCTCTGCCGGAGCAATTAATTATACTCCGGTGGCAAAGGTGACAAATCTGACGAATACGATCAAAGAGTTAAAGGAAGAGGGACTCTGGTTCGTCTGTGCAGATATGGGCGGAACTACGATGTATGATTTGGATTTAAAGGGACCGATTGGTCTTGTGATCGGAAGCGAAGGAGAAGGTGTATCCAAGCTGGTAAAGGAGAACTGTGATTTTATTGCTTCCATACCAATGAAGGGAGATATTGATTCATTGAATGCTTCTGTAGCGGCGGGAGTTTTGGCATATGAGATCCTGCGCCAGAGAGGGGTATAGAATGGAAGATTATACAGGCTGTTCCGATGAGGAATTGATTGCAGAATTAAGAAATCATAAAGATCAGATTATGGATTATATTTTAGATAAATATAAGCCATTGGTTCGTAAACGGGCAAATGCGCTTTATTTGATCGGCGGAGACACGGATGACCTGATTCAGGAGGGAATGATTGGATTGTTCAAGGCAATCCGGGAATATCAGCCCGGGCATGATGCATCCTTTTATCATTTTGCAGATTTGTGCATTGCAAGACAGATGTATACGGCAGTTGAGGCTTCCAGAAGAAAAAAACATGCTCCGTTAAATTCCTACATTTCACTCTATGATGATTCCGATGCGGACGGGGTGGTCTTAGCAGATATTCTTCCTGCAGAAGCAGATGAGAATCCGGAGCATCTTTTGATTGACAGGGAAAATATCAAACAGAAGTTAGAAATATTATCAAAGAAATTAAGTAAGATGGAAAAACAGGTCTTTGATTATATGCTTGAAGGCTTCAATTACAGGCAGATTGCAGAGAAAATGGGCAAATCCCCCAAGGCGATTGATAATGCAATTCAGCGGATGAAGGGAAAGATAGAGGAAAAATAAAATTCCATATTGACAAGATGGAAAAGCTATAGTAAGATAATATGCGTTGAGGCAATCAACGAGATGCTGGCATGGCTCAGTCGGTAGAGCGTCGCATTGG
>CAYWXJ010000059.1:0-12115 GCA_964462405.1 uncultured Eubacterium sp.
TGATTTTCAAGAGAAAACAAGGATCGTGACTAAATGAGTTTCACGGATTCAGGTTATAGTAAAACAATCCCCTCTTTTATAAAATAGATTATTTTACTTAATTTTTTAGTTTTTTTACTATTTTAGTAAAACCCCGGACCTGCGCATCCCATCTATCACCACTTGTTTTTTCCTATCCAACGTGCTACTATGGAGAAAGATAAAAATTTAACAAAGTCAATAGGAGGTACACATGGATTACTCTAAAGAATATGCGCAAAAGCTTGTCACTGCCGATAAAGCAGTTAAGGTCATCAAATCCGGCGACTGGGTAGATTACGGCTGGTGCAACGGCACCCCGGATGCCTTAGACAAGGCTCTTGCGAAAAGAACCGACGAACTGAAGGATGTCAACCTGCGCGGCGGTATTCTCTTAAAATTACCGGCTATTTTTGAACGTGAGGATGCCGGTGAACATTTCACCTGGAATTCCTGGCATATGTCCGGTATTGAGCGTAAGCTGATTGCCCGCAGCTGTGCGTTTTACGCACCGATTCGTTATTCTGAGCTGCCGCGATACTATTATGACCTGGCAGCAAAGGATGATGTTGCGATGTTCCAGGTAGCGCCAATGGACAAACACGGCTTCTTTAACTTCGGACCGAATGCATCTCACTTAATGGCAGTATGTGAGAATTCAAAGAAAATCATTGTGGAAGTCAATGAGAATATGCCGCGCTGCCTCGGTGGATTTGAAAACGGGATTCACATTTCTAAGGTAGACTATATCGTAGAGGGTGAAAACCCTGCCATCGGTGAAATGGGAGCAGGCGGTGCGCCGACAGATGTGGATACTGCAGTTGCAAAGCTAATCGTAGAGGAGATTCCGAACGGAGCCTGCCTGCAGCTTGGTATCGGCGGAATGCCGAATACCGTAGGCTCTATGATTGCAGAATCCGATTTGAAAGACTTAGGTGTTCATACGGAAATGTATGTAGATGCATTTGTTGACATTGCAAAAGCCGGAAAGATCAACGGTTCTAAGAAGAGCATCGACCGTTTCCGCCAGGCTTATGCATTCGGATGCGGAACAAAGAAGATGTATGATTACATGGATGAAAACCCGGAACTTTTAAGTGCTCCGGTAAGCTATACCAACGACATCCGCTCCATCTCTGCTTTAGATAATTTTATTTCCATTAATAATGCGGTAGATTTAGACCTCTTCGGACAGATTAACGCAGAGTCTGCAGGTGTAAAACAGATCAGCGGTGCCGGAGGACAGCTTGACTTCGTATTAGGCGCCTACCTTTCTAACGGAGGTAAGAGCTTCATTTGCTGTTCTTCCACCTTTAAGACAAAAGACGGTCAGATGAAATCCCGTATCGTGCCTACTTTAACTCCCGGCTCCATTGTTACGGATACCCGCGCAAACACCCACTATGTGGTTACAGAATACGGTAAGGTCAACTTAAAGGGTCTGTCTGCATGGCAGCGTGCGGAAGCACTGATCTCCATTGCACATCCGGACTTCAGGGATGAATTGATCGCAGAAGCAGATAAATTAAAAATCTGGCGCAGAAGCAATAAATAATTTATCCTGACTATTTACTCGTAAACCTGCGTTTCACAGCTTCACCGGTAGGTGTGGCTGCAAGTCCGCCCTGCCCGGTTTCCCTTAAGGATTCCGGCAGGGCTTTTCCTATGGAGCGCATCGCATCAATTACCTCATCCGGAGGAATCCGGCTGATAATTCCCGCCATGGATAAATCCGCAGAGGTACACGCATTCACCGCCCCTAAGACATTCCGCTTTACGCAGGGTACTTCTACCAATCCGGCTACCGGGTCACAAACTAATCCCAGCAGATTCTTAAGTGCCAGCGCAGCGGCGTTGGAAATCCCCTTTGCATCCGCTCCCATCAGATATGCTAAAGCACCTGCCGCCATCGCAGACGCCGAACCGATTTCTGCCTGACAGCCGCCTGCTGCTCCTGCAATGAAAGCACGCTCCGCAATCACTCCGCCGATTCCCGCCGCCACATATAAAGCCTCTGTCATTTCCTCATCCGAAAATCCCTGCTTTTTCTGCAGACTTAAGAATACGGCAGGTATTACACCGCAGGAACCCGCCGTGGGTGCTGCCACAATTCGTTTCATACAGGCATTGGATTCTCCCATTTTAATGGCTTTTTCCATCACTTCACCGATAAAATCACCGCACAAAAAAGTTCCCTTTTCTCTTGCTTTTGCCACCTTATCCCCATCCGTTCCCACTAAACCGGAGGCGGAATACTGCTTTTTATCATATGCCGCATCTGCTGCCTGCATCATAAGATACATTTGTTTCATCTTCTCAAAGGATTCTTCCTTCGTGATCCCCTGCTCCTTACAGTCGTCTTCTAAAATTACTTCATAATAATTCTTACCCTGTTTTTCCACAGCAGCTTCAATTTCTTCTAATGCTCTAAACATGCTCTTCCTCCAACAGACTTAAATATGTCACTTTGATAATTCCTTCTAAATGCTCCAGCCAATGGATCGAATCCTTCGGTATCTCCTGGTCACACTCAATGACCATAACTGCATTGCCGCCCCGGTTGGAACGGTAAAGCTGCATCGTGGCAATATTGACCGACTTATGTGCCAGCATGGATGTCACCTCTGTTACGTGTCCCGGCTGGTCAAGATTGTGTACAATCAGAGTAGGCTGGTCACCGCTGAAATTGACTGTCAGCCCATCCATCTCGCAGATCCGTATCTGACCTCCGCCGATAGATGCAGCAACGATTTCAAGCTCCCTGCCGGATACTCCGGTCAGATTCATTTTTACGGTATTCGGGTGCGCCTCCTCTAAATCAATTCCACTGATGGTATAGTGCATTCCTTTTTCTCTGGCTATGGCAAAGCTGTCCGGTATTCTCGGGTCATCCACTGCAAGTCCTAACAATCCTGCTACCAACGCCTTATCCGTACCATGCCCCTGTCCGGTAGCCAGAAAGGAACCGTGAAAATAAATCTTTGCAGCTTCGATCTCTTCCGCCATCAGTTTTCTTGAAATCCTTCCAATTTTTACGGCTCCTGCCGTATGGGAGCTTGAAGGCCCGACCATTACCGGCCCTATAATGTCAAATAAATTCATTTTAAGCCTCTCTTTCACTTTAGCTTGTACAATTTTTCTATATCTATACTTAAATTGCCGACGGCAATTTTTTCGGATGCTTTGGCAACCTACGGGACACTGGCAGCTCCCTCCGGATGCTTTAGCACACTCAAAAAGCCAACGGAATTTCAAAATTCCATTGGCTTTGCGTCTTTGCAAATTATAAAAATTAACTTGTCTGTTCCTTTTCCTGTCCAATAATATCCATGATGCGCTGGATTTCTGCGCCTTCTACCGGAGCTTCTCCGTATTCCACATGCTTTAGCTCCCGGTTGATTCCGCCAAGATTGCGTTCACCCTTTTCCTTCCCGCGCTCAATGGTAAAATACCGAAGCTCGTCATTCTTCGGGTTTAAGGTAATGTAAACCCGATAACATAGCTGTGCCTTCTCCTTTATCGAAGGTAAATCCACCCGTACTAATATCAGTTCCTCGCTGATATTCAGCGGCATAACGGAAAATTCACTTTCACGGAATGGATATAAATTCGGCTGCTGGAACGCCTTCTGATAAATTTCATTGACGAGGACTTCCTTCTCGTCACTCAGCTTCTGAATAAATTCTGAGCCCTCTTCAAATACTCTTAAGGGAAGGTCATGAAACTCTGCTCTCTGACGCATCATAACCTTAAACTGCTGCGGAGTCAGCTTAATCTGCTTCGCTCCTGCTGCAATCATCTCATCTTCCTTACGGATTGCTTCTAACAGCTCCTTTTTAAACCGTAAATTGTCTGAAAATGGATTTAATACAATTCCCTGTGTTCCCATATTTTCATTCAATGCCATGGTATAACAGGATTTAAAAGGAATATTCATTACCAAATCGAATTTTGGCTCCTTCGGAATCTGTCCAACATTGGTATAAACCGGGAAATACATCTCACCTTCGGAATTTTTAAGAATGGTGGGAATTGGTGCTGTTCCCTCCGGAAGCTTAACCTGCTGACCGGGATTCTCCTTCGCCTGCTCCTTCATCGCCTGTATCTCCGGTGTATCCGGAAACATTCCCGGTACGAAAAAGGTCGTCTTCTTCATCTGATGTACTAATGCCTGCAGATTCTCCTTAACCGGGTCTTCCTTATAAAATTTAATTAACTGCTCTGTTTTGGTTGTTTCATTATTCATATCTGCCCCATTGTCCTTCTTTTTCTATAATACGATTATTATAACACGTCCTAAGTTCTTCGTCACTCTTTATTTTCTATCCATGTATATTTTTTATTACATTCCATACACTATTGACTGGAAAGGAGGAGCTTTTATGGACGCAAAAGAAAATACAGGAATTTCATTTGCAATGAACACCTTAGATGATATACCTACCCCTTCTCCCGATGCGAAGAAAATTACCGCTCTCGTAAAAAAAGGAAGCCGGGTTATGGGCTATCAGCTTTCAGATGACCGGATCATAGATAAAGAAGAAGGTGTTGCTCTTGCAAGGGCAGGTGAAATCGCAGGCGTCGGCATTGCCCATCGGAAAGGTACGGAATATTTGAAATCTCTTCCCGATGGAAGTGACGACAACAACCTCAGTCATCTTCCCACTGTAAAAGGCTCATTCAAATAATTTCTGTTTTTTGAAAAACGGCAAATACGCATCCCTGCGCATTTGCCGTTTTTACATAAGCCTTATATGATTAAAAAGTGATCTGCTTCTGTCCGACAGACGCTTGCACTACTCCATCCGCATCTGCTCAATAAACTCCGCCGCATCATCCGGTACATCATCAATCGAATCATCTCCGACATCCACGGTCTTTACTTCTTTCCGATACAAAATATCATACATAACCGGCACAATAAACATCGTCATAAAGGTTGCATAGAACAGACCTCCGGCAACAACAATCGCCATGCCCCGTCCTAATTCACTTGCCGTATCCTGGCTGAAAATCATTGCAAGCATTGCCAGAATCGTTGTAAATGCAGTCATCAAAATCGGACGCATACGTGTCTTTCCGGTCGCCACTAACGCATCCCGTCTTGTCATGCCGCCGATACGAAGCTGATTCGTATAGTCAACAAATACAATACCATTGTTTACGACCGTTCCCATCAATACCAAAAATCCCATTAAGGTAATCAAAGACATCTGCTCACCGGTTGCAAGCATTGCCAGCAGACCGCCGGTAAATGCCAGCGGAATGGTAAAGATTACAATAAACGGCGACAAAAGACTCTGGAACTGCGCCACCATAATCAGATAAATCAAAAGGAAACCTAATAACAGCATTTTTATCATCTGCTCTACCATATTTGTAGTATTAGAAGTTTCACCGCCAAACGCAATGCTGTATCCCTCCGGCAGCCCATAATCCTCTAACAAATCTTCTACTTCTCTCGATAAAAGCGTTGTATTATAGCCATCCATAGTTTCCGCTGTAACGCTCATCATACGTTCCCCATTCTCACGGTTGATAGCTGCAACACTTGTACCATAGTCTAATGTTGCAAATTCACTGAGTTTATGGGTTTCTGTGACCTGCTTGCCGTCTTCATCCTGTGTCTGGGTTTCAAATTCCATATCCATAAGATTTTCTTTGGTAAGCGGATTTGTCTCATTTATGATTTTAACATCCATATCCGTACCGTCTACGGTCATAGTCACTGCTGTCTTATCGGTAGTAAGGCGATCTGAAATTTCACTGTAAATCTGTGCCCCAGTCAGTCCTAACCGCATAGATTCATCTTTATCAATATTCAGATGAATTTCCTCATCCGCTTCTTCCTGACCATTGCTGATATTGGTAAATCCTTCTACCTTTTCTATTATACCCATGATTTCTTCACTGATCATTTTTAAAGTATCCAGATCAGAACCGCTGATGTCAATCTGAAGTCCGTTGCCGAGCATCTCATCCATTTCACCCATCATGGAATTGCTCGCTGCTAATTCACAGTCAATTTCTTTTGCATTTTCTTCTATGGCATCGCAGATAGCTTCTACCTGCTTCTTACTGCTGTATGATTCTTTCGGAATAATATAGTAAGAAAAGCTATCATAATTGCCCTCGGTGCTTCCTCCCATACCGCCGATCAGACCGGAAGAGCTGCCTGCATCCATAGCTCCGATATAGTCCACGCCTTCTACTTCCTGAATAGCGGCCATCACATCATCCGCTTTCTGATACGCCGTCTCTTTGTCGTCTTCTTCCGGCATGGTCACAGTTACGGAAATCTGGTTACTTCCCATATCAGGAATCAATACAATTCCCATCTTCATAACAGCGGAAATACATACAATCAACAGTACAACAGAAATCCCAAGAGGAATTACCTTAAATCTCAGACAGAAGTTCAGTATTACCGCATAGACTTCCTGAATCTTATCAAAAATACGGTGCTTTTTGGGCTTTGCCTTTTTCAGCAATGCTGAACCCATGGTTGGTACTACCGTTAACGCAACCAAAAGGGATGCTGCTAATGCAAATGTTATGGTAAGCGCGAACGGAAGCATCAATTCCCTTACCATTCCGGTGGTAAATACCATCGGGAAGAATACACAGATGGTCGTAAGCGTTGAAGCAATAATCGCTCCTGCCACCTGCTTACCGCCCTGCACCGCCGCCCGCGGGGCTTCCAGTCCGCGATAACGCAAACGATAAATATTCTCTATTACTACAATGGAGTTATCCACCAACATACCGACCGCCAGCGAAAGTCCTGACAGTGACATCATGTTAATGGAAAGACCTGAAAAGTACATAATTACAATAGCAGTCAATACACTGAAAGGAATACTGAATGCAACTACTAAAGTAGGCCGGATGTCCATCAGAAAAATTGCAAGAATGATAATTGCAAGCAGGGCTCCGATTAACATACTCGATACGATACTCTGAATCAGCATGGAAATATAATCACCCTGATCTACCAAAGGAGTGATGTCCAGTCCCGGATATTTCTCTTCTAATTCCTCAATGGCTTCCTTGCAGGCTTTAGACACATCACTGGTGCCTGCTGTACTTCCCTTGAAAACAGAAAGAATAACACCCGGATTCCCATTTACTTTTGCATAGGAATCTCCTGCATTGTCAATAACCGTAATATCCGCAACATCCTCTAAATGAATATCTCCTATATCATCAATTTCGCAGAGAACCATTTTCTTCAACTCATCAGCAGACTCATAGTTCTCTCCAACCTTCAAAAGCCACTGCTCGTCATTCTCATCGTCAACATAACCTGCAGGCATAGAAAAGTTCTGTGCATAAATCATACCGGACAGGGTTTCAAGCGTAAGCATCTGATCAATATTCGCATTCTTTCTTGTCTCTTCTACAGAGTCCTGATAGGTCTTATTCGCCTCTTCTAACTCCTCCTGCGCTTCTTCCATTGCAGTTTTCGCTGCTGCAATCTGGGCACTTCCGGAGCCAAATCCTGCTGCAGCAGAAATCTTTCCCTCTTCTGCCTGTTTATAGGCCTCATCAACGGTAGTCATCTGGCTTTCTACCTGCTTTAACACTTCCTGTGCCACTTTTATCTCAATTTCAAGATTCGCAATTTCCGTATCGATCTGAGGGATTCTGACATTTACAATTTCATAAAGTTGCTCTAAGGTCTTCTTATCTAACTCCTTTGCCTGCTCTACGATACTCTCATCCATCTGGGAATCCGGCATGGCGGCAAGCGTTTCTACTGCCGTCTTGAAATATTTCAGCTTATCCGGATTGTCAATGGCATCCTTAATATCTGTCGGCATCTGGGCTGCATCTAACGGACTGTATTCCCCAAGCTGTGACTGCATTCCTGCCGCTGCCGTCTGCATCTGGGCAAACATCTCATTTAAGCTCTTATATGTACTTTCAATCTTCTTCTCTTTATAGACCTTCTTCTCACCTTCTAATGCTTTCTTGCTTGCTTCAAGACTGGTAAGCTGTGACTCATAGGCAGCTCTTGTGGCAACTGCCTGATTCAACTGCAGTGTGGCATCTGCAAGCTGTGAGGTTGTAGAATTCTGCTGCTCTGTCAGATCGCTTTCTTTTTGGTTAATTTCTGCTTTTGCATCCGCTAAGGAGCTTTCTGCATCGGAAAGCTCTGCCTTCGCATCTGCTAATTTATCATTGGTCAAAAGCAGTATCTCTTCGTTTATCTTGTCTATCTTCTCCTGGTTCAGACGTACCTCGATGGTCTTTTCCACGATTCCAATATTGGATACGCTTGCTACTCCCGACTGCCGTTCAAAATATGGAATCACTACATCCTCGGCAAAATCCGACACTTCATAAATATCTTTGTCTTCATAGCTGACACTTGCATACATGGTCGCCATCATATCCATACTGATCTCCATGATATTCGGCGTACCGCAGGTGTCCGGCAGTTGTGATTCGATTTGGTTTACTGCTGACGATACCTTGACCATGGCGGAATCCATACTGGTATCTTCTGCGAACTCCAGCATGACCATACTATAATTCTCAGCACTTGTACTGGTTACATTCTCTACGCCGTTGATGGTTCCTAGGGTGCTCTCCATCGGCTTGGTTACGTTTTCCTCCACTTTTTCCGGACTGGCCCCCGGATATGTTGTAATCACAATCATATACGGCATACTCATATCCGGAAGCAGGTCTGTCTTCATTTCGGTCAGAGAAACAAATCCAATAACCAGAACAATAATGACTGCCACCAGAACTGTAAACGGCTTCTTTACACTGTACTTTATCATCCCATCCTCCGCTGCAACATGCTACTGCTACAATTACCTGTAAATACTATATACGAAACGACTGTATTTTAATATAATTTTTCGCATAGTGCAAACGTATTTGGATTTTTTTTACAAAATTTATATTTTTTTCATATTTGAAATCTTATCCACACTGTCTCTGATATAAAGCTCCGCCGGCACCGTCACCTGAACGCAGACTTCTCTGCCGGAAAGTACTCTCTCTTCTAATAAATGCACCGCATATTCCCCCATAAATTCCATCTGAACCTGTACCGTAGTAAGCGGTGGAATCAGATATTTTGCTGCCGGCAACCATAGAATCATTCCCTACAAATACTGCCGTCGGAAGATTCCCCTCCTCATACAATTCTTTTAAGAGCTGGTATCCATAATGTACATGATACGCCCCCTGCTTTACATATTCCGGACGGTAAAACCCCTTCTCCTGCTGCGCCGTCTCATCATAGGGATTCAGCTCTTCAAACAGATAGCTCCAAAACCCATACTTCGAAAGAATTTCATATAAATATACCTGCGGACCGCAGGACCGTATTCCCAGATTCTCTATCCAGTAAAGCTGTCCGACCTCCAAATCCGGCTTGCGTATCAGCCTGTCATCCTTCGGACAATGGTATTCATTTGCAATACAGCGAATCTGTCTCGGCGTCTTATCAAACATATTGATCTCTTTTGTCATAGCCACACCCCACCCATAACATACAAATCACTTTTCTGACATTGCCTGCATATATCCCAGCAGACGGTTCTTCTCCGTCTGACTAAATCTGCGGAAGCTCTCTAAAAACTGATAATCCTCCGACTGCTTATCTACGATTACATAATCCAATGGCTTATAATGCTCATTCTCTATGCCGGAAAGCAGTTCATAAGGAGAAATATTCAACACATCACAGATGAGCATAATCTTATCGGAAGCCGGATTGGTCTTCTTACGCTTCCAGTCACTGACTGTACTCTGGGAGATTCCGGTCTTTTCCGAAAATTCCTTCTGGGAGATTCCTTTTTCCTGCAGCAATTCAAAAATCCGTTCACTGATTATCATTTTCATTCTCCGTAATTCGTTTTTCTTATTCAATTCGTTTATACGTATTTTAGCAGTAAAAAATACATTTGTCAACCAGAAAAATGACACAGCTCATTCCATCGGCAGTTTCCGCAGATTTCTTCTCTTTTTCCGGGAAACAGTATTTTGTCGTATACCAGTTTTTCAAAATCCGAAAACGGCATTACTTCCCCTTCGGAAAGTCCGCAGCGTGAAAGCACCTGTCTGTCGTATTCTGCGACCTTTTTTTCTGTCACACAATTTTCTCCCCGCTTGTTCGGACACGCACTGCAGACAGCATCCGTCTGTGCGGTAATGCAGACAAGCGGATTTTCTTCCAATCTCTCTTTTACCTCTCCCATATGTCTGGTAAATTCGTTACTGTAGCCTTTTCCTTTAAAAAAGGCAAGGCACATACCATGATGTGCCCTGATTATGTATTGATCTTTTTTCATATTCTATATCCTTAATCAATTTTGATGATGCCTGCAAGTCTTCTGCAGATTACCAATGCAAATACGATTTTGATGACATCCGGGATTATGAAAGGAAATACGCACCATCCCAGTGCTGTCAGAAGTCCGATTGCGCCTGACTGTCTTGCATAGACTACCATAAACCATGCGGTTCCAAACGCATAGCAGACCACAAGACCAAGTACCATGGAAAGTGCCAGCACCCATGTCTTTTTACCCATGATTTTTTCCATTCCCCACATCAGAAGTGCGGACAGAAGGAAACCGACAATATAGCCGCCGGTAGTGCCTAAAATACTTCCAATACCTCCTGAAAAACCTGCAAATACCGGAATTCCAATGGCCCCTAATAACAGGTAAATCAAAATAGAAAGAGTTCCTCTTTTTCCGCCTAAAACTCCTACTGCCAGAAATACGCCAAAGGTCTGCAGCGTAAAGGGTACTGCTGCCGGAAAGGAAATCCAGGAGCAGATTGCAATTAATACAGCAAATATTGCAATGTAAACCATATCCCGTGTCTTAGTTCTTGTTAATGTTGTTGTTGACATTTATCGTTACCTCCATATTTTTAATCAGGACTGCAAATTTATATCTGATTGTCCGAAAAAAATATATCATAAGCCGCTTTGATTGTCAACCTTTTATCATTAAACAGTTTACAATTGCCGTTAGTCTATTCCAAAAACATATAATTGCAGCCTTTATCTTCTGTTCCTGTCCTTTTACACACGCGCTAAAATATCCTCTAAAAATAATGCAAAATCATCTTTTGCCTCTGAGAGCGTTTTATCATTATTGTAGGTATAATCATAAACAAAATTTTCAACATTATCATCCGAAGCGTTGCCCCAGCTTGCCAGACTGCTGCTTCTCCGAATCAAAAGAGTGATACAGGGAATGTCTACATATTGTCTGAATTTATGGATTTCTTCCCCTTCTCTGATATGTACAAAAAGAATCTGCGCGGAATTATTTAAGAACTTTTCATATTCTTCGGTCAAATACTGGTACGGTAAATCATTATATTCTACAAATGTCTTCTTTAAATCCGCAAGAAATTTTCTGGACTTTGCATCCTTCTCCCCCTTCCAGCCATACTGACCGGCAATATCTTTAATCGGTGTAATTGCGGAAATATTCATTATTTTATATTTCTCACCTGCAAAATCGCACAGAGTGTCCTTACCAACTCCGCCATTTCCATTTATTATGATAACAATTTTCTTCATTTCTCTTCTTCTTTCATTCCGTAAAACAATATTTTTTGTATTATAGCACATCCCCTTTTCTATTCCAATGAAATCTTATAAATATACACATAATATAGTAACAGTTCAGCCTTTCGGCTTCACTGTTACTGAATCCGTCCATTTAAAGTTGCCTACGGCAAGGGGCGGATTCACGCTCGGAAAAATCTACATATTCTTACGGGCTTTGCAGCAAGTGCAAAGTCCTACGCTGAACTGTTACATAATATATTCCTCTTTAACGATACGGCAGAATTCACTTTATGTTACGGTCTGCATGATTGCCCGTTCCCTTTTCGGGTTACTTTATCCACTCGCTTAGCGCCCTGTATTCCTACAGCGCACCGAGTTTAGCTACACGGCTCACTGGCGATTACCGTGACCGGACTGACACCGGCAAGTGTGGTCCAGCTTCGCTGGACACACGGCGTAAAAAAGTGTCTTCGACACTTCAACCCCCTACCCCCATTCATGGGGGAATTAGGGGTTTCTTTTTGTGCCGTTTTCATGCATAAT
>CAYWXJ010000060.1:0-11885 GCA_964462405.1 uncultured Eubacterium sp.
CTCCTCTATATACAGGCATATCTGTTATGATAGTTCCCGGTGAATTTTTAGCCAGTTCATATGCCTCTCTTAATGTACTTACCTTCACTACGTTGTTACCGTAGAAAGCTCCTTCAATGATAGAACGAGTTTTAGAAAAACCAACTTTTCCAGCACCGATCTCTTCAATTGGATAATACGCTTTTGTTGCCATGAAAATTTCCTCCTTAAATTATACAACTAGTGTCTGTTCATATTAATAATGTCCCTAAAACACACTACTTACAAATATACACTATGTTATTTTTTTGTCAATCTGTTTTTTGTAAAATTTTCGAAATTTTATAGATTTTTCACAGAAAAAGCTCCGGGAAATAACTCCTCTAATGTATAAATCCTGTAGTCTGTTTTATTCCTTGCAAGTACGATCTGAAAGGTCTTCGCATCACAAAATTCTGTCATGACCTGGCGGCACACGCCGCATGGTGTCAGATATTCGTCTTTATCACCTACAATAGCAATTCCTGAAAATTCCCTTTCCCCTTCGGATACGGCTTTAAAAAATGCTGTCCGTTCCGCACAATTCGTCGGTGAATATGCCGCATTTTCAATATTGCAGCCTCTGAAGATCCTGCCGGAAACAGTGCATAATGCAGCTCCTACATGAAAATTTGAATAGGGTGCGTATGAATATTTCTTTGCCTCATAGGCTTCTGCAATTAATCTTTGTATGTCCATAGTTTATCCCTCTTCTAACATAGAAATTGCGGAGCTGGTACCGATTCTGCTGCAGCCGGCCTTTATGTAGCTTTCCATCTCATCTCTGCTTCTGATACCTCCGGCAGCCTTTATCTTGACCTCCGGCCCGATATTTGCTTTCATAAGCTTAACATCCTCTAATGCCGCTCCTGCCGTTCCAAAGCCTGTAGAAGTCTTGATATAATCTGCTTTTGCATTGGTAACCGCCCTGCACATGGCAATTTTCTCTTCTTTTGTCAGATAGCAGGTCTCGACGATCACTTTTAATATATGATTGCCTGCCGCTTTCTTTAATACGGCAATTTCCTCTTCTACTTTATCGTAATTCTTGTTCTTTACCTCACAGATATTGATTACCATATCAATTTCCGCAGCACCATCCTTTAACGCCTGTATGGTTTCTGCAAGCTTTCCCTCTGTACTGCTGTAGCCTAGTGGAAATCCTACTACGGTACAGATCGTAAGCTCCGGGAATCTCTCATGCACTCGTTTGATATAACAGCCCGGAATGCAGACAGACGCCATATGATATTTCTCTGCCTCCTGGCATAATTTTTCAATATCTTCCCAGGCCGCATATGCTTTTAATGCCGTATAATCCACATATGTATATAATTCTTCTGTTCTCACCTTGCTCCTCCTTTGGCTTGTTCTGCTTTCTTTATCATATCGTATAATTTTACATTTTTCCAGTATTTCATGCATATTTAAATTATAAACGAATCTAAACATTCTTTAATTTTCTTTAAAACATGTATATTTTTCTTGTTACACCTATGCATTATATGTTATGATAACATAGACAGAAAAGGAGGTCGTATATGCATACAAATTCATACAGTGAAATAACACCTGAAATATTAAAACTCTCCAAACTCTGTGAAGAGACCGCAACCATCAACCCTGCATTATATTCAGAGTACGATGTCAAACGAGGTCTTCGTGATTTGAACGGAAAAGGTGTACTTGTCGGACTGACGCAGATTTCCGATGTCTGCTCTACTAAGATTGAGAACGGTGTTTCGGTTCCGGCAGACGGTAACCTTTATTATCGCGGATACAATGTAAAAGATATTGTAAAAGGAATTGATGATAGCAGCCATTTTGGCTTTGAAGAAAGTACCTATCTTCTTCTATTCGGAAAGCTGCCCACGAAGCCACAGCTAAAAGAATTTACGGAACTTTTAAGCAACTATCGTACATTACCTACCAGTTTTGTAAGAGATATTATTATGAAAGCACCCAGCAAAGACATGATGAATACTTTAGCGAGAAGCGTTCTTACCCTTTATTCTTATGACGATGCGGCAGATGATATTTCTCTTCCGAATGTATTAAGGCAGTGTCTGCAGTTAATCAGTCTTTTCCCGTTGTTGTCTGTTTACGGTTATCAGGCTTACAAGCATTACCATGACGGTGCAAGTCTTTTCATCCATCAACCGAAACCGGAATACTCCACTGCAGAGAACATTCTCCATATTTTAAGACCGGATTCTAAATTCTCTTCATTAGAAGCAAAGCTTTTAGATATTGCGCTGATTCTTCATATGGAACACGGCGGCGGTAATAACTCAACCTTTACCACACACTTAGTATCTTCTTCCGGTACGGATACTTATTCTGTAATTGCAGCCTCCTTAGGCTCCTTAAAGGGTCCGAAACACGGCGGTGCTAATATTAAGGTCATTCAAATGTTTGAAGATATGAAGTCTACGTTAAAAGACTGGACGGATGAGGAAGAAGTCGGCAATTATCTGCGGGCACTTATGAATAAAAAAGCGTTTGACCATGCCGGTCTGATCTACGGTATGGGACACGCCGTATATTCCCTTTCCGACCCGCGTGCTGTTATCTTCCATTCCTTTGTAGAACGCCTGTCGAGGGAAAAAGGCAAGGAAAAGGAATTTGTTCTTTATACGCTTGTGGAACGTTTAGCGCCACAGATTATTGCCGATGAACGCAGGATTTATAAAGGTGTCAGCCCGAATGTCGATTTCTACAGCGGATTCGCTTATTCTATGCTGAATCTCCCGTTAGAGCTGTATACCCCGATTTTTGCGATTGCAAGAATTTCCGGCTGGAGTGCACATAGATTAGAAGAACTTTCCTACAGCGGAAAGATTATGCGTCCTGCATATAAGTTTGTAGATGCACATAAGGAATATATTCCTATTTCAAAAAGAGAATAACGAAAATAAAATGCCGTATCATCACGCATCTATGAATGATATGGCATTTCTTTTAATTCAAACCAGAAGGTACTTCCTTTTCCAATCTCACTGTCAACTCCAAAGGAAGCCTGATGCAGTTCTAAAATATGTTTTACAATCGATAACCCTAATCCGGTGCCTGAAACAGTGCGCTTATGATCTTTATCGATTTTATAATAGCGTTCCCATATATGAGGAAGTTCTTCTTCTGCAATCCCTGCTCCGCTATCGGATATTTCAATCCGTACATTTCCGTCTTTCAATATCTGGCGTACAATTACTGTCTTATCTTCACCTGTATAGTGGATAGCATTATTTATCAGATTATAAAGTACCTGTTCAATTTTAAATACATCTGCGGTAATCCATGCGTCTTTTTCATAAAGAAATTGTATCCGGTATTCTTCCTGTTCAATCAGCTTATTATACCGTTCTAATACAAGACGGATTCCCTCTGTCAGATTATAGTCCTGACTGTTCTTTTCTAAAACGCCTGCTTGCAGCTTAGAAAGGTCTAACATATCGTTGACAAGATTGGTAAGACGCATTGCTTCATCAATGACTACCTGAATATTCTCCGATGTATTTTCCCCCGGCAGATCCCGCATTGCCTCCGCATAGGCAGTTATCATGGTCAACGGCGTTCTCAGGTCATGGGATACATTGGCAATCAATTCCCGGCGAAACTTCTCGGTACGGCCAAGCTCCTTCGCCATATAGTTCAGCGTATCTGATAACTCGGCAATTTCTTTGTAATCTTTTCCTTCGAATCTCACATCATACTGTCCCCGGGCTAATTCTATTGCTGAATTACTGACACGAATCATGGATTTTGAAATCTGTCTGGAAATCACCCATGCTAAAACAACCGATAATACCAGCATCAAAATACTGATAAATATCAATTCTATCTTAAGTGTGTAGACGGTCGCATTCACCGGTGTCAGCATACAGTTTAAAAAGAATATCCACTCTTCTCCTTCATTTTGAAGAATTGTAACATAAATAACGCTCTCTGCCTGTTCCATATCGTGTTTCTGCATAAACAAAGGAGCTTCTCTTTTCGGCGGAGCGTTTTCTTCGGATGGAGTTTCTTCTTGCAGAGGAGCATCTTCCTGGGCCGGAGCGTTTTCCTTTGGCGGATTTCCTTTTCGTTCCGGTTCTCTTTGAAATTCCGGCTTTTTATCTCCGTGAAAGGTAATCTTTGCACTTCCGCCGTTCTCTTTTGCCAACTGATAGTATCTGTCCAAATCCTGCTTGGGCATCGTATTTAGCTGGGAATTTTCGATATACTCTGCATTGTATATGGTCTGTCCCTTTGTATCAATTATATAAATCGCAAGATTATTCTTTTCTGCAAGTAAGTCCAGTTGTTCTTTTGTCTCTGTGTCCTCTTTGAGGGAATCCAGAAGGGCAATGACTTCTTCCTTTACATTCTCTGCCGTATTCGTTCTGACATATTTATAAAAGGAATCCAGATAGTACACCTGAAGCAGCCAGAGAATTACCAAAAGAATCAGTATAAATATCAGCAGAAATATAAAAATTTTCCATTTTATGCTAATCTTCTCATGCTTCAAAACGGTATCCTACTCCTCTTAATGTAACCAGAAATTTCCGGTAGACTCCTAAGCTATTCCTTAAAAGCTTGATATGTGTGTCTAAAGTTCTGTCATCCCCATAATAATCATAACCCCAGACATCCGTAATCAGCTTTTCTCTTTCTAATGCAATATTGCGGTTCTTTACAAGATAGAACAACAGTTCGTATTCTCTCGGCGACATACTGACGCGCTCCCCGTCTACGGTCACAACTCTTCCTGTAAAATCCACAAACAGTCCCTCTTTTGAAAAGGTTTCATGCGAACGGTCTTCCTTCGGCGTCCTGTTTCTGCTGATGACTACCTTAATACGCATCATCAGTTCTTTAGGAGAGAAAGGCTTAACCACATAATCGTCAATCCCCATTTCAAAACCATGAAGCTTGTCATATTCCTCTCCTCTCGCAGAAAGCATAATCACCGGTATTTCTTTTTGCTCCCGGATCTTGCGGCATGCGGCAAATCCATCTAACTTTGGCATCATAATGTCTAAAATAATCACATCAAAATCCTTCGTCCGGCACAATTCCAATGCTTCCAGCCCGTCTTTAGCCTCTGTGACCTCATATCCTTCAAATTCCGCATATTTGCGGATGATTTTACGAATCTTCTCCTCATCATCTACCACAAGTATCCTGTCCATAAACCTTCCCCTGTTTCTTTTTAATAAAAAAACTGCTCTTTCTTCTTTCTCACTTCTCTTGTAAACCAGAGCCAGGCTACAATAAATACCACGACTCCGCCAATATCAAACACACTGCCAAGTGCATAAACCGTATCATTAATGCAGCCTAACAGCCCAAATATCAATGAAACCATACCAAAAATAATTGTCTGGCTATAAATACTGGCAATAAAACTCTCTTTATCCTTACATCTTGAAATCTCAAGACTATTGATAATTAATGTACTGATCTCTCCGGTTATCTTCATCTTCCATGCGGAAAAAACCAAATATATGCCTAAAGCAGCAATAATAACGTCAAAAATTAATATGTAATTCATGCTTCTACCTCTTTCTTCTTTTTGTTATTCTTATATTATATACGGAAGTATTCTTGTATGCAATGACGAAATACGACACTTTCCTAAAAAATTTCTAAACTATTCGCACAATAAATATTGAAACTTTAAGTTGTATGGTATAAAATGTTTATATTACATACTACAAAAAGGAGCGGTTATTTATGAAACTAGAAGATGCAAAAATTTTAATTGGTGATGATTCCGTTCTAGCCAGAAAACAATTAAAAGATATTATCTCTTCCTTTGGCGGCAACAATTTTTTAGATGCGTCTAATGGACAAGAAGTGATTGACCTGTATAAGGAGCATTCTCCTGAGATTGTCTTTCTTGATATTGTTATGCCAGTAAAAGACGGAAATACTGCTATTGCAGAAATTATGGAGTTTAATCAGGAGGCAGATATTGTAATCGTATCTTCTGTCGGCACCCAATCTCAGTTAAAACAATCAATTCAGCTCGGTGCTAAGGATTTTATTCAAAAACCGCTTAACCGTAAGCAGATAGAATCTATTCTCAACAATCGATTTGAAGGGAGATAATGCATGTACTCACAATTTTTCGGGAATTACCTGTTAAGCAAGCATGTAGTTCCAACAGAACAACTGCTTCGTGCTATTGAAGAACAGCATATGAAGCATATCAAGCTCGGCACATTGGCCATTCATGCCGGTCTTATGACGGCTGCTGAGGTCGACAGCATTGTCATCCGTCAGACCCATGAAGATAAGCGTTTTGGCGAACTTGCCATCGAAGAAGGTTTCCTTACCCGTGAGCAGGTAAATTCACTTTTAGATCAGCAAACGCCTGATTATCTGCTGATCGGACAATATTTAGTCGATAACGGTGCTTTGACAAATACGGAGCTTGAATCCTTAATTACTTCTTATCAAGAAGAAAACGAAATTTCCAATTTAGAGCATACGAATATACAGAAAGAGAATCTCCATTCCCTGATCCGCAATCTGTTTTTAATTACAGATACGGATATTCCGGAATATTTATTTAAATATTTAACATTATTAATTAATAATCTGATCCGTTTTATCGGCGAGGATTTTACCCCATTGAATCCTTCCCTGTGTTCTGAATATTTAACAAGTTATTGTTCTACCCAGATTATCAATGGCGAGTTTTCTATGACCTCATTCTTTGATATGCAGGAAGATACTGCGATTGCGTTTGCTTCCAGATATATTAAGGAGAAGTTTGAAGAATTTGATGAATATGTCCAGGCTTCCATTGAAGATTTCTTAAATCTTCACAATGGGCTGTTCAATGTAAATGTTTCCAACGAAGATTCTGTTGAGTTATTTTTAAATCCTCCAGTAAGTATGGAGAATACATTGATCAGCAGTGCTACGGATACCATTTTACTGCCAATCATTTATCCGTTTGGAATGTTGAATTTCCTGATTAAATTATAATAAAAAAGGAAGGGTTTTTAAATCCCTTCCTTTTTCATATGTGTTACTGAATATTTAAAAACTTCTTTACAACAGCTTCCATCTCGCTCACTTCACATACGGTATCATGAAGTACTGCAGCGCTTCTGATGTCTTCGATTGCCTGCGGAACCGTTACATTGGCAATACGGCTTAATTCATCGACAAGTTCAAAATCTGTCATAGCATCATATTTTTCTTTATCAATAGCATCCATGACACTTCTGGTAAACTTGAACGGACTTGCTGTAGAGACAATTACCGTCTTTGTGGCAGTATCTTTTGTCTCTTCCTTGTATTTCTCATAGACACCTGCCGCTACTGCCGTATGGGTATCAATCACATAGCCGGTCTTGTCATACAACGACTTGATTACCTGCGCTGTTTGCGCTTCTGTTGTATAATTTCCATAGAAATCTTCTAACTGTGCCTTCATCTCTGCTGTAATCTCATACTTACCGCTATTTGATAATGCTTTCATGAAATCTGCATTCTTCGCTGCGTCATTTCCTGCAATACGATAGATCAATCTCTCTAAATTACTGGAAATCAAAATGTCCATGGATGGTGAAGAGGTCAGAATGAACTCTCTGTTCTTGTCATAGGTTCCTGTTGAGAAGAAATCATATAATACTTTATTCTCATTGGAGGCACAGATTAATTTTGCAATCGGAAGTCCCATATTCTTTGCATAAAATGCCGCAAGAATATTGCCAAAGTTACCGGTGGGAACTACAACATTAATCTTCTCTCCCTTTTTAATCTCACCATTTGCATATAATTTCGCATATGCATATACATAATACACAATCTGCGGCACCAAACGACCGATACTGATAGAGTTTGCGGAAGAAAACTGGTAACCGGCAGCGTCCATTACCTTCGCAAGTTCACGATCGGAAAACATCTGCTTTACACCAGTCTGTGCCTGGTCAAAGTTGCCGTTAATACCAACAACAAAGGTATTGTCTCCCTTCTGAGTCACCATCTGCTTTTCCTGAATCGGGCTTACCCCGTTCTTCGGATAAAATACGATAATCTTTGTACCTTCTACATCTGCAAAGCCTGCTAAAGCAGCTTTTCCCGTATCTCCTGAGGTAGCTGTCAGAATTACAATGTCGTTCTTTACCTGATTCTTTCTTGCTGCTGTAATTAATAAGTGCGGCAGAATCGACAATGCCATATCCTTAAATGCAATGGTAGAACCATGGAACAGCTCTAAATAGTATGTACCGTCTGCACTTACCAGTGGAGCAATCTCTTCTGTATCAAATTTACTGTCATATGCTGCATTGATACAGTTCTTTAACTCTTCTTCTGTAAAGTCTGTTAAAAATCTGCTCATAACGGCATATGCTGTTTCCTGATAAGTCATCTTTGCTAACTCGTCTAAATCAACATCTAATACAGGAATCTGTGTAGGCACGAACAAACCGCCCTCTCCGGCAAGACCTTTTAAAATCGCCTGTGAAGCGGTAACCTTTTCGTCCGCATTTCTTGTGCTTGCATAAATTAATTCCATATTCTCATCCTCTTCTTTTCTCTGTACGAATGTATTTCTTTATCTATGTACTAAGCAGATTTTATTATATAAGAAATTGATGGAAAATGTCAACGTATTTGGGCAAATTGTGCTATAATTATGTAACAGTTCAGCCTTTCGGCTTCACTGTTACTGAATCCGTCCATTTAAAGTTGCCTACGGCAAGGGGCGGATTCACGCTCGGAAAAATCTACATATTCTTACGGGCTTTGCAGCAAGTGCAAAGTCCTGCGCTGAACTGTTACATAATTATAACTACGGTTTTATGTGGGGCAATCAAGGATGCTGTGGGGCAATGATTGCGATGGAAAAATGAGTCCCATCCTTTCCCGACTACACATTCCGACTCTATCCTTTGCCCCAGCCAACAATTATAAATAACTTCAGGAGGTCCTGTCATGCTCCCAGGTGTATACCAGGCAACGAAAAAAGACGATACGATTTACTACCGTTCCAGCATTACTTATCAGAACAAGCATATCAGCCTAGGAAGCTTTGATACCGAAGCGGATGCCCATGCAGCTTACTCAGAGGCAGAAAAGATTTTGACACATAAGGATATTTCTCTGGAACACAAGATTTTCCATCCGAAGAATTTAAAATTTGAGAAAGTCGTTACTCTCATTAATTTCAGGGATAACGGAATATATATAAAGACACCGATTTACCTTCATACCAACTATTTTTCCTATTATCTTTCTGCAAAGGAGGAATACAAATTTGATATTGATGACCTCTTTTTTTATTCCAGTCATAAGCTCATGAAACGGGGCGGTCATCTTTTTGTCAACGAATATGGTATGCAGACAACGATTTTATCCCGTTACGGAATCCGCAATTTTGCTGTGGAAGAAAGGGATTACACCTTTGCCAATGGGGATACTACCGACTACCGATACTCAAATATTATCGTAATTAACCGGTACTATGGCGTCACGTCTGCTATGCGTCAGGGCAGGCTATGCTATGAAGTACGTCTGCATATCAATGGTAATTATATCATAGGTGTATACGATTCGGAAATTACAGCTGCGATTGCTTATAACAAGGCCGTTGACTATGCCAATGCCCATGGAATCGTAAAGAATTTTGCTGAAAATTATATTCCCGATCTATCTGCAAAGGATTATGCTGCCATCTATTCTGAGCTTAAGCTTTCTAAAAAATATCTGCAATATCTAAAAGCTTATAAAAAAACAGACGATAACGAATAAGCTTCCATCCTCGTCTGTTTTGATACCATTCGCTATTCTATTGTTTCTACACTACCGTCCTCTGCAATACGCTCTCCTTCTCCTACTTCCGGAGTATTCGCAGCAGCCTCTTCTGCTGCCTTTCTTGCAGCTTCTTCTTTTGCTTTCTCCTTTGCTTCATCATAATAGGAATATGCATTGGAGATTTTAGTATTTTCTGCTGTGAGCTTTACGCTTTCTCTGTAGTAAGCTACAACAGGCGTATTTACTTCTACCATTTCATACAGCTTAGTAGCTGCTTCCTCTGATACATTGATGCATCCGTGGGAACCGGAGGTTTTATAGATAGTTCCGCCGAATTTTCCTTTTCTCCAGGAGGCATCATGAATTCCCACATTGTATGCAAAAGGCATAAAATAAGTCACATCCGACTCATAGTCCTCTCCTTTTAAAACTGCGGGACTCTTCTTGTATACAATCTTAAACACGCCGTCTGGTGAACCGTTGCCGCGGTTGACATTTCCGGATACAATATCGGTATCAATTTTTAATTTTCCGTCTTCATAGTACCATAAATGCTGATTTGTATAATCAATTTCAATATAGGTATTACCAATATCATTTTTGCTGCGGCTGACTGCCGTTTGGGAATATACCGGCTCTCTTGTCGTCACTTCACCATTTTTTACTTCTTTCAAAAGCTGCTCTAACTCTGCTTCCTTATCGATTACCCAGCCGTAATCTCCTCCGCCGATGGTAACCGTATCTCCTTTTGAAGTCAAAAATTCCCGTTCGTCACCGTATGTATTATACTTACTTGCAAGGCTTTGTACATAAGATACTGCTTTGCTCTCATCAAAGGTCACATTGTAATTCTCATCCACTGTAATCCAGGAAGAAATCACACTCTTATCTACGACTTCCTTATCTTCTCCCATATCGTAGGTGATCTCCGCACCAAAGTATGACTGAATCTGCGACATGCATTCCGTCAGGACTTTATCATCCGATGTCACTTCCGGCTTTTCATATAAGTCATCTGTAAATGTAAACTCGGATTCACCTGCTTCTACTGCCGCCTTAATTCTGGCATAGAGCTTATCTTGTATTAGGTAGTATCCCGGGTCCTCCGGAACAAGCTCATATCCATCCTCTGTCATTTGAATAAAAGCATCTGCAGGCTTTTTCATATAATCTTCCTTTAAACAACCAAGATCTGCAACTGCTTCTTTTAACAAATCCTCGTCATATGTAATGCTTTTATCTACATTTAATATCTTTGCTTTTGTAATTTTGCCGGGCCATAGGAAGGATTTCTGTTCACTGACTAACTTCTCTTCTTCTCCCCGGGGCTGATAATCGTAATCAATAGAAGCTCCTAAAATCTGATATGAATTGCCATTCCGGTCATACATTGTCAATAAATAATCTTTTACTTCCAGCCGCAGTTCTTCTGCCGCCTCTGCGGCTGTCATGCCGCTGACATCAACATCTTCCACGCTGGTCTGATAAAAGAAATGGGTTTTGAAATAGATTCCAAAGAACACATAAATTCCAATAATCAGAAACAAAATAACTCCAAAAGCCAACAGTAAAGATCTGCGCAAAATTCCCGCTCTTCTTTTTCTGCGAACCATAATTTCACTCCTTTTTTCTAACATTCCAGTTCATTATACTCCATTTTACTGAAAAATGGACAGGAAGATGACAAAATTAATATTATTGTAATATAAAAATATTTCCAATTAGCAAAAGAACTGTATACATTCCTGCATACAGTTCTCTTCCACCTGTTTATTTCTGGTTGATGTAATTTACCAGACCTTCACTGTCAATGATCTTCTGCATAAATTCCGGGAACGCCTGACCCTGATACTTAGTACCCTTTGTCTTATCTGTAATGATACCTGTATCAAAATCCACTTCCACTTCATCACCGTTTTCAATCTCTTTTGCCGCTTCGGGGCATTCTACAATCGGTAATCCGATATTGATTGCATTCCGGTAAAAAATTCTGGCAAAGGTTTCTGCAATTACACAACTGACGCCGGCAGCCTTGATGGAAATCGGTGCATGTTCTCTGGAAGAACCGCATCCAAAATTCTTTGTTGCTACTATAATATCTCCGGTCT
>CAYWXJ010000061.1:0-11772 GCA_964462405.1 uncultured Eubacterium sp.
ACGGTCTCCCACCAGAACCTAAATCTGGCGCGTCTGCCAATTCCGCCATACCCGCAAACGACTTTACTATAATAATCATTTTTAGGATAGCTGTCAAGTCTTTTTTCATTTAGATATGAGATTTAGTAACAGTGAAGCCGAAAGGCTGAACTGTTACCTGCTTTAACATATTTTAAAGTAAAATCAGCTTAGATTCCACCAGAGCATCCCCCTGGTATTTTAACTTCAGTGAAAAGAATTCCTCACGTTCTCTAAGTAAGCGAAGAAAAATCTTATCCCCTTCCCAGATAGGAAGAGCTTCAATTTTATCCTTTGGAACCCATTCTAAGGTTCCCTCACTGCAGTCTGTGAGTTCCCCTGCAAATTCATCAGCAGTATACAGATGGATATATTCACTCTCCCAGCCGTCTGCAATAAAAGTCAGAATACCTCTGTATTGGTATTTTAAAAGCGTAAGACCGGTTTCCTCCTTCACTTCCCGCAGCAGACATTCCTCCGGCATTTCTTCCGGTTCAAACTTGCCGCCTACGCCGATCCATTTGTCGTGGTTGACATCATGCTCTTTTTTTGTACGGTGAAGCATGAGATAGCAGTTATCTTTTTCGATATAACAGAGTGTTGTAAGTATCATGTAAAAAGTTCCTTTCGTAAAATCCGGACAGTAAAACGGAGTTTATTTGTGGTGTATAATCTTATCCATATCCCGCTGTTGTCCGATGACCATCAGATGTTCATCTTTCTGAAAAACATAATCCGCACCGGGGAGAATTTGTGTACGTTCGCCGCATTTGACACCAATAATGCTCAGGTTATATTTAGCACGGAAGTTTAAATCCAGAACGCTCTTTCCAATCCATTCCTGCAGCGGGGCAATTTCGTAAATGGAATATCCGTCGGCGAGATTGATATAGTCAAATACCTCGTCAGAACTTAAGCTGACAGCCAGCTTTTCGGCAATATCCCTGTCAGGAAAAATAACCTCGTCCGCACCGATGCGAAGCAGGAGTTTTGCGTGAATATCCCGATTTGCCTTGCTAATGATACGTTTTGCACCAAGGTCCTTTAAGAGACTTGTAATCTCTAAGCTGCTCTGGAAATTGCTGCCGATACACACGACACACAAATCAAAATTAGAAACTCCAAGGCTTTCTAAGACCTTAATGTTGGTACAGTCGCCGATTTTTGCACTGGTAACATAGGGAAGCAGGTCTTCTAATTTTTCCTCACACTTGTCCACGATCATAATTTCATTATCCAGACGGGATAAATTCATACATAAATAGGAACCAAAGCGTCCTAAACCGATAATTAAAATTGATTTCATAAAAATTTCCTCCTGATACACTATCCAATATTTATTTTTTCTGCAGGCTGCATAACATGAGCGATTTTCTTTTTATCCGTAAAGGACATTGCAAAGGATAAGCTGCCGACACGCCCTAAATACATGAGTAAAATAATAATAATCCGCGATACGGTATTTAACTGTGTGGTAAGTCCTGCCGTCATTCCCACAGTGCCGATCGCAGAGAATACTTCAAGCAGTGCATCTGCGCTGTTAAAATTCTGGAGTCCGCACAGAATCAGTGCAGCCGTCATTGCCAGCATCAGGTTGGTACAGAAAACAGCCGCAGCCTTGCGCAGAGCATCGTCTTCTAAACGTCGTCCGAACACGTTGTAGCCTACGGTACGCGTCAGATTTGCTTTGAGATAGACGAACAGGACCACAATGGTCGTAACCTTTACACCGCCTGCGGTAGAGCCGGGAGCACCGCCGATGAACATAAGAATCACAGTCAAAAGCTTGCTTGCGTCTGTCATTGCCCCGACATTTACTGAATTAAATCCTGCCGTTCTCGGGGTGACGGAACAGAACAGGGAGCTTAAAATTTTCCCCTTCATGCTCATACCGGCAAAAAGATCATTGTGTTCAATGAGGTAAAAAATCAATGCGCTCCCAAAGACCAGAGTAATTGTAGAAGTAAGGACAATTTTTGTATGCAGAGCATATTTGCGGAAATGCAGACGATGTTCATACAAATCATTCCAGACAATAAAACCGATTCCGCCAATAAGAATCAGCAGCATGACAGTAATCATGACTGCAGGATGATCGTAATAGGCAGTCAGGGAAGAGAAGGGAGTATAGCGTCCCATCAAATCAAAACCGGCATTACAAAATGCAGAGATAGAATGGAAGATTCCATAATAAATTCCCTGCAGAACTCCCATTTTTGGAATAAAGCAGAGGGAGAGAATTACGGCGCCTGTCAGCTCAAAAAAGAGTGTGCCGAAAATAATGCGCCTTGTCAGCCGTACCATTCCTCTTAGTTCTATAACATTTAAGCTTTCCCGGATAAGACCTCTTTCTTTCAGACCGATTTTCCTGCGGAGAAGCATAGAAACTGTGGCGCCGATGGTAATAAATCCAAGACCGCCGATCTGGATCAATGTGAGAATCACAAGCTGTCCGAAAAGCGTCCAATGGCTGAAGGTATCTACTAAAATAAGACCTGTCACACAGGTAGCACTGGTCGCTGTGAACAATGCCGTTAAAAATGGAGTATGCTCTCCGGAACGGGCGGAAAAAGGAAGCATTAAAAGCAGTGTGCCGATTAAGATTATGATAAAAAAACCTGCGGCAATCAACTGCATACCGGAAAGTTGTTTGGTCAATTTTGTAAACATAGTGATTTTCACACCGTCCTTTATTGGAATACTGCTATTATAAATTTCTTATGTCTTTTTGTCTATATTTTTTACAATTCTGTTGTATCTAAAAGTGGGATTGTTTATAATGTAAAAAGAAAACGATAGGGGATAAGAATATGGATTTACTGGTATTTATTATCATTATAGCGTTAATTATTCTAAAAACAAGGAAGAATAGTGCTAAGAAGAATCCCTCTACTGTCAAAGAAGTGGATCAAAATTCACAGAAGCGTCGTCAGCAGCAGATGCAGCAGGCGAAGCAGCGGCAGCAGCAGGCGAAGCAGCGGCAGCAGCAGTTTAAGATGCAGCAGGCACAGGCCGGACAGAAACAGCAGCAGAATAAGTCTATTTTAGAGCGTGCGAAGGAACATGTGCAGGAGGATGCGGCGGATGAATTAAAAATAAAAGATGCTATGCTGCATGAGGCGGCAGGCGGCGGTCAGATGCGTACAGAGACATCGGATTCTGCAGATGTACAGGAGAGTGCATTGATGGATAAGGTCTATGATCTGATGGTTACCGGCTATAGCGGGAATATGGAATTTGACCGCGATTTTTTAGCGGAAGCTATGGATATGCTGAATCGTATCTAGAATTTGAGTACATAATGATATTACAGTGAAGGAAGTGACAGAAATGGGTAGACAGATACCAAAACCCGGAGAAAAATATATTCATTTTAAAAAGAAAGCTTATCAGATCATCTGTGTGGCAAGCCATTCTGAAACAAGAGAGAAGATGGTGGTGTATCAGGCGCTTTATGGAGATTTTGCATGTTATGTCAGACCACTTGAGATGTTCTTAAGTGAAGTAGACCATGAAAAATATCCGCAGGTGACACAGAAATACCGATTTGAATTAGCAGATGAGATAAAGTTAAATGCACCGGATGATGTCAATGCAAAGAGCCTTGAAGTGAATCCGCATCAGATGGAGGTTGTGGATTTAAACAAGGAGCAGGAGTCTCTTGAAGCTGCACAGACACAAGAGGAACAGGCGAATCCGGCACTGCTTCAGTTTTTAGATGCAGATACCTTAGAAGAGAAATATCAAATATTAAAATCCTTACAGGGTTCCATCACAGACCGGCTGGTGGATGATTTTGCTGTGGTACTGGATATTGTAATTCCGGAGGGAAATGTGGATACCCGGTATCAGCAGCTTTTAAACAGTGTGCGTACTATGCAGAGATTTGAGAGCACCCGTTTAAGATAAAAGTTCTTACTGCTTTTGGCTTAAGGTACTGTTGTGATATTCCATAGAAAAAGTAACATCCTCGCCGAACCATTCCGGCGGAATGAAATTATTTGCTTCTTCTTCTGTGTCAAATTCTACCTCTGCTAACATAAGCGGGGCAAGAGAGTCTAAGAACAAATCCAGCTCAATGGTATATTTTCCCTGATAGGGAATTTTATAGCGGATTTTATGAATCAGGATACCGTCTGTTTTCGGGCGGAGATGCTCATAGGACTCTTTTGTTAAAGGCAGATTATATTCTTCCCGTACCATAAGACCAGAGCTTTTGTAGGTCAGAATATACTGTTCTCCGGCTCTGCGGATGCGTACCACCGGATCAGTGGATAAATATCCTTGTTCAATCTCTTTGTGGGGATAGAATTCATAATCCGGGGGAAGCTTATGGATTAAATATTTGCGCTCGATTTCCATGGCAGCTCCTAATTATGGTAAACAAGCTGTTTCTTTAATTCGGTCACAGCATTTTTGTCTTTGAGATAGTTTACGATTGCAAGGGCAAAGTCAATGGCAGTTCCCATACCGCGGCTTGTAATGATATTGCCGTCGGTTACAACTGTCACCTCAGAAGTTGTGGCACCAGTTAATTCTGGCTCAAAACCGGGATGGCAGGTCGCAGCTTTCCCTTCTAAGATGCCCGCAGCGCCAAGTACGGAAGGTGCGGCACAGATGGCGCAGACAAGCTTACCGTTTTTGGCAAATTCTTTGATAACGGAATTAACACCTTCATGTTCCCCGAGATGTAAGGTTCCCGGCATTCCGCCCGGCAGTACCACAGCATCAAATTCATCAAAATTTACATTTTCAAAAGCAGTATCGGTAAGGAAAGTGATTCCGTGAGAGCCTGTCACCGAATTTGTCCCGTTAATGGAGATCATAACAATTTCAAGTTCGGCACGGCGTAAGATGTCTACGACAGTTAATGCTTCGATTTCTTCACATCCGTCTGCTAAAAAAATACCTGTTTTATGCATAATAAACCTCCTGTCAATTCTTTATTATAAGGATATTTCTTTTTGACCTGTCTGTCAATATAGTAAAAAAATCCATGGCGAAACTTTCCAAACATAAAAAAAAGATTTTGTTCCATACTATTCTCAGGATAAACAAACAAAGTTTATCCGAAAGAAAAAACCGGCATAAGACCGGAGAAAAAACTATGGAGGTGTATAACCATGGCAAGTTCAAGCAGAACAAATAGAGTAGAGGTACCTGAAGCAAAGGAAGCTTTAAACCGTTTTAAACAGGAAGTAGCTTCTGAATTAGGAGTTCCATTAAAGGAAGGCTACAACGGAGACCTTACTTCTAGACAGGCAGGTTCTATCGGCGGAGAGATGGTTCGTAAAATGATCCGCAGCCAGGAAGAGAAAATGTCTTCTTCTAAATAATCGGTAAGAAAATACGGCTGAAAATGAAAGCCGGAATACGAAACGCAGGTTTCGTATTCCGGTTTTTTTCATATAGGAAATTCCTTCAGAATTCCCTATATAATAAAAAGCCCTTCGGGCGAAGATGCGCACCCGCACAAGAGGAATTTGCCGCAAGCGGCTGTGCTCGGTGCGCAAAGTGTTCAAGCCCCTCATGAATGAGGTGGGTGGGAAGTTGAGGCGGGCTTGCCTGCTTTGTTCCTGTACAGAAAATCGTATTGAAAGAAGTTGCTGTATATTATCGGAAATGACACAATAAAAAATAAGAAAGTACCGTTTTAGAAAAAGGAATTGCAAGTCAGGGGACGGGGAATGGAGGATGTTATGAAAACTAAAATTTTAATGTTTGGGACGCTGGTACTTATGCTTTTTAGTATACATCTGATGACAGTAAATGCAAAGGCAGCAGGCTACAATATTACATATGTGATGAATGGCGGGAAAAATGCTGCTTTGAATCCGTCTTCTATCAGCCATAACAAATCATTTACATTAAAGAAACCTACCAGAAAAGGTTATTATTTTGCAGGCTGGTTTTTAGATGCGAAATTTAAAAAGGGAATTACTGTTATTGAAAAAGGAACCACCGCAGATCTTACTTTGTATGCGAAATGGATAAAAAAGGGACTGCAGACAGATAATCTGAAACAGCTTACCAATACCAACTCTAAGAATGTATTTATGAATCTGTATGTTTCTGCAATCACCAATGGCTCAGGAAAGAGAACCTATATCTATCACGGACAGAGCTATACCTTCTGTGACCTGAGCGGATATGAGAAAATTGTCAAAGAATGCAACAATAAAGGTATCAATGTGACCATGCAGATTAATTTAGACTGGGATTTAGGTTCCTACCGGTATTTGATTGCTGAGGAGGCAAGAAGCAAGGGACATACCCTGTATACATGGAATACCGCTTTGATGTAAAATTAAGTACTAAACAAAAACCTTACTAAACAAAAAAAAGGGGATTCCTCATGACTGATTTTACATCAAAAACCTATACTTTTGTGAGAATGCCACATTTCTGCGAAAACTTTGGGAAACTTTGGGAAACTATACCAAAAGCACTTGATTTTACTGTGTTTTTGGTGTAATGTATTACACATAAATGTATGACTAAATTAAGTCGCACAAAAGTATACTTTTGTGTAGGTTCACAAGAAAGAGAGAGGAGGATAGCGGAGAATTAACGACTTTTAACGAAAATTTAGGAGAATGGAGGAAGTTAATGTTTAGTAAAATGAAAAAGCTTTTGACCGCTTTGCTTGCAATGGCGATGGTCATAACGTCCGTGAATGCTGCACCAATGACGGTAAGCGCGGCGGCAAAGGCAGTACAGAAGGTTGAAATCACAAAACCGGACTCCACAGTTCTGGTTTTGAAAAAGGGCAAGACCTATAAGCTGACAGCAAAGGCGACGCCGGCAAAGGCAAGCCAGAAGTTTACCTATAAGTCTTCCAAGAAATCAGTGGTAACTGTAGATTCCAAAGGCAAACTGAAAGCAAAGAAAAATGGAACCGCGAAGATTACAGTTACCTCCAAGGCAAAGAAGAGTAAGAAGGATACCATCAAGGTAATCGTAGGAACTCCGGTTACCAAGGTGACCTTAAGCAGCAAGGCGGCATCCTTAAAGGTTGGCGAGACACAGACCTTAAAAGCTGCGCTCTCACCGAAGAAGCCTTCCTATAAGAAGGTAAAATGGACAAGCTCGGACGAAACGGTCGCGGCAGTCTCTTCCGCAGGCGTTGTTACGGCAAAGGCAGCGGGAACCGCTGTAATTACAGTGAAGGCGGACGACGGCTCCGGCAAAAAGGCTGCCTGCACCATCACGGTAGAGAACCCGGCCGATACTACGCCGACGCCGACGCCGGATCCGACACCAACGCCGACGCCGACGCCGGATCCGACGCCTGCTGCAGTTTCGCTGTCAGCGCTTGAAATCAAGACGGCTCCGGACAAGACAGAGTACTATGCAGGCGATACGGCAGATACAACAGGACTTTCCGTTGAGGCGGTTTATTCGGACGGAAGCAAGAGGGATGTTGCACTGGAAGACTGTACGCTTGGTATTCTTTCAGAAGCAGACGGCGCAGAGGCAGAACCGATCGAAACCGTATTGGATATATCGGCCAAGTATATTGTTATTACTTATACGGAGGGCGGCGTAACAGCTACGGCAAAGCAGGAGATTACGGTAAATCCGGGAGTGATTTCTGCAATTACGGCTTCTGAAACTGCAATTACGGTAGCAAACGGCACCTCAGAGGCTGCGGTAAAGGAAAAGCTTGCAGAGCTGACCTTAACAGGAAACGAAGGCTCTGAAATTGGCAACAGCGCTGAGGCATGGACGATTGAAGGCTATGCGGCGGAGAAAGCCGGAAATTACACCGCTGTTCTTTCCGATACGTCAAAGCTGGAGATACCGGAACACCGTGCGTGGGCGGACGAGCCTGAGCTTCCTTCCGTTACGGTTACGGTAAAGAAAGTGCCTGTGACATCCATTCAGACCTCTGCCGCTTCCATTACCGTTCCGGGCGGTACGACAGAAGATGCAATCAAGACTGAGCTGGCAAAATTGACCTTAAAGGCCAACGATGCGGTTGAGCTTGCAAATGCGGCGGATCTTTGGACGATTGCGGATTATGATGTGACAAAGCCGGGTAAAACCTATACCGCGACATTGGATACGGCAAAAATAATAATGCCTGACAATTATGAGTTGTCAGAGGATATCGCAGCAGTAACTGTTTCTGTTGCGGTAGAGAAAATTGAGATTACGAAGCTTGCGGCAAGTGCAGCGGAGATCGGGGTTGCATATACGTCGGCTTCCGAAGACGTGCTTGCGAAATTAGCAGCATTAACCTTAACGGGTAACGACAGTATCGCGATTAACAACATACAGTCAGCATGGAACTGTACTTATGAAGCAAATAAGCCGGGCAGCTATACGGCTGCATTAGACGCAACCAAATTAACATTGCCGGAAGGCTATGTATTGGCTGACGGAGTGAATGCGGTAACCGTAACGGTGACGTCTATGACGATTAAGATTACGGCAGTAACGGCGTCTGCGGCAAAGCTCGATGTAGACGTAACGACAACCGAGGCTGATGTGAAGTCCAGGCTGGCGGAACTGACCTTGAAAGGCAATGGTGATGTTGTGCTCACGAATACGGCAGATCTTTGGACGATTGCTGACTACAATGCGGCAACAGCGGGCAGCTATACGGCTACATTAGACGCAAGCAAATTAACATTACCGGAAGGCTATGAGTTAGCAGAAGGCGTGGAGAATGTAACCGTGACGGTAAACGTTGTGGCAGTGACGGGACTTGAGATTACAGCACAGCCGTCAAAAACAGTTTATGCATTAAACAGCGCTTTTGACGCATCAGGCATGGCTGTAACGGCCAAATACTCCAATGATACAGCAAAGGATGTTACGGAAGATGTAAACGTAAAAGAAGTCACCTTAGACCAAGTGGGCGAGAAGACAGTTACGGTTACATATGAGGAAAATGGAATAACGGTAACTGCAGATATAACGATTACGGTGGTTTCTGATGCGGATTATGTAGAGCAGGCAAGGACTGCGTATTATGCATTTGACGAGACATTGACAAATGGCGTCGGCGAAGGAACGGCTGCTATGGAGAAGTACCATCGCGGCGGTGCGAGTGAGACGGAACCTACCTATGTAGAAGGTATCAGTGGAAAGGCGGTAAGTCTTGCAGGCGGAACGGATACGGATGGAGTGAAGCTGGATGCAAAGATTTCGTCTGAGAATTTTACAATTTCTATGTGGTTAAAGCCTGAGACACAGACTGCGGAATATGCAGGCGCTTTTTATGCGGCAAAGGATGATTCGCATTATCTGGCATGGTATACACAATATAACAATGGCTTTGTGGGTATGTCAAATGCGAAAAATAACAGCGTCAGAACTGACACGGACCCTGTTACAGGTATGTTTCAAGCAGGTAAGTGGCAGATGGTTACCTACACAGTCGACGGTGCGGAAGGTAAGGTATATGTAAATGGCGAGCTGAAGACGACGGCAACTCAGGCGGCAGGCTTCTTTAGCTATGCGGATGATATTTCGCTGTATCTTGGAACCGGATGTATCTGGGACAATAACTTTAACGGAGCTTATGATGAAGTAAGCATCTATGAAGAAACTCTTTCTGCAAATCAGGTAAAGGCATTATACGACAAGATTGACTTGCTGGTAACAGGATTGTCAGTATCCAGTGATACGATTGTTGTAGCTGCCGATGCGGATGAAAGCGCAATCAAAACGGAACTGGCAAGGCTTACGATTACGGCGGCGCTCAATAAGAATGAGACGGCTCCTGACATCACGAACGATGCGGCGTGGACATTAACAGAGACTAGTGCGGGCTATACGGCTGAAAAAACAATCACATTGCCGGATGGCTACAGCTATGCGGCTGGCGTTGACGGAAAGGTGACCGTAAATGTACTGCAGTCAGCGGCAGATGCAAAACCGACGTCCGTAGAAGTAAAGACGGCTCCGAAGACAAAGTATTATGCCGGAGAGAACTTTGATTCGACAGGCATGGAGCTTACGGTTACCTACTCTGATGGAATTACAAAGGATATTACAGAGGGCTATACGGTAGATCCGACAGATGCGCTTACGACAGATAATACAATAGTGACGGTGTCCTACAAAGAGACTGTTGGGGAAGAAGAGGTAACAGTTACGGCTGACCTGCCGATTACCGTATATGAGAAGCAGGTGGTAACGTATTCCTTCGACGAGAGCTTAACCAGTGATACCAGTGTAGAAGCAGTAAAGTATGGAACTAAAGTTACAGAAACGGGAACTGCGGAAGCAAGCTATGAAGATGGTATGTCCGGAAAGGCGCTGACGGTTGGCACAACGCAGGGCTATGGACTTGGAACGATTCCGGCGGGCTGCGGAAGCGCAACGATCTCCTTCTGGATAAAATCATCCATGAGCGCGGGTAGTAACGGTTACCGTCCGGTAACGGCTCTTACGCCAAATAAATTCAACAGCACAGGTTCGGAGAACTGGTTTGGTATATCTTCATTAGACCAGGGTACAGCCAGAGGAAACGGTACAATTGGCAGAGTTGATTTTACAAATACAGGTTCTGAGAAGCTGTTTAACGGTAAGTGGAGATATGTAACGCTTGTATATAACGGAGCTGTTGCAGGAACGGCAGAAAACTCAATCGCAGGTACCATGTATGTAGACGGCGAGGTATTTGGAACCGGTGACATCCAGAATGATTTGATTACGGATGCAACAGAAGTATTCCTCGGTGTAACTGCATGGAATGACGGAGGCTTTGAAGGAGCAATAGACGAATATTCCTACGCGAACTATGCATATACGGAGGAGGAAGCGAAGCAAGCATATGAATCCTTCGAGGCGGTTCACACAATTAAGAGCGTCAGCGCAGGGAAGTCTTCTCTGAATCTTACGGCTGGCACAGTCGAGGATGACGTGAAGAACGAACTTGCAAAGCTTACGTTGACGGGAACAACCTTGACCGGAGCGGAAGTAGAGGTTGCGAACGATGCAGATGCTTGGACAATTACTGATTACAAGACTGAGGCGGGCAGCTATACGGCAACATTAGCAGCAGAGAAGTTGACAGACTATACTTTTGCGGACGATGCAACGATGCCGAGCGTAACAGTAACGTTAACGGCTGCGCTTAGCAGTATTGAAGTCACAACAGCTCCGAGCAAGACCAGCTATGTGGAAGACGAAGTGTTTGATTCGACTGGCATGGTAGTTACGGCTACTTATCAAGACAACTCAACAGCGGATGTAACAGCAGATGTTGTGATTTCCACAGAGCCGTTGACTACAGATGTGACAGGCATTGAGATTTCTTATACGCTTGGTGAGGTTACGAAAACAGTGACACAGACGATTGAAGTCAAGTCCGTGCTTGATGCCAGGACAGCAAGCTATGCATTTGAGGATTCATTAGACAATGGAGTTACTGGCGGTGCGGCTGCATCTCTTGTTACACAGACAACACTTGCGGCCTATAGTGATAATTCGGCTGTTTACGAAACGGGAGTTAGTGGATACGGTATCGTTACAGGTACGAACAACGAACTTGTAAAATTAGGTGAAAAGGTTAGCGGTACGGACTTTACAATCAGTTTCTGGGTAAAACCAAAAACTTTGGACAGACAGTATGCAGCAGTTTTGTTCGGAACAAATATGGAATCAGGTAACCGTCAGATTTCCATTCTTTCAGACGCTGCCGGTGTGGCATCCGACATCAGAACATTCAAAGGAGATACAACACAGGATGTTGCGGGTGTGCTGACGGTTGATACATGGACCATGCTTACATGGGTA
>CAYWXJ010000062.1:0-11514 GCA_964462405.1 uncultured Eubacterium sp.
AGTATAAGAAATATCAGATGCGGGGCTTACAGCTTGATATGTCCCGTGGAAAACCGTCTGTCGAGCAGTTAGATATTTCCATGGGAATGATGGATGTGCTGCACAGCGGCGTAGACCTTACCTGCGATGACGGAACCGATTGCAGAAATTATGGTGTATTAGACGGCATTTCGGAGGCGAAAGTGCTGCTTGGCGATATGATTGAATGCAATCCGGAAAATATCATTATTTATGGAAATTCTAGCTTAAATATCATGTACGATACCATTTCACGTTCTATGACCCATGGTGTTATGGGAAATACTCCCTGGTGCAAGCTGGATAAAGTAAAATTCTTATGTCCGGTTCCCGGATATGACAGACATTTTTCCATTACAGAACATTTTGGAATTGAAATGATCAATGTACCGATGCTTTCTGGCGGACCGGATATGGATATAATAGAGGAATTAGTAGCAAAGGATGATGCCATAAAGGGAATCTGGTGTGTGCCGAAGTATTCTAATCCCCAGGGAATTACCTACTCCGATGAAACAGTCCGCCGTTTTGCCAGATTAAAACCGGCAGCAAAGGATTTTAGGATTTACTGGGATAATGCCTATGGAGTACATCATCTCTATGATATTGACCAGGATCATTTGATTGAAATTCTTTCCGAATGTAAACGTGCAGGAAATCCGGATATGGTATACAAATTCTGTTCGACTTCAAAAATCAGTTTTCCGGGTTCCGGCGTGGCTGCCATTGCAACCTCTGCAAACAATCTGGAAGATATTAGAAAACAGCTCGCTGTACAGACCATCGGCTACGATAAAGTAAATCAGCTTCGTCATGTGAGATTTTTTAAGGATATTCACGGTTTGACAGAGCATATGAAAAAACATGCGGATATTCTTCGCCCGAAATTTGAGTTGATTTTAAATCTGTTTGAAAAGGAATTAGAAGGACTTGGCGTCGGTAATTGGTTCAGGCCAAAGGGCGGATATTTTATCTGTTATGAAGCATTGGAGAACTGTGCGAAGGAAATCGTTTCCAAAGCCAAAAAAGCGGGTGTGGTTATGACTCCTGCCGGAGCGCCTTTCCCATACGGAAAAGACCCGAAAGATTCTGTCATCCGTATCGCTCCGTCCTATCCAAATCTGGAGGATTTAGCACTTGCAGCAGATATATTCGTGGTTTGTGTAAAATTAGTCAGTGTGGAAAAATTGCTGGCGGAATAAAATAGCGTAAAAAAAGTCCGGTTCATAAGAAAACCGGACTTTTTTGCGTTGTGTAAAAAATTGAACAAAAATAAGAAAAAAATGAACTTAAAATTTTATGTTTACTTTGTAAAAATAAAATTCAAACAAAGAGAATAAGATTGTACATTGCATTCCGTAATAAAAAGAAGATACTAATATTATAGGTAAGTATGCCCGAATGTATAAGGGCTCAAAGGCTTTTACGAGCTAAGAAAGGGAGGAAAAGAATGAAGAGGAAACAGTTATGGAAAGCAGGAACTGCGATTTTGTTAGCATCTGCAATGCTGATGACATCCGTGCCTGTGACGACCAGGGCAGACGAGAGCACAACGACATCTGTTGCTGATACGGCATTGGCATATTATGATTTTGCCGATTTTTCAGTGCCGGAGAGCGATTCGTCAAAACTGACGGATGCAGACAACAGGGAGATTGTATTAGAGGGAAGCGGCACAAAACCGTCCCTGATAACAGATGATACGCGTGGACAGGTATTGTCCTTAACAGAACAGTCATATGCAAATCGGGCATATGCCCTGCTGCCGGAAAATCCGTTTGCCGGAGAGTCTGTAGAAGACGGATTTACCGTCAACTTCTGGACAAAGACAACGGGTACCGCAGGCGGCGGAAAATGTCTGTTGGATTTTGAATTAGCTCCGGCAACAACTGCAGAAGCTGAAAACGGGACGCAGAGAGCAGGAACGCTGGCAATTAACCAGCAGATGACTTACTGGAATACGACAGGTCATAATAAGAAATTTATGGACTTTAACACCGGTAACTTAGGATTATCAGAAAAAACCTGGAAGATGGTTACCGTCACAATGACAACCGATGGTATCACATTTTACAGTAACGGAGAAAAAATCAGCCATACAGTCACTGGGAGTTATTCCATCGATTATAATCAGATGATTAACGACCTTGCGGGTACAGGCGGCATTGGAGAACCGTCTGACACAAATGTACGTTTGGGCGCGAGTCTTGCTACTTACTGGAGCTGTGCAGGTGCATTGATGGATGATGTTTCTTTCTATGGTAAAGAATTATCTGCATATGAAGTGGGTACTCTTTATGAAGAAACCGTATTGCCGAATGTAGACCTTGAAAGCGTTGCGATTACAGGAGAATCCAGCGTTGAAGAGGGAAAATCCATCCAGTTATCGAAGTCTGTAACACCGGAAAATACTACGGCAAAGGCAACTGTATGGGAATCCAGTGATAAGAATATTTTAGTTGTAGATGATAACGGTAAAGTTACTGGTATCAATGGGGGTACAGCTACCGTTACAGCAACTGTGGGCGGTGTGAAATCTGATCCGTTTCAAATTACAGTCATTGACCTTGTGGATAGCCTGGATAGCGGATATTATCTGACAGTCTACTCTACAACAACAAACTTCTATGCATATACAGCGAACATAGAACAGGAAACACAGAGTGTTTATTTTGCAGTCAGCAAGGATGGTAAAAACTTTGAGGTATTGAACAATGGCGGCGGTGTAATCTTCTCAAGCAATACGGAAGGAACCTTATGTATCAAAGATCCGAAGGTATATAAAGACGATGGAAAATTTGTTGTTGTTGCACCGGATGCAACTGCATCGAAAGGCATTCATATCTTTACTTCAGAAGATGGTGTAAATTACACCGACGATACACTTGTAAGTGAAACAGCGTATACATCGTTAGCATTAAAGAAAACAGACTTTACTTTAATGTTAGACGGGGAAAATATCTTAGAAACAGATGAAAATATCACATTAGGAAATGCGGTTGAATTAACAGAAGAAGAATATACTTATATCGTAAATAAACTTGGAACAGTTGTAAATACAGGCTTAGAAGCACTGGACACATGGAACGTAAAGACAACAGATACCGTCACCGAGGAAGCGCTTTCCAAACAGTATCCAAGTGTTAATGCGACCTACAGTGATGGTTCCACACAGAAATTCAACATTGACTGGAGCGGTGCGTTAAGTAATGTGGATCTCACAAAGGAAGGCACTTATACCGTAACCGGTAAAGTGGATCAGACGAAGTATTTGAATAATCTGAAAGAACTGAATGGAAGTACGCTTCCGGAAGATGATCCTGCAAACGTGGGTGATGAAGCAGATAATTATGATGAAGAATCAAAGACAAACTACTATGATGCCACAAAATATGTAGAAGGTATGGCGGACCCATGTATCTATTGGGATGAACAGACGGGCTACTATTATATGACCGGTTCTTATTTCCCGGAAGACGGAGATGAAATCGATGAGAAGGATAGTTTAAACCAGTATGACCGTGTTGTTTTAAGACGTGCAAAGACATTAGAAGGTCTTCAGAATAGAAGTGCACAGGTAACCATATGGAAGGTTGGAAATCAGGGATATGATGACAATGGGAAATGGCAGACCAAAGGATACCGTTATATCTGGGCTCCGGAAATTCATCGTGTAGGCGATTACTGGGTAATTTACTTTACCGAGAGCCATAGTTCGAATGCATATGATATTTATTGTCACGCACTTATATTAGACGGAAGTGTAGATCCATACGAAACAGCATTGACTTCTTCAGATGGAGAGTCTGAATGGTTAGATTATAAGATGTGTGTATCCTCCAGTCAATATTCTGATCCGTTTTCGACTGCATTCTGTCTGGATATGACATATTTCAAAGATGAGGTAAACGAAAAGTCTTATGTAATTTGGGCAGGAAAACCTACGGCTGCTTACCAGGGCAACAATACCGATTTATTCATTGCAACAGTAGATGAGAACGAGCCGTGGAAGATTACTTCCAATGCGATCCGTGTTACAAAGGCTGATTATGGCTGGGAGCGTGTGAGGTATTGTGTAAATGAGGGAGCGACCGTATTACAGAAGGATGGGAAAATCTTCATGTGCTATTCCGCTTCCGGAACCGGTTCTGAATATGCAATCGGTATGTGCAGTGCTGAAAATGGGGCGGATTTATTAGATGCAGCAAGCTGGACGAAGAGTCCGTATCCGCTTCTGACTTCCCGTGATGTTGACGGGGAAGAGGGACCGGGACATAATTCCTTTACTGTAGATAAGGATGGAAATGTAATCTTTGTATATCACGCAAGACCGACTTCCCATAATGATCAGCACTGCGGTTGGGATGGAAGCAGTTCAACTTATAACAGTGATCCGTTGAATGACCCATGCCGTCATGCGAGATTAAAACGTGTACACTGGGCAGCAGACGGAACGCCAATTTTGAAGATGACTTATGAGGAAGAGCTGACAGAAGCAAATTCTACAGTAACAGCAACCATTGTTGTAACAAAGGGAACGGTTGCAGGTCCTGATAATAATAATGGCGGCGGTACAGGTGATGCGCAAAAGAATCCGGTTGCAGTTTCGAGTGTGAAGTTGAACAAAACAAAGATTACACTTGGAGTAAAAGAAACATTTGCTTTAAAAGCGACGGTAACTCCGTCTGATGCGGCAAACCAGACTGTAACATGGACTTCCAGCAAGCCCAAAATAGCAACCGTATCACAATCAGGAAAGATTAAAGCGTTGAAGAAAGGTACGACTACCATTACTGCAACTGTAGATGGTAAGAAAGTAACCTGTAAGGTGACTGTAAAGACGGCTCCGAAGAAGATTACATTAAATGCGAAGAGCAAGACCTTAAAGAAAGGTAAGACCTTCCAGATTAAAGTAAAGCTTCCGAAGAATACTGCAAGCTATAAGATTACTTATACTTCCAGTAAGTCAAAAGTAGCAACTGTATCTTCAACCGGAAAGGTAACCGCTAAGAAGAAAGGTACTGCAACAATTACAGTTAAGACATTTAACGGCAAAAAGGCAAAGCTTAAGATTAAAGTAAATTAGTCATTGTAAAAAAGGGGAGTGTCTCATACGACACTCCCCTTTTTAGGAAAGCTCCAGTTTACAGGAACCCCGCATTTTTAAAGGACATTCATATATATTTTCTGCATTAGCTTTTGTAATGAAAGAAAGGGGACATTTCCTACAGTTTCCTTTTACAAAATCTCCCGGAACTTCAAAGGAAAGCGTTGCAGTCTGTGTTCCGGATTGTTTCTCCTCCTGATGCCGGATATTATCCCAGCTTAATACCTGATTGCATCCGGAACATTTTGTTTCATTTCTGCTGATTGCTCTGCTGCAAGTCGGACATGCATAGTATTTTTTTCCGGCGGGTTCTGTTATTTCTACAACTTCGGATGGAAATTGTCTGATAAGTTCAGCTCGTAAATCTTCCTGCATTTGTTAACCTCCTATGTATTTAGATAGTACTATGATACCATCAACAATTCAGATTGTAAATTATTTGTTGCTGCGCACTTTTATATATCGGTAACAGTTCAGCCTTTCGGCTTCACTGTTACTGAATCCGTCCATTTAAAGTTGCCTACGGCAAGGGGCGGATTCACGCTCGGAAAAATCTACATATTCTTACGGGCTTTGCAGCAAGTGCAAAGTCCTACGCTGAACTGTTACATATATCGGTCCTTGCAATTTCAGGGAATCAATGTCACAATAGAAAAGGGAAGGGTTTGCATGCAGGGAGGTTTTACATGAAGTATAAGAAGATAACAGATGTAAAAGAACCGGTATCACGAATTGTATTTGGAACGGCTATCGCGCCAATGATGCGTAGAGAGAATATGTTCGAATTGCTGGATGCAGTTTTTTCGGCAGGAATAAATACCTTCGATTCGGCAAGGTGCTACGGGCAGGCAGAGCAGTCCTTAGGTGACTGGATGGAGGCACGGGGAAATCGGGATAAAATTGTGATTTTGACCAAGGGTGCAGCTCCGGCAGAAGGTACGAACGAGAGCCGTGTGACACCGGAAGCAATCCGGGCAGATGTAGATGAATCACTTCGGAGGCTTAAGACGGATTTTATTGATATTTATATGCTTCACAGAGATAATCCGAAAGTACCCGCAGGGCCTTTCGTAGAAGTATTGAATGAGCTTCGTGAAGAAGGGAAAATAGGGATATTCGGCGGTTCTAACTGGAGCAGTAAGCGGATAGATGCCGCCAATGAATATGCTTATTCCCACGATATGTTCGGGTTTGAGGTGTCAAGCCCGGGATATAGTTTAGCTGAGCAGGTGCAGGACCCATGGGGAGGCGGCTGTATCAGTATTTCCGGTGAGAAGCACCGCAGGGAACGGGAATGGTATTTAAAAGAAGGCATAGAAATATTTGCTTATTCAGGTCTGGCGCATGGATTCTTTTCCGGAAAATTTAAATCCGGTGACAGCAGGCGGGCGTCAGAAATATTAGACAGTGCTGCGATTAGGGGGTATTGCTGTCCGGAGAATTTAGAACGTTTAAGACGGGCAGAGCAGTTAGCAGCGGCAAGAAATGCTACCGTTCCGCAGATCGCTCTTGCATGGGTCTTACAGCAGCCGTTACAGCCGCTGGTAATCTGTTCCGCATCGACAGCAGGGAGAATGCTCTCAAATGTGCAGGCGTTAGAAATCAAGCTGACCGAGAAAGAATTGCGTTGGCTGAGTGAAGGCTGATTTGCGGATGATGGACGGGAATTGCCGAAAAAACAGACAGGAGCTTTATTTGTGAATATATTAACAGTAGAAAATGCAACAAAATCCTATACAGAGAGAAGGGTGTTAGAGGGAGCATCCTTTTATCTGCAGGAGAGAGAAAAAGTGGGAGTGATCGGAATTAACGGAACCGGTAAGTCCACACTTTTAAAAATTATGGCAGGATATGAGGAGCCGGATGACGGTCTGGTAGTCCGGGCGAAAAATTTAGTCATTCATTATCTGCCGCAGAATCCGGAATTTGACCCGGAGGATGATGTAATGACAAGCGTAGAGAAGCTTGCGGCGCATCATGGGACGGGCAGTGAGCAGATGGAAGCGAAAGCTATGATGACACGGCTTGGAATTACAGATTTTACGCAGAAGACAGGAGAACTTTCCGGCGGTCAGCGGAAACGGCTTGCTTTAGTAGCGGTATTATTCTGCCCCTGTGATATTCTGGTTTTAGATGAGCCAACAAACCATTTAGACAGTGAGATGGCACAGTGGTTAGAGCAGGAGTTAAAACGCTTCCGGGGTGCGCTTGTCATGGTGACCCATGACAGGTATTTTTTAGACAGCGTGACAAACCGGATTATCGAGCTCGATAAAGGAAAGATATACAGTTATCAGGAGAATTATTCCGGCTTTCTTGCAAGAAAAGCAGAACGGGAGGAAAGTGCAAGAGCCAGCGAGCGGAAGCGTTCGAGCATTCTTAGAAAAGAAATTGCATGGATGCAGCGGGGAGCGAGAGCGCGTTCCACCAAACAGAAAGCCCATATTCAGCGATATGAGAATTTGAAAAATCAAAAAGGAATTGAAGAAGACACCAGGATAGAATTAGGTTCGGTATCCTTGCGAATGGGTAAGACTACCATTGAGTTAGAACATATTTCAAAGGCTTATGGGGAGCATTGTTTGATTGAGGATTTCAGCTACATTTTTTTAAAGAATGACAGAATCGGTTTTGTGGGAAAGAACGGCTGCGGCAAGACCACCTTAATGAAAATCATTGACGGGCGTATTTTACCTGACAGCGGAACCGTCACCGTAGGACAGACCATTAAAATCGGCTATTATTCACAGGAAATTGAAACAGAGGAAAAAGCCGGGATCGCCTATATGGACCCGGAAGAAAAGCTGATAGACTATATCCGCAATACTGCGGAATATGTCCGTACAGAAGACGGGCTGGTGTCCGCATCTGCCATGTTAGAGCGGTTCTTATTTCCATCCTCCCAGCAATACAGCCCGATTGGAAAACTTTCCGGCGGGGAGAAACGCAGGCTTAACCTGCTTCGGGTATTGATGGAAGCTCCAAACGTATTAATTTTAGACGAACCTACCAACGATTTGGATATTGAAACCATGATGATCTTAGAGGATTATTTAGATACCTACGATGGAATCGTCATCATGGTATCCCACGACAGATATTTTTTAGACCGGGCGGCAAGACGAATCTTTGCTTTTGAAGGCAGCGGAAAGATCCGCCAGTATGAAGGAGGCTACACAGATTATGACAATCGGAGAAAAGAAGAGGCTGCAGCAGAAGCTGACAGTACAAAGGACCTTAACAGAAGCAGGAAAAAAGATTTCGATATGTCAAATCATAAGTCTTCTAACCATACCGGAACGCATGAAAAAAAGCTGAGGTTTTCCTTTAAGGAAGCAAAAGAGTATGAAACGATTGAAACGGATATTGCTGCATTAGAGGATAAGATAGCGGAGCTGGAAAATGAAATGGGTATCCATGCCAGTGATTTTGTGAAGCTGAATGAACTGTCGGGGGAGAAGGAAGCGGCAGAAGCGGAATTGACGGAGAAAATGGAACGGTGGGAATATTTAGAAGATTTAGCGGAGAAGATTCGCAGGCAGGACGGGGGCAGATAGACAATGTCATTAAGATAACAAGACATTGCAAAAAACGCTCCTTTATTGATTGCACACCTGTGCATATTTCTTCGGCGAAATCCCAACAGATTTTGAAAATGCCTTCAAAAAATTACTGTAATCATTAAAGCCGCACCGTTCGCACACCTCTGTAACACCAATACCTTCCGCAAGCAGTGATTTCGCAATCGAAATCCGTCTTGCAGTAATATACTTATTAATGGTAGTTCCTGTAGTTGCTTTAAAAATCCGGCAGATGTAAGACTCGCTGATAAAAAAATGAGCTGCAAGCCCCGAAATGGAAAGGGGCTGTCCGATATTGTTATTGATATAAGACAATATTTCATCTACCTGTGCATTGTAAGTAACCGTAGGTTCTTCCGCCGGCTTTTCTTCACGGGAAATACAGATACTGTTAATTAAGATAAACAGCTCTGTAAATACAGATTTCTCAATCAGGTCGTGCCCATAGTCGTTTGCGGTAATTAATTTGTTGATAAAAAACAGAAAACGCTTCTGCTGCTCCTTTGTCAACTGCAGCCGGTGGGAAAATCCCTCCGGACGTTTGCTGAAGCAGTAGTCTAAATCCGTTTCATCAGAAGACATTTTACGGATGAAATCCGGATGAACACTAAGAACAATGCGTTCGTGGACTTTTGAGTCAAGCTGTGTAATATAGTGGCTTTCATATTGATTGATGACAAAAAGGTCGCCCGGCTCAATGGGATAGAGCTTGTTGTCGATTAAAAACTGTTTGCCGCCGGATATAGAATAATAGACCTCATAACAGTCGTGGATATGCATAGCCATCGGCTTTTCATCTTTATAAAGATGGGCAACCGCAAAATATTTTTCTTCGGTACATGCCTGCATTGCCGCTTTGCATGAATTGAGTTCTTTCATAATGCAATCTTCCTTTTAAAAATTTTATATAAGTACAGTATAGGAAAAATCTAGTGGATTTGCAAGGCTTATCAGTTCAAAATTTGCTGTATTTCAGAGTAAAAATGACAGGAAAATGAAAATACAGTATGTTATACTAAAGTCAGATGAAAAAAGATAAAGGAGATGGAAAAGACATGGAACTTAGAACAGCAGCTTCGCCGAGAGATGTGAAGCACTATACAACAGACAGGCTTCGTGAAGAGTTTCTGATTCAGAATCTTTTCGTCCTGGGGGAAATCAAACTGGTATACAGTCATATCGACCGTATCATTACGGGGGCGGCAGTTCCTGTAGAACCGCTGACATTGACTGCAGGGGAGGAGCTTCGTGCTGACTATTTTTTAGAAAGACGTGAGATGGGGATCATCAATATCGGCCCGGCAGGAATCGTCACGGTGGACGGAAAGGACTATGAAGTAGGACACAAGGAAGGAATGTATATCGGACGCGGTGCAAGAGATATTGTATTTAAAAGTTTAAATGCAGGAAATCCTGCAAAATTTTATATAAACAGCGTACCGGCACATACTTCTTATCCGACAGTTCTGATTAAACCGGAGGGAGAAGCTTCGGAAGATGTTGTGATTATTAAAGACGTGAATAAGGTAGAGTTAGGATGTTTAGAAGAATCCAATCACAGAGTCATTAACAAATACATACTTCCGGGTCAGGTGGAGAGCTGCCAGCTAGTTATGGGTATGACAGCTTTAAAACCGGGAAGTGTATGGAATACCATGCCGTGTCATACGCATGACAGGAGAATGGAGGTATATCTGTATTTTGATATGCCGGAGGATGCATTTGTTATGCATTACATGGGAGAACCTACAGAAACAAGACATATTGTTATGCGTAATGAAGAAGCAGTGATTTCACCAAGCTGGTCGATTCATTCGGGAAGCGGTTCGAGAGCATATACCTTTATCTGGGGAATGTGCGGTGAGAATCAGGCATTTGACGATATGGACGGTGTAGAAAACAGGGATTTAAGATAAATTATTTCACAGGAGGAAAGAAAAATGGCATTTACGGATAAGTTTTCACTGGAAGGCAAAATTGCACTGGTAACAGGTGCATCTTATGGAATTGGATTTGCAATCGCATCTGCTTATGCCCAGGCAGGAGCAACCATCGTATTTAATGATATTAAGCAGGAATTAGTAGATAAAGGACTTGCGGCGTACGAAGAGATCGGTATCAAAGCCCATGGGTATGTGTGTGATGTGACCAACGAAGAACAGGTACAGGCTTTTATTAAAAAAGTAGAAGAAGAAATAGGTGTAATTGATATACTGGTAAATAATGCAGGAATCATCAAACGTATCCCTATGCTTGAGATGTCAGCAGAGGAGTTCCGTCAGGTTATCGACGTTGACTTAAATGCGCCGTTTATCGTATCAAAGGCGGTCATCCCGGGCATGATTCAAAAAGGTCATGGGAAGATTATCAACATCTGTTCCATGATGTCTGAATTAGGCCGTGAAACAGTTTCTGCTTATGCAGCAGCAAAGGGCGGACTGAAGATGCTTACCAGAAATATCTGTTCTGAGTATGGCGAAGCAAATATTCAGTGTAACGGTATTGGACCGGGGTATATTGCAACACCGCAGACGGCTCCTCTCCGTGAGAAACAGCCGGATGGCTCAAGACATCCGTTTGATCAGTTTATCATTGCAAAGACTCCGGCTGCACGCTGGGGAACACCGGAAGATTTGCAGGGTCCGGCAGTGTTCTTGGCTTCTGAGGCATCTGATTTTGTGAATGGGCATGTGCTGTATGTAGATGGTGGTATTTTGGCTTATATTGGGAAGCAGCCTTAGGGAGAGGTGTGTTATAGGATGTCCGTCAGGCAGAGATGTGATATGTTGTGAACTGTAGATGTAAACA
>CAYWXJ010000063.1:0-11320 GCA_964462405.1 uncultured Eubacterium sp.
AGGGTGATGATAAGGCGATCGAAGCTGTGAAGCTGGCTGTTGCAAGTCCATTGTTAGAGACTACAATTACAGGTGCATCCCATGTCATCATTAATATATCCGGTGACATTTCTCTTATGGATGCCAATGATGCAGCAAGTTATGTACAGGATTTAGCAGGAGATGAGGCCAACATTATCTTTGGCGCTAAGTATGATGAGACAATGACGGATGAAGCAACGATTACAGTAATTGCTACGGGACTTGAGAATCAATCATCAGCAGCGTCCGGAATGAAGTATCAGTCTTCCTTGGGCGCAGGCCGTTCCATGACAGGGGCAGCAAGACCGATGGCAAATACAGCAAGACCTATGACAACATCATCAGCAGGTTTACATAATACGACACTTGGAATGGGAGCCGCATCCGCACAGCAGCCGACAACCACGCCATTTAATTATGGCGGTATTAAGAAGCCGCAGAAGCCGGAGAGTTCTGTTCCCCAGAAGGATATTAAGATTCCGGAATTTTTGAAGAATACCAGAAGATAAGTCTGGAATAAACGCATACAGACCTTAAGAAGTGAATTGCTTCTTAAGGTCTTTTTTTGTCATTTTAGTAAGATGAATTTCAGGAAAAACATTCCGCAGTTTGACAAAATATAAAAATGCATTCTCCTATAATGATTATCAGCAGATTAAGCTGGAGGTGAAGAGTGAACTATGAATTTTATGCAGATGTATTTTTCCTGACAAATTTTTATCTGGATTTTCTGGCTGTCTATACAGTCAGTGAGATTCTTAAGCAAAAGAAAAAGCCGCTTCGGTATCTTATTTGCTGTGCATTCAGCAGCCTGATTGGCTGTGTTTTGTTCCTGGTAATTCAAAATTATGATATTTATCTTCTTTGTATACATTTTATTGTCAATCCGGGAATGGTCATATGCTGTTTTTTCCCGGCAGGAAAAAGGATTTATGGAAAAGCATTTTGTCTGATGTACTTTGTGATACTGTTGTTAGGAGGAAGTGTAGAATGGCTGTATATTACCATTACAGATGGCAGATACTACGAATTATCCTTGATTCTGACATTGATTCCGGTAATTGTATTTCTCTATATTTTACGCAGAAAACGAAAGAATGTGCATTGTTTTTGTCAGGTGTGGATAGAGCATCAGGGAAAAAGGATCGCGCTGCAGGCATTGTATGATACGGGAAACCGCCTGATAGATCCCTATGTAAAAGAACCTGTACATATTATTTCAAAGGAGATATACGAGTCATTAAAGGGAGGAGAAGCATTTGCGGTACGGCTGGTGCCGTTTTCTTCTGTGGGGCGTAAGGATGGTTTGTTAGAAGCATTTACAGTAGATAGTATTCAGATTGAATGGGAAGATGCAAAGGCTGTATTGTCTCCGGCAGTCTTAGCGGCAGCAGAGGAGACACTTTTTAAAAACCGGTCATATCAGATGATATTAAATAGCTGTGTGGGTGAAAAAATGGAAAGAAAAGAGGAAAAAATATGTACATAAAAGTTAATATTCCAAAACAGATTCAGTTTAAATGGATGCCGTCGGTCCGCCAGATCATGTTTGGTCCGAAAAATGATATGCATTATATTGGAGGAGCGGAGGTGCTTCCGCCGCCGTTAGAGGCAGAAGAGGAGGCAGCATGTATTAACTGCCTTGGAGAGAATGGGGAGGAACATGCAAAAAGCCGTCTGATTGAACACAATCTCCGGCTGGTAGTCTATATTGCCAAGAAATTTGATAATACGGGAATCGGAGTAGAGGATCTGATCTCCATTGGAACTATTGGACTGATCAAATCCATTAATACCTTTAATCCGCAGAAAAACATTAAATTAGCGACCTATGCCTCGAGGTGCATTGAAAATGAGATTTTAATGTATTTAAGAAGAAACAGTAAGACCAAAATGGAGGTCAGTATCGATGAACCATTGAATGTGGACTGGGATGGCAATGAGCTTTTGCTTTCGGATATTTTAGGAACGGATGAGGATGTGATCTATCGGGATATTGAAGCGGAGGTAGAGCATCATCTTTTAGGAAAGGCAATTGATAAGCTATCGGGGAGAGAACGGCTGATTGTGGAGCTTCGATATGGACTTGGCAGAGGAAACGGAAAGGAACTGACCCAGAAAGAGGTGGCGGATAAGCTGGGAATTTCCCAATCCTACATATCCAGGCTGGAAAAAAAGATTATGCGCCGTTTGAAAAAAGAAATGATTCGGTTAGAGTAACGTGAGGTATGAGACAATTACGCCGATTTGAATAAAATAATAGTACTCATGTCATAGGTAAATGTGGTATAATTTACATATACTACAGGCGAGGAGATGGTACTATGCAATTAAATTTTTTAGGGGCGGATCATGAAGTGACGGGGAGTTGTCATTTCCTGAAATTTGGCGGGAAGCATCTGTTGGTGGATTGTGGTATGGAGCAAGGACCTGACTTGTATGTAAATCAGGAGATTCCGGTAAATCCTTCAGCGATTGATTATATATTTATTACCCATGCACATATTGATCATTCCGGATTGCTGCCGCTATTGTATGGTCATGGATTCCGTGGGCAGGTGTTTGCTACGAAAGCGACCTGTGAGCTGTGCAATATTATGTTAAAGGACAGTGCACATATCCAGATGTTTGAAGCGGAATGGAAGAACCGTAAGGCACGTCGTGCAGGAACACCGGAAGTAGTGCCGCTTTATGATATGGAGGATGTTGCAGGGGCGTTAGAGCACTTCATTCCATGTGATTATAATAAGAAGATTTCCATCGATGAGAATTTAGATGTCCGCTTTGTGGATGCCGGTCATCTGTTAGGTTCTTCCAGTATTGAAATGTGGGTACGGGAGGATGGAGAAGAAGTAAAGATCGCATTTTCCGGTGATATAGGACATTCCGGTAAGCCATTGATAAAGAATCCGGAATTTATTACAGATGCGGATTATGTAGTCATGGAATCTACCTATGGAGATAAGAATCACGCCTCACCGCCGGATTTTTCCAGAGAATTAGCAGCGGTAATCGACCGTACCTTTGCGAGAGGCGGAAATGTCGTCATTCCTGCATTTTCCGTAGGAAGAACACAGGAGATGCTGTATTTCCTGAGAAAGATTAAGACGGAACGCATGTTAGACCGCTTTTTGGATTTTGAGGTATACATAGACAGTCCGTTAGCAGTAGAAGCAACAAATATTTTTCATAAAAATGTAGCAGACTGCTTTGATGAAGAAGCGTTAGAGTTAGTAAAGCAGGGAATCAATCCGATTGGCTTTGACGGGTTAAAGGTAGCAATTACCAGCGATGAATCGAAAATGATCAATTTTATTGATAAGCCGGTGGTAATCATATCCGCTTCCGGTATGTGTGAAGCAGGCCGTATCCGTCATCATTTAAAGCATAACCTGTGGCGGAAAGAATCTACCATATTGTTTGTAGGTTATCAGGTGCCGGGTACTTTGGGAAATTCACTGCTTGGCGGAGCGAAAGAGGTAAAGCTCTTTGGAGAAACGATTCATGTGCAGGCGGAGATTATGAATCTTCCGGGTATCAGCGGTCATGCAGACAGGGATCATTTATTGAAATGGGCAGGAAAGATAAAAAATCCGAAGAAGATTTTTGTAGTACACGGTGATGATAAAGTCTGTGATGCTTTTGCTGCACTTTTAAGACAGGAGCTTTCCGTGGAGGCAGATGCGCCATACAGCGGAGACTGCTATGAACTTCTGACAGGAGAGATGGTAGCAAAGGGCAGCAGAATACAGGTAGAGAAGAAGCGGGAGACAAAGGTACGTGCATCCTCGAATATCTTTGCAAGACTCCTTGCAGCAGGACAACGGCTCCTGACCGTTATCAATCGCTGCGAAGGTATGCCGAACAAAGAGCTTGGCAAGTTTGCAGATCAGATCAATTCCCTTTGCGATAAGTGGGAACGTTAAAGTCAGGACAGATAGCCCCGCATACTTTTTAATGCGGATTTTTCTAAGCGGCTGACCTGTGCCTGTGAAATGTGGATTTCTTCTGCAACCTCCATCTGGGTCTTGCCTTCAAAGAAGCGGAGGCGGATGATATGGTTTTCGCGTTCATTTAAATGTGTCATGGCATCATTGATGGCAAGGGATTCCACCCAGTTGTCCTCTTTATTTTTCTTATCTTTAACCTGGTCCATGACGTAAAGCGTATCACCGCCGTCTGTATAGACCGGATCATAAAGAGAAAGGGGACTTTGGATAGCATCCAGGGCGAAGACTAATTCTTCCTTGGGAATACCGGTTGAATTAGCAATATCCTGAATGGTAGGTTCCTTAAAGGAAGTTTTTGCTAACTGTTCTTTTGCATGAATCGCTTTGTAAGCAGTATCCCGAAGAGAACGGCTGACACGGATAGAAGAGGCATTGTCCCGAAGATAGCGGCGGATTTCTCCGATAATCATGGGAACTGCATAAGTGGAGAATTTCACACCGATGGTATCATCGAAGTTATCGATGGATTTGATCAGACCGATACAGCCAATCTGAAAAAGATCATCCACATTTTCGTTATTGCCGGAGAATCGTTTGATAACACTTAAGACCAGTCTTAAGTTCCCTTTGATATAAGTTTCTCTGGCGGCAGTATCGCCGGCTTTGATTCTTTTAAATAATTCTTCTTTTTCCTCTTCCTTGAGGATAGGAAGCTTGGATGTATTAACACCGCAGATTTCGACTTTGTAGACAGCCATGGGAAGACCTCCAGTTTCTTTAAGTAGTTATGGTAGAATCATTCTCACTTTTGGCTTTTTTTATTCATGATAAATGAGGAGATTAGAATGAGAGATTTAATTGACGAAAGAAATTTCAGAGAAAAATGTGCAAGGAGTATTGTGAAAAATTATAATGTACATTATATTACGCAGGAAGAATTAGAAACGCAGCAGCTAAAGCAGGCGAAGGAAGTTGTAGAGCAGGCAAAGTATGGAGCGTTTAATGAAATCATAAGTAGCCTGGATATACAGGAAGACTCTCCTTCTGTGGAGGAACCGACAGAAGAAAGAGATCCTATTTCAGAGGAACAGATCCGAAAAATTCTCGGAGAACGGGAGGAGCAGTTAGCAGAAACGATTGAAGAGAGCTTGACGCTTTCGGCTGAATCGGTTGACAGCTAAGTATCTGCGGACATTGCTTTAGTGCTGTGCCTTGCATATTCCTTTGGTGACATACCGTATTTTTTGCGGAATGCCCTAAGAAATGTAGAATAGTCCATAAAACCGCTGTCTTTGGCAGCTTTCATAACAGGAATACCCTTCCGTATATCAGCAGAAGCGTGAGCAAGACGTTTTTGTTCGATATAGTTGTGAAGGGTATATCCTGTTTCTTTTTTGAATTTATGCATCAGATGATAGGGGCTTAAAAAGAATTTTTCCGCAAGATGGCCATTAGACAGATCAGCGGTGAGGTTGTGGTTAATAAACTGCATGATTTCTTCAATCTGCTTGTCATATTTGCAGGCAGAGGCGTCCTTCATAGACGTTTGCTGTAAAGATATACGGTTGACATAAATCAGTAATTGCAAAAATAAAGTGGTAGATAAAAGAGGGGCGGCAAATTCCACGGAAGTTAAGGCAGCTTCTAACTGAAATAACAGTTCCCGGATGATAAGCTGCGGGTCTGCTGCGGGACGGATCAGATGAATCCCCCGGCTGTCCGCATGGGAAAAACATGCTGCAACGTCATCCTTTGATTCATTGTAAGCTTCAATAAATTCATTTTTGATCCAGATAACGATGCGTTCATAAGTACTGTCAGTAGAAATCAAAGGTTTATGGACGTTGTATCGTCCGACTAAAAGAATATCCCAGGGTTTTGGATAATAAGCCTTGCCCTCTACAAAATAGGTCACATTGCCGGAAATAAAAATAACAATCTTATGAAAATCATGATAGTGGAATTGAAATTCCTGTTCTTTTTTATCGCGGATATGAAACAGCCGGAAATTTTCATTAAGATAACCTGTTTTCTGTGTATCTGCAAGTTTTTGAAACAATTCTTCTTCCTGATTATACAAATTCCATTCCTCCTAAAAATTCGATTGTCTATATTATAAAACGATACAGCACTTTTTGCAATATAAATAGCAGAAAATACGGTTCAAATATAAAATAATGCGCATATAATGAGAATAGAAACAATTTTAACAAGTAATTAGATGCAAAAATGCGGAGGAAAGCTATGGGTACAATTACAATGCATAAATATCATGGACTCGGAAATGATTATCTGGTATTAGATCCCAATAAAAATAAAATTTCTTTACAGGAACGGAAAATAGAAATGCTTTGCCGGAGAAATTTTGGCGTGGGGGCAGACGGTATTCTATACGGTCCGTTGCTGGAAGACGGAAAAATAAAAGTTGCCATTTTTAATCCGGACGGCAGTGAAGCAGAACGAAGCGGAAACGGCGTACGGATATTTGCAAAATACTTGCGGGATGCCGGATATGTAAAGGAGCAGAAATTTACACTGACCACGAAAGCAGGAGATGTGGTAATTGAATTTTTAGATGAAGCGGCATGCAGTATGCGGGTAAATATGGGAAAAGCAGATTTTATGAGTGCGTCCATACCTATGAGCGGCATCATGCATGAAGTGATTAATGAACCGTTGATGTTCCATGGAACGTTATATAATACCACATGTCTGTCTGTCGGCAATCCAAACTGTGTTATTATGACGGAAGATGTGTCCGGTAAAAAGGTGAAGGCACTTGGGCCTTATGTGGAAAATGCTTCTTATTTTCCGAACCGTATGAATTTACAGCTTTGTAAGGTGGAGAGCAGAAACCGTCTGCGGATTGAAATTTATGAGCGTGGAGCAGGTTATACCTTAGCTTCCGGTACAGGTGCTTGTGCAGCGGCGGCAGCAGCTTATCGGATGGGGCTTGTGGACAGGGAAATGACAGTGGAGATGCCAGGCGGAGAATTAAAGATTGAGATTGGAGAGGATGGAGATATTTATATGACTGGGAGTGTGGAGACAGTCGGAAGCTTTACATTGGCGGAGGATTTTTTTGCTTAGAAGGGGGATTTGTAATTTGTAGTGGTAAAAGACGTTCGTCAGCAGGCATCGAGTATATACAGATGCCTGCTGACTGCGATTTTGGGAGTACGTTAATTGCATTCATATAGTCAAAAAATGATGTGGTGTTAAATGTCTAAGAATGTTTGACATTTCTTGAAAACCCGTATAAAATATGAAATTAGACTGACAATACTGTAGGATTCTTTATGTTTTGAAGGAGTGTTAGAATGAAAAAGATTTTAGATTTGATTACCGGTGAGGTGACAAAAGCATTTGAAGCGTGTGGTTATGAGGGAAAATATGCAAAAGTGACTTTGTCAAACCGGCCGGATTTATGTGAATATCAGTGTAACGGTGCCATGGCGGCAGCTAAGGAATATAAGAAGGCACCGTTTATGATTGCAGATGAAATTGCAGCAGAATTAGAGGGTAATTCTATGTTTTCTTCTGTGGAATCGGTAAAGCCCGGATTTTTGAATTTTAAGCTGGATAACGAATATCTAGCAGAGTATTTGCGGGGAATGCAGAAGGATACGGAGCGTTTTGGCTGTGAGAAGACAGCGGAACCGAAGAAGATCATGATTGACTACGGCGGACCTAATGTTGCAAAGCCATTGCATGTGGGGCATCTGCGCTCTGCGATTATCGGAGAAAGTATCAAGAGAATCGGCCGCTTTATGGGGCATGAGATGATTGGGGATGTTCATCTTGGAGACTGGGGGCTTCAGATGGGGCTTATTATTACAGAACTAAAGATTAGAAAACCGGAACTGGTCTATTTTGATGAAAGCTACGAGGGAGAATATCCGGCAGAAGCACCGTTTACGATTTCTGAATTAGAGGAAATTTATCCGACAGCCAGCGGTAAGTCTAAAGAAGATGCGGCATACAAGGAAGCTGCCATGCAGGCAACCTATGAACTGCAGCATGGAAGAAAAGGTTATCAGGCACTGCTTTCTCATATTTTAAATGTATCCGTGACTGATTTGAAGAAAAACTATGAGAACTTAAATGTGTCCTTTGATTTATGGAAAGGAGAGTCTGATGCGCAGCCGTATATACCGGATATGGTGCAGAAGATGAAGGATGAAGGATATGCTTATATCAGCGAAGGCGCGCTGGTAGTAGATGTGAAGGAGAAAACGGATACCAAAGAGATTCCTCCATGTATGATTTTAAAATCCGACGGAGCGTCTCTTTACAATACAACAGACTTGGCAACCATTGTCTGGCGAATGAAGGATTACAGGCCCGATGAGATTATTTACGTGGTAGACAAGCGTCAGGAGCTGTATTTTACCCAGGTATTCCGCTGTGCGAAAAAGACGCATCTGGTAGAAGAAGATACGAAGTTAAAGTTCCTTGGCTTTGGTACAATGAACGGAAAAGACGGCAAGCCTTTTAAGACAAGAGAAGGCGGCGTTATGCGTTTGGAGCATTTAGTATCTGAGATTAATGAAGAGATGTATAAAAAGATTGCGGACAATCACACCATGGATGAGGCAGAAGCAAGAAAAACAGCGAAAATTGTTGCTTTATCTGCGATTAAATATGGAGATCTTTCTAATCAGGCATCAAAGGATTACATTTTTGATATTGAGCGGTTCACCTCCTTTGAAGGAAATACAGGACCATATATTCTCTATACTATTGTCCGTATCAAATCCATTCTCGCAAAATATAAGGCAGCCGGACATACTGTAGAGAATGCTGTCATACTTCCTGCGAAATCGGAAAGCGAGAAGGCTTTGATGTTAGAGCTTACCCGTTTTAATGCGGCAATGGAAACAGCATTCGCAGAAACTGCACCGCACAAGGTTTGTGCTTACATTTATGACCTTGCGAATGCATTGAATCATTTCTACCATGAAACAAAGATTTTAGCAGAAGAGGATACAGAAGTTCAGGCAGGCTATATTTGTCTGTTAGAGCTTACAAAAGGAATTTTGGAAAAATGTATAGATGTTCTGGGCTTTTCTGCACCGGAGCGGATGTAACGATTACATTTGGAAACAAAGATGTCTCAAGGGCGGTAGAAAAAGACCGTTTTTGAGGCATACTTATTATAAGCAGTATTATAAATGATAGATTTACATAGAAATTTATCATGTTTGGAGTCAGATAAAATGGATGAAACATTGCGGAAACATATTATTTTTCATGGAAGAGTTCAGGGTGTTGGTTTTCGGTATCGCTCTTATTATGCGGCACAGAAATTCGGGCTGACCGGCTGGGTACGCAATCAGTATGACGGAACGGTTGAGATGGAGGTACAGGGAAAGGAATTGCATATAGATGCCATGCTCTGGGCATTAGAGCAGAATGATTATGTTTGGATTGAAAACATGGAAGTAAAGAAAATGCAGTTAGAGCCGGAAGAAAAGAGCTTTCGGATTCTTGACTAGAATCCGAAAGACTCTCCAATCAGAAGAACCTTTATGCGTCCTTTCGCGCCGCTGCGGCGGGTAATTACGACCTGGTTGCAGATACAGTCCGGTGACAGGCAGTCGCCGCAGGCACCGGTCAGCGCGCATGGCGTCTGTTTATTCAGGCGAATGCAGTTAGGCGGTGTTGCTGTATTATGTACCCGGCTTACGGCTTCTTCTACGGAAGGTACGATTTTATTCATGCCTGTAAAGATAATGACCTTTTTAGGCCCGAAGATCAAAGCTGCCACACGGTTGCCGGTGCCGTCAATATTGACAAGCTCGCCATTGATGGTAATGGCATTGCTGCTCATAAAATAAGCGTCTGCGGTGAAGCTTTTCCGGTAGATTGTCTCTTTTTCGGCAGCAGTTTCTACTGCTTCACGGTCTAAGAGCTGAATGGTCGGACAGGCTCTTAATGCGTCTAACATACCCGTTTCTGACAGTGTGACAGAACCGCCGAAGCTGACGGAAGCATTGTCAGGTAAAAGCGAAAGTGCTTTTTCTACGGCTTCCTTTGCGGTAGGGAAGTAGTACCCTTCCATCTGCCGTTTTTCAAGATTCTTAATGACGGTAGCGGCTAATTTTTCATAATGAGTTTTAATAATTGGCTCCATATGGATTCCTCCTGCTGTTATATTGTTATATGTTTGATCTTGTATCATTATAGCATAAAATGAAGAAAGGAAAGCAGATTATGAGTAAGAATTTAAAGAAAATGATTTCATATTATAAGCCATATCGCGGTGTATTTATCGCAGATATGATTTTTGCAATTATAGCATCGGCAGTTTCACTTGCGATACCGTTGATTGCCCGCTATATTACTTCTACGATTATTCACTTAGAAAGAGAAGAGGTGCTGCGGCAGACGTTGTTATTAGGCGGTTTTATGGTACTTCTCGTAGTAATATCCTGCTATTGTAATTATTTTATTTCCAATTATGGTCATGTGATGGGCGCGAAAATCGAATATGATATGCGTGCAGAGATTTTTGAGCATTACCAGAAGTTATCCTTTGCCTTTTATGACAATCAGAAGGTAGGGGCGTTAATGTCAAGAATTACCACAGATTTATTTGATATTACAGAGCTGATGCATCATGGTCCGGAAAATATTGTCATTTCTGTGATTAAGATTTTCGGTGCGTTCGTGATTATGATGTGCATCAGTCCGATATTGACAGCGGCAGCCTTTGCATTAGTTCCGATTATGTTTATCTATGCTTATTTTTTCAATCGGAAAATGAAGCGGGCATTCCGCAGAAACAGAGAGCAGATTTCAAACATCAACAGTCAGATTGAGGATAATATTTCCGGCATCCGTGTGGTAAAATCCTTTGCGAATGAAGAGATTGAAAAAGAGAAGTTTGCAAAAGGAAATGACGGATTCTTGTCTGCTAAAAAGAACAGCTATCTTTATATGGGCGGTTATCATGCCGGACTGGGGTCTTTTTCCCTGCTGATTACCATTGTGGTTCTGGTAGTGGGAGCAATTTTTATTTCCAATGGAACTGTTGATGTAACAGACTTGATTACATTTTTATTGTATATCAGCATACTGACTGAGCCGATTAAGACGCTGATTGATTTTACGGAGCAGTTCCAGAACGGGTATACAGGATTTGAGCGTTTCCTTGAAATTATGTCTATCGAACCGGATATTCAAAATGCGCCGGATGCCAAGCCTATGACAGATGTAAAGGGGATGATCGATTTTGATAATGTATCCTTCCGTTATGAGGAAAACAGTCAAAAGGTGTTAAGCCATATCCATCTCCATGTGGATGCGGGAGAGTATGTGGCACTGGTAGGTTCTTCGGGGGCCGG
>CAYWXJ010000064.1:0-6727 GCA_964462405.1 uncultured Eubacterium sp.
TGCCACTTCTCCACTAGCAGTTTTCAAAGTGGAAATAAACTTTTCACTTCAGCAAAATTTTTATTTCTGAAAAATTTTTATTTCTTTGTCGATAATTGCGAAATCCACTTCTTCTCCCCAGATAAAGCGGGCGCTTCCGCCGGTTCCTTCTGTAATATCTTCTGTTATTTTCTTCTCTGCCCCTGCCGGAACCATGACATGCATTTCTACGGATTCCGTATAATCTGTCCCGATCACAGCAATTTCCTGCTGCGCTAAAATATACTGTATCTTTCCCAGACCGTTGTAATCTGTCTGTATTGTCAATTTCTTCCCCGGCTTCTTATCTATAATAATGCTGTTTAACAGGCCTTCCTGTACAGACTTCTGATATGCGCGGACCAGACCTCCCGTTCCAAGCAATGTACCTCCAAAATATCTGGTCACTACCACTGCCGCATTGTGAATGTCTTCACGAAGCAGTACATCCAGCATCGGTCTTCCTGCCGTCTGGCTCGGTTCTCCGTCATCGGAGCATCGGGATAGCTCCTGATTGCTCCCGATTACAAATGCCGAACAATTGTGTCTTGCATCCCAGTATTTCTTTTTCATTTCTGCAATAAATGCTGCTGCTTCTTCTTCCGATTCTACCGGACGCACCGTTGCAATGAATCTGGATTTCTTCTCTACGATTTCACCTTCACCGCCCTGGTATACTACTTTCATCCTGATTTACTCCTTATTTTGGCTTCTTTTCTGATTCTAACATGATATTTTGTCTGAATCAATGAAAAAAGGGTACTTTTATTATAAGATAGTTTTTGTTATAATAGATTCGTTAAAAAGGAGGCTTATTATGAACTATGGAAAAAATAGTACGCGTAAGCGGGAAAAAGAGCTTACCTCAAAAGGTACTATGATTCGCAAAAAATTTACTATAATTTTCTTAAAGACTCTGCTCGTATGCCTCTTAGCGATTTTTATTATAGGCGGCTGTGCAGGGCTCGGCATCATAAAGGGCGTGATCGATGCAGCACCGGAGATCAATCTTGATGATGCAACTCCGACGGGGTATCTTTCCACAGTCCTTGACAAGGACGGCAGTCAGATTGCCACGCTGGTAGCTACCGGTTCTAACCGTGTCTATGCTACCATTGATGAAATTCCGCTGCATCTTCAACATGCATTTGTTTCCATCGAGGATGAACGTTTCTACGAACACAACGGCATTGACTTAAAGGGTATTCTCCGTGCCGGAATCAAAGGTATTACCAGCGGAATCTTTTCAGAAGGTGCAAGTACCATTACACAGCAGCTTTTGAAAAACAATGTCTTTACGAATTGGACCAGTGAAACTTCTTTTGCCGATAAACTGGAACGTAAAATCCAGGAGCAGTATCTTGCGGTACAGCTTGAGAAAAAAGTATCCAAGGACTGGATTTTAGAAAACTATCTGAACACTATTAATTTAGGTCAGAACACACTGGGAGTTCAGGCAGCTACAAGACGGTATTTTAACAAGGATGTATCTGATCTGACCTTATCCGAATGTGCAGTAATTGCTGCAATTACCCAGAATCCTTCCCGTTATAATCCAATCAGCAATCCTGATAAGAACCAGGAACGGCGGGATAAGGTACTGAACAATATGCTGACACTCGGCTATATAACACAGGAAGAATATGACGAAGCGATCGCAGATGATGTCTATGACCGTATTCAGGTCGTAAACACAGTTGTAGAAGAAGAATCTGTTACTTCTTATTTTGTAGATGAATTAACAGATCAGGTCATTCAGGATTTAATAGATTTGAAGGGTTATACAGAAACGCAGGCATATAAGACTCTCTATAATGGTGGTCTTACCATTTACTCCACACAGGATTCCGCCCTGCAGGCAATTTGTGATGAAGAGATTAATAACTCTGAGAATTATCCGTTAGATACCAAATATTCATTTTCTTACCGTCTAACGATTGAAAAGCCCGATGGAAGCTTTGAGAATTACAGTGAACAGACAATGCTCTCTTATTATCAGTCTTCTAACAGCGATTACAGTATTAATTTTTCTTCCATGGAGGAAGCACAGGCTGCCATTGACCAGTATAAGGCAGAAATCATGGGGGAAGGCGATAAAATCGTTGAAAACGGTGAGACAGTAACTTTCACCTTACAGCCGGAAGCTGCCCTTACGGTCATGAATCAAAAGACCGGTGAAGTCGTAGCGATTGTAGGAGGCAGAGGTGATAAAACCGCCAGCAAGACATTGAACAGAGCTACCGATACTACAAGACAGCCCGGTTCCACTTTTAAGATTCTTGCAGCTTACGCACCTGCCCTTGACAGCGGGGGACTGACCTTAGCTTCCGTAGAAGATGATGCACCATATTCTTATGAAAACGGAACCTCTTTGCGAAACTATGATAATTCTTTCCGCGGTTTTACACCACTGCGGGAGGCAATTACCCACTCCATTAATATTGTTACCGTAAAAACCTTAACAGAGATCGGTACGAATTTAGGCTATAGTTATCTGCAGGATTTTGGATTCTCTACTTTAGTGGATGATGACAACAATCAGGCATTGGCATTAGGCGGCATTACAAAGGGTGTTACGAATCTGGAGCTGACGGCTGCTTATGCTACGATTGCAAATGAGGGTACTTATATTAAGCCGCGTTTCTATACTAAGATTCTTGACCATGACGGCAATGTCCTGATTGATAATACACCGCAGACCCACGGTGTATTAAAGGCTTCTACCGCATGGCTTCTTACGAATGCCATGGAAGATGTTGTGACTAAGGGAACGGGTACTTCCGCAAACTTCGGAAATATGGCGATTGCCGGAAAGACCGGTACTACAACTAAGAACAGAGATGCTTTGTTTGCAGGCTTTACTCCATATTATACCTGCGTGGTCTGGGGCGGTTATGATGACAATACTCCTCAGGCAAGCGGTACGACCTCTTATCCGAAAGCAATCTGGAAGGCAGTTATGAGCCGTATTCACGAGAACTTAGAATATCAGGATTTTACTATGCCTAATGATATTACGACCGCAACCGTATGTAAGAAGTCCGGTAAACTGGTAGTCGCAGGACTTTGTGATGCAGACCCCCGCGGAAGCATGGTATCAACAGAATATTTTGCTGAGGGTACTGTACCGACAGAATATTGCGACCATCATGTGAATGTTACCATTTGCGCCGAATCCGGTATGTTAGCGACAGAGTTCTGTCCGAACCGCGTGGGCGGTGTATATATTACCGGCGGTTCTCCCGGTTCTGCCGACGGGCCTTATCTGCTGTCCGAGGATTCTGCTACAAATACCTGTCCGCTGCATACTGCGCCTGCTGCCCCTCCGGTCGTGGAAAGCATTAGTGATACTGGAATTGGTGATACCGATAAAGATAATAAGACGAATAAGAAAAAGACGGAAGAAAAGAAACAGGATTCTGACAGTAATACGAAACAGGACGAGGATGAATAACACCCACTGGCAGCTCCTTCCAGATGCTTTGGCAACCAAAAAACGGGTTCCCTGAACGCTTGCAATGGGAACCCATTTTTTATGTATATTTAATTTAATATATTGTTTGTCTCACGGATAACTTCTTGCACTTTATCCGCAATTTCAGAAACTTTTTCCATGGAGGTCTTGATATTTTCACTGTTATCAGAAGTCCGCTTTGCATCTGTAATTGCATCACTTACCGCAGCTAATAGCTCGCCGATCGTTCCATCAAACTGCCCGATTACCGCATTGATGGCATCTAACGCAGTATGAATGCCTTCATCGTTCTCTTTGGCACTTCCTACAGATTTCTTAGAGCTCTCAGATAACTCACGGATATTAGAAGCCACTACTGCAAAGCCTCTTCCTGCTTCCCCTGCCCTTGCAGCTTCGATTGCTGCATTTAAAGACAGGAGGTTAATCTTACCTGCAATCTTTTCTACATCCTGTGTCATCTCATTATATTGCTGCACACTCTGGTTAATATTCTCCATTGCATCAATAATCTTCTGGTTGAGAAGATTCAGTTCATTCATATGGTCTGCCACATTCTGCATCTCACCGGAGCTTTTTGTACCGGCATCACGAATTGTATCCGCTTCTTCCTTAACACTTTCAATATTCTGTGTCAATTCACTGAAAATCTCTATCAGATCATTATTCATCTTTAATACTTCGCTATTAACTTCCGCTACCTTATGCCGCTCTTCCCGAATCATCTTCATCATATACTGATGACAATTCTCTTTTTCATTGATTCCTCTGGTAAGTGCAATTGCCATATCACGACAGGTCTTATAACCACAGGCGTGGCAGTCAAAGTGCTTTTCAACATCTGTATTCTTGCCAAGTATATGAAATGCCTGCTCAATCTGCGCTTCTGTAATACCTACGCTTTCAATCTTTCTGGACTTATAAGTTCTCATAAAGTCATTCAGATCCAATATCTTATCAAATTCCGTAAACTGTCTGTCCATACCCTTTTTTGTGGTATTACTTTTACGAATCTTACGTGCATTTCGCTCTACGGTATGCATCAATTCGCTCACTTCAAACCGGCGATATTTTGCGCCAACTGCCGGTCCGCCGTTACAGCCGTTCTCGCAATTCAATACGTCAAATACATCCGGCAGCCATTCTTTTGGCTGATGCTCATATGTTTTCAAATCCTCGTACAAACGTCCAACTCCTTCGGATGTAATGACCTGCATTTCCGGCGCATGGATCAGGAGATTTTTCATAAGTCCGCCTGGTCTGGGATATATGGAACCTTCTAAGCCTTCATACGCATCAAAAATTTTCTCGTTGGTCAATTTTATCTGGGATAATGAAATATGCTCTTTATCCAGATGATTCCGCAGATGTTCCATCGTCACATTATAATCAATGACGCCTGTATCATTAAATTCGTCGATTTTCGCAATACAAGGTGAAATTGCCGCTATTTTGCCTTTAAATCCTATTACTTTTCGCAGATATATTGCCATACATGCCATAGGACTTTGTATCGGGGAAAGATTCTGTATCAATTCGGGTTTATGTCGCTGAATATAATTGACTACCGCAGCACAGGGCTGTGATATGATTTTTGCACCAGGATGCGCTTCCATATAACGAAGATGTGCCCAGGTACAAATATCGGCTCCAAAGCCTACGTCATAAACACCTTTTACCCCTTCATTCCGAAGCCATTGCAGCACCTGCTGCCATTTTCCTTCAAAGGCCACACGGATCGCCGGAGCTACAATGACAGCCACCTCATGTCCCGCTCTTATCTCCTGTAAAAATACTTCCGTATCATCCTGGAAAGATCTTGCCCCGTGTGAACAGGCCTTGATACAGGCTCCGCACTTGATGCACTTCTCATCATTAATTATGATCCGCAGTTGTCCCGTTTCATCTAACTGGGCAACATTTGCTTCTGCCGCCGGACATTCTCTTACACAGGCATTACAGCCTACACATTTCGTTTCGTCAACTTGAATAATACTCATTTCTTTATCCCCTCACTTTGTTTTTATAATTCAGAGCCTTATTTCATGGGCAAAAATGCTCTCCGTTATCTGTCTGTATTCCATTACTGTCTGCACCTTCTTTATCTGTTTTGCATATTTTTCATTCCCACCAAACAGATGCATCATATAGGACCACAATTCCTTCATGCGGAACAGCACATTTCTGTCTCCGGACAATATCTCTATATATCCTGCTAAAATCCGGTCATGAAATTCTTTAACTTCCTCACTTCTTACTGACGCTTCTCCCTTTATTTCCCGGATAAGCCCCGGATTCATCAATAATCCCCTTCCAAGCATTACGCCATCGAAATGCGCTGCCTGCGCAGTTAAAGTTTCATAAGCTTCTTTTGTAAAAATATCTCCATTGTATATGATTTTTCCGGAATAATCCGCTGCTGTTCGGGCAAACAGCTTAACATCCGGAATATTCTTGTAATAATCCTCTAAAATTCTTGGATGAACAATCAGCTCTTCTATCGGATATTTTTGATATATGTCCATCAAATCGTAAAATTCTTCATGGGAAGATACGCCAATTCTGGTCTTTATGGATATTTTTACATCTGCTTTTTCATAGATGCTTTCCAAAAAATGATCCAGTTCCTTCGGGTATGCCAAAAAACCGGCTCCTTTTCCCTTTGCTGTCACAGTGCCGGACGGGCAGCCTAAATTCAAATTGATCTCTTCATATCCCATTGCATGAAATTCTTCTGCTGCGCGAAGAAAATCGCCGGCATCATTTGTCAATATCTGAGGTACAAGACGAATCGTCCGGTTATTCTCCGGAAAAATATCCTTTAATTCTTTTGTCTTGAAGCCTCTGTTCTTATGGGGAACGATGAAGGGTGAAAAATATTTATCAATTCCTGAAAAAACGGATTCATAAGCATTCCGGTAAACATATCCGGTGATTCCTTCCATGGGTGCAAAATAAAACTGCATGGGTGATTCTCCTGTTTTATTGCTGTGTTCCTGTTTCAAGTTCTGTTCTCAGACGTTCTATATCTTCCTGAGAATAACCTGCTACTAATAAGGAAATTTCTTCTGATGGATAGTTCTTTTTGAGCATTCTGATTATTACCTGTCTGGAAGTGTGCTCAACTGCCCCTTCTTCTGCCTGACGCTTCTCTTCTTCGTACTTTTCTGCTGCTTCTATCACTGCCTGACGCTTCTCTTCTTCGTACTTTTCTGCTGCTTCTATCACTGCCTGACG
>CAYWXJ010000064.1:6827-11253 GCA_964462405.1 uncultured Eubacterium sp.
CTGCCTGACGCTTCTCTTCTTCGTACTTTTCTGCTGCTTCTATCACTGCCTGACGTTTCTCTTCTTCGTACTTTTTTGCTGCTTCTATCACTGCCTGACGTTTCTCTTCTTCTAATATTCTTGCCACTTGTGTTACTGCCTGACGTTTCTCTTCTTCGTACTTTTCTGCTGCTTCTATCACTGCCTGACGCTTCTCTTCTTCAAATATTCTTGCCACTTGTGTTACCGCCTGACGCTTTTCTTCTTCAAATATTCTTGCCACCTGTGTCATCTCGATTGCCCTCCTTATTCTACTTGCCGTTTCCATGTTAATGATCTTATCTGTAAATACCAGAATCCCTGAAAGAGCAAAAAGCTGCTGTTCTTTATTCTGAATACGGACTGCTAATTCGACGATCTTTTCAAGATGTATTTCTTTTTCTTCCCGCTTTTTATAAGAGAGGGGAAGAATAATAAACTCCATCAGTTCTTCGTCCGTAAGCATCTGCCTTTGCTCTACTTTACTGTGTAAACGAAGATACACCTCTTTGGAATCTAATTCTGAAAGAAATGCAGATTCTATTTTTACTTTCACAGCTCCGATATTGTATTCATCCGATACATTTTTCCGCTCAATATCCCCGGTATATATTACAATCATACGAAGCACAGGGCACTCCCGCTTTTCTTTTAGGTATCGATTCGCTATCCCTGTCAGATAATTCAGGTACTTTATCTTATCTTCTTTTTTGTATTCACTTTCATAATCTACAACAGCCACTGTGCCGTCGGCAAGACCAAAGAGATTGTCTAATCGCAGCTCATTCGCTTTCACTGCGGGAATATTCGTTGGCAGCACCTGTTCTATCTCCGGCAAGTCCAGGCCATATACACGAAATGTCTTACCTTTAAAATTTTCGGCGAGAAATTTGCTGGTAATGTCCTTATTCTGATATGCAATATCTTCATTGCCGGCAGAATCATTGTTTCCTTTATTATACTCGTTTTTTTCCTCAAAATCCATAGGCATATCTCCTTCATTTGTAATTATGATTATACTGTTTTTCATTGTGAATAAATTTGATTTGGTATGACTCACATAACGTGAATGAAATTTCACAGACTCAAGAAACTATTTAGATGTTCTGTTCTATTCAGGATACTATATTTTATAGCGGTATACAAATAAACTTTTTCTAAAACTTATCTTTGAAATATAAAAGCGAATACAAATTCAATCAAACTTGAAATTGCATTCGCCTTTCACTTATATCAGTTTCGATTTATCTATTTTAATAAAACTGAAAAATACCGGAAACATTTTCATAATCGCTGTCCCAATCGCCGTTAATTCCAGAACCTGTTCCCGAAATTACTACTCTGTTCTTAGCATTTACCTTCTTGGTCTTAATACCTTTATTGGATGCAGGAATCCATCCGCCGTATAACTTACCGGCCTCATATTTTCCGCCCTGTCTTAATTTAATATTGTCAAAGGTAGCCTTAACGCTGTCTCCGTTTAATCTTACTGCACCTTCTACCCGGATATAAACTGCCTGGTTTGCAAGACCTGCATTAGAGAAACTGCCGATCTTCTTATAATCCAGATAAACATTACCTTTTCCCTTTTTATTGATCGTAATCATCATATGATATTTCTTGCCAATCTTCAGTACTTTATTGCCGGGTCTGCTGTAGGTCTGCCCGCCTGCAGCATTTGATGCTACATTTTCAATCAACGCCATAGTTTTTCCGGTGTAAGGTGCCACTGCACATTTATCATACTGGATTCCAAAGGATACTGCTGAAGTTGCTGTACATAATACAAGTTTTCCATGATAGCCGGTTCCGGAACCGGTCAATGTAATATCTGCCTCAATAGCCGTCAAAGCACTGGTATTGGAAATCGTACTTGCTTTTTTAACTTTAATTTTCTTTGATTTACTCCAGTCGCTGTAGATTTTCGTGCCGCCTGTCGTATAGTAACTTCTCATTCGGACATAATAGGTCTTGCCCGGTACAATATCGACAATTTCCTTGCTCGAAGTGCCCTTCTTTGCAGTTACCTTCTTTGCACCTTTAAAGCTGCTCTTTGTGGCATACTGGATTTCGTAACCGCCTGCATTTTTATCCTTTTTGTAGGTTACCTTTAAGTTGACCGGTGTTGATGGTTTTACGGTTTTTATGGTCGGTGCATGAATCTTCCACTGAGCATATAAAATTACTGTCTGTCCATTGGCTGCTGCTGTAGCTAACTGTGTCGCATCTGCCTGATTGGCATAGCTTGTTCCGTTCCCATCTGCCTGGGTATTCCATCCGGTAAATGAAAAGCCTGTTCTGGTAAAAGCATTCGGCGTAAGTGCAGTGGCTGTATTTGACATTACCGTCAGATTACTCATGGTTCCCGAACCGCCATTTGCATCAAAAGACACGGTTACACTATAAACTGCCTCCTGTCCTGCCGACGCTCCGCCTGCAGGCACTTCTGCTGCACAAACAGGCTGCATACAAAATGCCAGTGCTAACAGCAATACCAACGCTGCAATTCCCTTTTTCATCTGTATTCTCCCTTTCTTTGCATAATATGTATCACACTTCTGTTTTAACATAAAATAATTCTATCATATTTGTATCAGCTCCACAAGTTTTTTGACAAATGAATTATAAGGGGATTATTCTCTGTTTTTGAATAATCCCGCTTTAAGATTTAAACTGCAGATTTCTCTGCTCTTATTTCATGAAACTTATTTCTTTACTTTCACGCTCTTTGCAGAAGAAATCTTCGTTGCTTTTGCGGCTGGTACTTTTGTATATACGACCTTCGCAGATTTGCTGCATCCAATACTTCTGGCAAGCGTACAATTCTTACCTTCACCATTTGCAGGTTTTGCATATGCAACTACAAAATAGTAATACTCAGTTCCTTCCTTTGGTCCCTTGTTCAGAGTAATATTCTTCGTCTTTAAAGAACCGTCCGCATTCTTCTGATATTTCCCAAAATCACCTGTATAGTAGTCATCCTCTTTCACATACTCAGAATCTGTATTCTTATCATATGCAGGATCATCTGTTTTTTCAATCAGGCTTGGAACACTGAAACATCATATGCATATCTCACATAGGAATTTGTCCCCTGTCCATAGTAATAATATACTTTGTTATCATCGTCATCCCAGGTCCAACTCAAATAGTGACTTGTTCCCTGCGCGTCTACATAATAATAGTCGCCGTCTTCGTCTTCTACTACTGAGGCTGCAGGTACTATAATTCTCACACTCGGCGTAACTGTTTCCGGTGTTCTTACCGGTGCAAGGTTTACACCCGCGCTGTTACACGCATACCTTTTGCTGATAAAGTTACTGCAGCCACATCATCAATGTAATATTTTGTCTTTCCAACGGTACGGAACGCCCGAACCATGTACTTATAAGTATTACCCTTTGTCAGCTTTTTATCTGTATATTTTACAGTCTTTGCTTTCTTAATGGTTTTCACTAAAGTCCTGTTGTTAAATTTCTCGGATGATTCTCCATTTTTAACATTATAAGAAGAACTGCTGGTATCTACACGGTAAATCTCATAACCGGATGCTCCGGTAACCTTAGACCATGTTAATTTTACAGAAGTGGCGCTTGCTGCGCTTGCCTTTAAGTTCAGCGAAGTTCCCCAGGTTGTAGCATTTACCGTTTTCAATCCGTATAAGAGGTTTTCTTTGTCGTGTCATTATAAATGTATCCTCTTACACGATAGGTATATTTCGTATCTGCCTTCAGCCCTTTGTCTGTATAATTATCTCCCTGCTGTGCAAGGGTTACCCATTTCTTAACGTTCTTTCTCTGATACTGGTAACCGGTAATTGTACCGGAACCTGACGGTGCTGCCACCGGATATAACTCCGTTTCATTCTTAGCAGTTACTTTAAAGGTATATGCTGTATCTCAAGTAAAAGAACAATCAAAATAATCTGTGTCCATATATACATCAGATGTTGTTTCCGTATCCAACAGTTTACCGGCTGCGTCATATGCCTCAACCTTGTACTTATCAGCATTTGCAACCTTATTCCAGGATAATGTAGCACTTGCCGCATCGAATGCAAGACCTGTTACATCTGCAAGATTGTAAGCTGTTACAATCTTTTCCCCAAAGCATCCGCTGTGCGCTCGCCTAAATCCGGTGTTTCATTCTGTACGGTTTCTTTTTCTTCGAAAGCTGTTTCACTCTCAAGCACCTTCAGACTGCTTTTTTTTGCTTCTGTGATCGCAGACTCTGCAGTATCCGCAAGAACAAATCCTTCTTCACCAAGTACCATCGCTACAGAAAGCGACAGGCAGAGCAGTGATCTTAAAACTCTCTTTTTCATATTTTCCTCCTAGTATACACTTTTTTACGCAAAGAAAAAAGAGGTCTGAAACCTCTTTTTTCTTTGTATCATTCGGAACTGGAA
>CAYWXJ010000065.1:0-11210 GCA_964462405.1 uncultured Eubacterium sp.
TCAATACTTCTTTTGGTAATCTGATTCCTTGACTATTACCCCATTCTTTTACTTGCGCTTGCATATAAAAACCTCCTCACGTTCAGTATATACATAGTATATACCTAAAGGTAAAAAATATCAATTTATTTCTCTTGAAAGCAAGCGAAACTTCAAATAATACGTTGTTTTTAACTCTTAGAAAAGCTGAAAGTTACGCCCTCCTATAGTTAAAACTATGACGAGAGTATATTTAACTCATATACAGCTTGTCTTTATGCTTGTATTTTTTATCATTATACTTTCTATTTTTGCTTTGAATTATTTTTATTTCAACTCAGATTCATGAATTATACTATTCTTGTCAAAACAACAACACCATTTTACATTTTCCCAATGACCATAGTCACTTAAATCTCTTTTTACCGCTATCCCTTCAGCAATTAGATTGTCTTCTTCTCCATTATCATCAAGATCATCTGAATATATGCTAACTGGCATTCCTTCATAAAAAGTAATTATATTTCCATCCGAATCTATTTTGGTATCATCTTTTGACAATAATACCGTATTCTCATCTACTAACTCATTAAAATCAACATAAATCCTTGCTTTATCCATTGAATAACTCCTCACAATATATTAGCATGTTAATACTATCACGATTCCCCTTCCAGATACATTTTATAAGACCAAAATGCCTCCTCTGGAGCATCATCTAAAAGCCACATAAGTGCCTCTTGTATAATATCTACCCACAGATTTAATTTGGTTGTTTGTTCCTCGGTCAGTAGCTTATTAGACCCTGGCATCCCATTTGGCGACGCCCAAACTCTAGCCAAATGGGTGATTCCTACTATGTCAGACAAAACATTCTTATCAACCTTATCTTGCTTAAATTCATCTTGCAAGACCTTCATGCACTCCATTACTTCTATAAAATTACTCTCAAGCAATTCACCTCTAAACGGTCTCAAGCTTCCTAAAAAACCATTTATCCATTTAGGATTATCAACATTCTCATTTCTGCCCGAATGATATGACAACAATTCTTTAGCTTCGTCTATACCCATATTCCATCCTCCACCTTATTACAATCTATGCGAAGAAGCATTTTATCAAAAGTAGTTATATCAATGCTGTTACAGTACTGGTTGTATGTAGCGTATATGAATTTCATAATGTTTTCGTCCTTTCATCTTTATTACAGATAAGCCGGTTGTATTGATAAGTTATTATGTGTCCTGGAATTATCCCTTAGAACGTGAAACACAGGAGAGTTGGAGTATGCGTTTTTTTAGAAGATGACGAAGGAAAGAATCTCAAAACGGGGGGATTCTTTTTTTGTTTCTATTGAAAACATTAGTAAAAAGCGATAAGATAAGCAAAGAATGAAAAGTAGATGGAGGATATTATGTTAGAATTATTAAAAGCAATCTTTTTTGGGATTGTAGAGGGGATTACGGAGTGGCTTCCAATCAGCAGTACCGGACATCTGATTCTGTTAAATGAATTTATCAGTTTAGATGTATCAGAAGAATTTTTCAGTATGTTTGAAGTGGTAATTCAGTTTGGAGCGATTCTTGCAGTTGTCCTGCTGTTCTGGAAAGAAATCTGGCCTTTTTCTGTAAAGGAGAAATACTGTATAAAGCAGGATACTTTTCTTATGTGGTTTAAGATCGTAGTTGCATGTATTCCGGCGGCAGTTGTTGAACTGGCTTTTGGGGATGTCATTGAGGATCTCTTTTATAATTATGTTGTAATTGCACTGGCATTGATCGTTTTTGGTGTTGCGTTTATTCTTATTGAAAACCGGAATCATCTGAGAACTCCGAAAATGAATGCGATTGCAGAAATTACATGGAGTACAGCATTTATGATTGGTATGTTTCAGGTAATTGCTGCTGTTTTTCCGGGAACGAGCCGTTCCGGAGCAACGATTCTTGGAGGAATCCTGCTTGGAGTATCCCGAAGCGTTGCGGCAGAATTTACATTCTTTCTGGCGATTCCAGTCATGTTTGGCGCAAGCCTGATCAAGGTATTGGAGTTTGGGTCTGTCTTTACTTCAGCAGAGCTTATGATTCTTTTGGCAGGTATGGTTACCGCCTTTTTGGTATCTGTAATTGTGATCCGGTTTTTGATGGGATATATTAAAAAGCATGATCTTAAAGTATTTGGTTGGTATCGAATCGTACTTGGTGCGTTCGTGCTTATATATTTTACATTTATAGGATAGGGGAGAAAGATGAAGAATGTTTTACCAGAATCAAAATACCATTTGATACCGTTAGATGAGATTGGCGGCTATAAGGTCAGACCGGGAATTTATGAAATTAACGGTGCTACCGCAATTCCCGGCGGTGTAAATTTTACCATTCATTCCAACCAGGCGACCGGTTGTGAATTGCTGCTGTTTCACCGAAGGGAAAGCGAGCCTTATACAGTGATACCATTTCCGGACAATTACAGGATTGGCAATGTGTATTCTATGATTGTTTTTGGACTTCAAATTGAAGATTTTGAGTATGCATACCGGGTGGATGGTCCTTATTGCCCGGAGAAGGGCATTATTTTTGATAAGAACAAGATTCTGTTAGACCCCTATGCAAAAGCCGTAACCGGGCAGAGTGTGTGGGGAGAGAAGGAGTCCGGAAAAGAAAATGAGTATCATGCAAGAGTCATAAAAGATGACTTTGACTGGGAAGATGCAAAGCCGCTTTTAACACCTTTGGAGGATACGGTCATCTATGAAATGCATGTAAGGGGATTTACACAGGATGCTTCTTCTGGTGTGAAATATCCGGGAACCTTTGCAGGCATTTACGAAAAGATTCCGTATTTAAAGGAGCTTGGTGTGACCGCAGTAGAATTGATGCCGATTTTTGAATTTGATGAATTGCGGGATGCAAGGGAGTATCAGGGAAATCGTCTGTTAAATTACTGGGGATATAATACGATCAGCTTTTTTTCACCGAATACCAGTTATGCTTCCGGAAGTGAATATAATCAGGTGGGAAATGAATTAAAGCATCTGATTAAGACTCTCCATGAAAATGGAATGGAGGTATATTTAGATGTGGTATTTAATCATACGGCAGAGGGCAATGAAAATGGTCCGGTGATTTCTTTTAAAGGATTGGATAACCAGATTTACTATATGCTTACACCGGAAGGCTATTATTATAATTTCAGCGGCTGCGGCAATACTTTGAACTGTAACCATCCCATCGTGCAGCAGATGATTTTGGAATGTCTCCGCTATTGGGTCATTAGCTTTCGCATCGACGGATTCCGGTTTGATTTGGCAAGTATTTTAGGACGCAATGAGGACGGTTCCCCTATGAGCAAGCCGCCGCTTTTACAGTCTTTGGCATTTGACCCTATTTTAGGAAATGTCAAGCTGATTGCAGAGGCATGGGATGCAGGAGGACTCTATCAGGTGGGAAATTTCCCTTCCTGGAACCGCTGGGTAGAATGGAACGGAAAATACAGAGATGATATGCGTTCCTTCTTAAAAGGAGATTATGGCAAAGCAAATATTGCAATTACGAGAATCTTCGGTTCGGAAGACTTATATGAGGAACGGTTAGGCTGTAATGCTTCCGTGAATTTTATTACCTGCCATGACGGCTTTACGTTATATGACCTTTATGCCTACAATCAAAAGCATAACGAAGCAAACGGCTGGGATAATTCGGACGGTGCGAATGATAATGTAAGCTGGAACTGCGGAATAGAAGGAGAGACAGATGATGAAGGCGTGAACCGGCTTCGTATCCGTATGATGAAAAATGCTGCCGCTGTGCTTCTGTTAAGCCGTGGTGTGCCGATGTTCTTAGCCGGAGATGAGTTTGGAAATACCCAGTTTGGCAATAATAACCCATATTGTCAGGATAATATCATATCCTGGCTGGATTGGAATCTTTTAAAGAAGAACCAGAAGTTATTTGAATTTTTTAAATATATGATAGCCTTTCGCAAGCAGCATGACCCGGTCCGGAAGCATACGCCGGCATCTGAGCTGGGATTTCCTGAGATGAGTGCCCATGACATAAATCCGTGGGAGAATGATTTTCATGAGGATTCTCACTATATTGGCATTATGTTTGCAGGACGGACAAAGGGAGCCGACGATTGTGTCTATATGGCGGTCAATACATATTGGGAAGAGCTTTCCGTTAAACTGCCGAGCCTGCCGCTGAATATGTGCTGGTATCAGGTGGCAGATACCTATGAGGAAGACAGTATTATGCAGGAGAAGGTCAGGGCAGAAATGTGTATCCGTATCCGTGAACGTTCCGTTATGGTTTTCAGGATGGGAAAGAAATATGAATGAAACACACCAGATTCATGAATTTGAACCGGAATATGAGAAGGATTCAAAAATTTTGATTTTAGGAAGCTGGGATGTCATCGAAAGTTGTGATATTACCGGTTCTTCTGACAGCAGCATCCGCAATGTAGTACCGAATAATATCAAATTCATTCTGGAGAATACGAAAGTGAATAGAATCTATGCAAATGCAGCCTTTTCCTTAGAGCGGTTGAAGGAAGCGTGGAAGCAGATAACAGTGGAATAAAAAATAGCTGCTTTGGAGGAAAGAAAAGGAGATATAAAAAAGATGTATGATGAACTGACGCAGAAAGACATTGAAAAGATGGAAGAGGAAATCGAGTACCGGAAGCTGGTAGTGCGCAAGGAAGCCTTAGAGGCAGTCAAAGAGGCAAGGTCCCACGGAGACTTGAGCGAGAATTTTGAATATCATGCAGCAAAGAGAGATAAGAATCAAAATGAAAGCCGTATCCGGTATTTAGAGAAAATGATTAAGACCGCAAAGATAGTTTCAGATGAATCAAAGGAGAACGAAGTCGGCATTAATAATACGGTGGAGGTCTATTTTGAAGAGGATGACGAAACAGAGGTCTTTACCATCGTAACCACTGTCCGGGGCAATTCCTTAAAGGGACTGATCAGCACGGAATCTCCCATTGGAAAGGCCATTTTCGGACATAAGGCAGGCGACAGGGTAGAAGTGAAGGTCAATGAGAATTACAGTTATTATGTTCAGATAAAATCCATTGGAAAACAGGTCAATGATGAAGAAATCAGTATCCGGAAATTCTAAAAGGAACCGGGTGTTTACCGGAGCAGGGGTTTTGCTGATTGCAGCCTCACTTTATCTTCTTATTCCGGTTGGAAGGGAATATAAAAAAGGAAAAGACACCTATGAACAGTTAGAAACAGCCGTTTTGCAGGAAACAAAGCCGGAAACCGCATTTGATTATCGTGCCGTGCAAATTGATTTTGATGCGCTTAAAAATGTAAATGAAGATGTGATAGGCTGGATTCATTTTGATGATAATGGTATCAGCTATCCCGTCTTGCAGGGAAGCGATAATGAAGAGTATCTTTATACCTTAGCAGATAAGACGGCGAACAGATCGGGAAGTATTTTTATGGATGCGTCCTGTTCGGCAGATTTCTCGGATTCCCATACCATTATCTACGGACATAATATGAAAGACCTCAGTATGTTCGGTAAGCTGAAAAAGTACCGGACCGATGAGAATTATTATGAAGAAAATCGGTATTTTACCATCTATACACCAAAGCAGACATACCGATATGAGATTTTCGCCTGGTATGAAGCGGCAGAGGATGACAGTGTCTATCAGGTGGGATTTCGTGCAGATGAAGAATTTGGTGCGTTCACAGACCGGATCATAGAAAGGCGTTATCAGGATACCGGTGTTGCCGCAGACAGAGAGGATAAGATAATTACCCTCTCTACCTGCTCTTCTGCAGACAGGCGGTTCGTTGTCCATGGAAAGCTCATTGCTTCTTCAGACGCGCCGTAAATTTAGCATGGCTTAACCCCTTTTTTGGTTCTGCGGATTCTTCTAAAAAGCAAGCGCGTTTAATTGCATTACTGCCGTAGCGTTCCCGGATGGAATCTATGGCGGTATTTAATTTAGAAAGACGTTCGTATTCCTCCTGATGGAACAGATCATATTGGTAGGTCTGCTCAAAGGTAGCCTTACCGGTGGACAGACCGATCAGACGAATTGGTTCATGCTTCCACACATGGTCAAACAGCTCGCAGGCAGTCTGATAGATCTCTTCTGTAATATTAGTGGGTGAATACAGGCTCTTCTGGTGGGAATAGCGTTCAAAGTCACAGGTCACAAGCTGTACGCAGACCACGCCGATATAAGCCTTATCGGCACGAATACGGGCACCGACCGTTTCCGCAAGGGAGAGCAGGATCATCTTAGCGGCAGCAGAATCTGTAATATCTGCATGGAGAGTCGTTTCGTTGCTGTAACCCTTATTCGCAGCATCATGGGAAGGGGAAAAATCCAGATCCCGTCCGTTAGCATAGTTCCAGATCGTTTCTCCATGCTTGCGGAAATGGGAGATCAGAACAGCAGGGTCACAGGCAGCAAGATCACCGATGGTATGAATGCCTAAGGTGTGCAGCTTCTTCTCGGTGGAACGACCTACAAAGAACAGCTTGCAGGCGGGAAGCGGCCACATCTTCGCCGGAATCTCTTCCGGAAAAAGGGTATGGGTCTTATAGGGTTTTTCAAACTCCGATGCCATTTTCGCAAGCAGCTTATTCGTAGAGACCCCGATATTGACGGTAAAGCCAAGCTCCCTGTAAATCCGCTCCCGCAGACTGTCGGCAAAATCCACCGGATCACCGTACAGACTCCGTGTTCCGGTCATGTCGCAGAAGGCCTCGTCAATACTATACTGCTCTACCGAAGGAGCCACCTCCTTTAACAGGGCGATAAATGCGTTGGATTGTCTTACATAGACTTCGAAATCCGGATGGAGAATTTTTAAGTCCGGACATTTTTCTCTGGCGCGTGCTAAAGGCTCTCCGGTTACGATCCCGTATCGTTCCGCAGAGATGGATTTTGCTAATACGATTCCGTGGCGCATTTCCTCATCACCGCCGATAACAGCGGGAATGGTACGAATATCTGTCTGACCCGGATTCTGCTGAAGCAGATGGTTTGCAGTCCAGGATAGAAAAGCACTGTTCACATCGATATGATATATGATTGGGTCTGCCATGAAAAACGCTCCCTTCCATTAATTTTCTAAAAACAGTATAACATATAACAAACATTTGTTCTACAACGAATTTACTTTTTTCTCTGTGCAAATAATGCGAAACATGCTATAGTAAACATAATATACAAAAAGGAGAAGACAGATGAAACCGGAAGAATTATTACAGACTTTAATGAAAATGCAGAAGGATACCAAAGAGGGAAAATTAAACTGGCGTTTAGATGTACAGACCACAGAGGGAAATGAGGAGAAGTATACCGTAGAAGAGGAAGGGAAGACCTGGACGGTCGATGAGTGTTATGTTTCCTATCATTGTACTTACCAGGAAAAAGAATTTTGTCTGATTACCTATGAGATGATAAAGACCTGCAGTGAGCAGATACATACGGTAAATTATCTGTTTCTGCCGCCTCTCGGAATCCGTTTGTTTTCCTTAGAAACGCTGCTTCCTCACAGTATAGAGGCAGATGCTGTGCTGGTTTCACAGGTACATATGCTGTGGGAACTTTTAATAGGACTTGTAAAGAAAAAAAGCGCGCAGGTAGAATTTCATATTACAGAATCAAGTGTAAATGTAGAGGATGTTTAGTCCGGATATTCAGAGGACACTGTATGAGTGTATATTAAGGGGATAAGGGGGGTGCACAAAATGGCACAACCGGAATATTTGAATAAAGTGGAGAGGGAAGCGGTTTACCGGCTGCGGGAGCTATTTGCCTTGAATAAAGAAGCCGCAGTCGCTGCATCAGGATTAGAAGAGGAGGCCTTCGTAAAAGAGCTGGCGGAATTAGCATTGTACCCGGAGAAACCGCTTTTGTCTTTTCAGGAAGAAAAGGAAAAAGAGATTTTAGAAAATGCATGGAATCCGAAACAGGAGGATATTGAAGTTTTTCGGCTTGCAGAAAAGTTAAAATCAAGATCCTGCATCCTAAGACTGATTACCTGCGGAGGTGTAGATGACGGAAAATCCACTTTGATCGGAAAGATTCTTTATGAAACAAAGGGCAGAAAAGAACAGGAAGCAATCCGCAATAATCCAGTGTATTTAAGAAAGGATCATACTGTGGATTATGCCCTTCTTGCAGGAACCACGGAAGAGGAAGCAAGGCAGGGAATTACCGTGCAGGTTTCCTATAGTGTCTTTGACAGGGGAGGATGCAGCTTTCTGATGGCGGATGTGCCGGGACATGAGGAATATACCCGGAATATGGCATATGCTGCATTGTCGGCGGATACGGCAATTATCATGATCGGTGCGAACAAGGGGATTGTGCCCCAGACGAGACGGCATACCCGGATCTGCTATTTTATGGGAATCCGCAACATGATATTTGCAGTAAATAAAATGGACATGGTGTCCTTTGACAGAACTATTTTCGCCCTGATCTCTGAGGAAATTGCACAGATGATGCAGGAATATCCCGGATGCAGCTGTCAAATCGTGCCGATAGCGGCAAAAAGCGGGATAAACATTACAGAACCTGCAGAAGAGGTGGCATGGTACAAAGACGGCAGCCTGTTAGATATTTTAGAGCGGACAATAGAATATGAAAAAGAGCAAAAGGAAAAATTAAAAAAGGATCATTTTTGTCTTCCAGTACAAAGAATCTGCAAATCCAGCCAGATAAAAGGAGCTGTGATTAAAAAAAGAGTGATTCAGGGAGAAATCGTTTCCGGTGATTTAAAGGCAGGAGACGAGCTTTTCGTCTATCCGACGAATCAGAGAGCGAAGGCAGCAGGGATTTATTTTTTGAATCAGAATGTTGAGAAAGCAGAAGCAGGAAATCCTGTTGGAGTGGAATTAGACCGGGAATTAGATATTGCAAGAGGTTCTGTTTTAACGAAGGCAGACATATTGACTGCTACCGACCGCATAGAAGCAGATATACTATGGACTTCTGATAACCGGCTTACCCAGGGAAAGCGTTATCTGGTAAAAATCGGAACAACTGTAGTGAATGCGGCAGTTACGAAAATCTGTTATCAGGTAGATGTCAATACAGGGGAGCACAGATATGCAGATCATTTGACGAAGAATGCATTGGCGCGCTGTGAGCTGTGTTTTTCGAAACAGGTGCCTTTAACCTGTGAAAAGGAGAACCGTATTCTAGGCACTATGCAGTTGATTGACCGGGAATTATGTTCACTGGCTGCTTATGGAAATATTATACAGACAATTTCAGAAGAGGCGTGGAAGGAAGACGGACGGGAAGTGACTGCTTTGGAACGGGAATCGGCTATTGGTCAGAAGGCAGGCCTGATCTGGTTTTCATTGGCGGAAAAGTCGGATGCATATATGAATTATGTGGAACGTTACCTGCTTCGTATGGGATTTCATACCATTCAGCTGACAGCAGAAGAATTAGACAAAAGAGAAGTGCTCCATATAAAAAGCTTTTTAGATGCAGGCTTAATCGTGCTGCTGCAGGCAGATATAGAAGAAATGAAAGCAGCAGGAAATTTGCTGAAAGAGAAAGAAAGGATATTTGATTGTACCGGCTCTGAAAACGAATCGGAGGATATGGGAAATATTTTAAAACAGATAAAGCAGTGGGCATCAAAACTGATATAAAAATAATCAGAATAAAAAGAATGCAGCCTTCCGGCTGCATTCTCAAGGGGAGAGTTTATGAAAAAGTTTTGTCTGTATCAAATGAAGTAATGAGTGGGGGAACTTCATTTGATGAGCTTAGTATATCCATAAATTGTGTTTATTTGGTGTTCTAAAAGTGAAGGGTTTATGAAGAAATTATAAAAATATTTAATAGGAGGAATGCATTTTGGGAAAATTTAGGAAAAAATTATCCGTATGGGCAGCCGTTTTTATGACAGTTGCCATATCCTTGTCTGTATTTTCGGCTGCATCCGTTCCGGCAGCAGCGGCAGAGCTGCAGATAAACTGGTATAACGGGGAAACAGAAACAGAGATTTCTGTAGAAAAAGGAGAGAAATTCTATATTGGAGATTTTGTCAGTATTCTTGGAGAAAACATCTCTAAGACTGCATCTTTGGTAAAGGCATCCTACAAATCCCAACGCCCGAAAATTGCATCTGTAAGCAGTAAGGGATATTTAAGTGCAAAATCGGCAGGGACAACAGATATTAGCGTATCCTATCAGGGAGAAACGTTGATCTGCCATCTGACAGTTGTTAAGAAAGGTACTTTTGACAAGACGACGGCAGTCAAAAAATTGCAGGCAGCAGCGAAGACACTCTCAAAGGGTATGCCGGCGAAGCTGACAGCAGCAAAGGGATATACCTTAAAAAAGAAAAAGGATACCTATCTGAATACCTATAAAGCATATTCCATGAAAAAACTTGCTTATGATGGATTTTTGTATGAGCAGGAGCGTCCGGCTTCGGACAATTCCGACTATAAGCGCAGTGAGCAGCTTGCTGTACCCCAGGCGGGGCGTTATCTGACAGCAGAAGCATTGCTTCGGCAGTTTCTTTTAAATAATAATCCGACCTCCATTAAGTCGAAAAAGACCATGCGGATTGCATCAGCGGCAGCAAGCAGCAAGACAAATAAGATTACCATAAAGCTTACGAAAAGTCTGACTGCAGACCAGATTTTTGCAGCACAGCTTGCATTCCCGACGGAAAACAGTACCATAAACAGTAAGACAAAGGCAAATATTATCATGTCGGTTTATGATGAAACGGCACGGGAATATTACAGGGGAGAGCTTGTATTAAAAAAAGGCAGCAGGCAGTTTACGGTAAATCCGGTGGTTTCCACCTATGGGGGATATGAAAAAGCAGAGTTAGTCAAGGGACATGTATATATGTTAGAATCAAAGTTGTCCTGGGCAAACGGAACTAAAATAACAGCAAAGTAAATCCCGTGATAAAAGACAGTAAGGAGAATGATGACAATGATAAATCCGGCAAAGTTATTTCAAATTAAGAATATGTGGGACAGATTTACTGCAAATCATCCGAAATTTCCGAAATTTTTGCAGGCAGCGGCACAGGCATCCATAGGAGAGGGAACCATCATAGAGGTTAAGATCACAAAACCCGATGGAGATTCTATTGCCTCAAATGTGAAGCTGACGGCAGAGGATATGGAATTATTCAGGGAAATTTCTGAACTTACAAGGTAACAGTTCAGCGCAGGACTTTGCACTTGCTGCAAAGCCCG
>CAYWXJ010000066.1:0-10890 GCA_964462405.1 uncultured Eubacterium sp.
TTTTACGGGAAACCGGCTGAATAAATTCCGGATGGATGTTGATATGCTCAATCAGACGGTCTGCATATTTGCTCATTTTAAAGAAGTATGCCTCTTCCTTTGCCGGCTGTACTTCCCGTCCGCAGTCCGGACACTTGCCGTCTACCAACTGGGACTCTGTCCAAAAGGACTCACAGGGCGTACAGTAAAGACCTTCGTATGCACCCTTATATATATCGCCCTTATCATACAATTTCTTAAAAATCTTCTTTACCTGCTTCTCATGGTCTTCATCGGTAGTACGGACAAAGTTATCATAAGAAGTATTCATAAGATCCCAGATACGCTTTACTTCTCCGGCAATCTGATCTACGTGCTGCTTGGGCGTGATGCCTGCTGCTTCTGCTTTTTCCTGAATCTTCTGTCCATGCTCGTCGGTTCCGGTCTGGAAATATACATCATAGCCTTCCTGTCGTTTATAGCGGGCAATGGCATCTGCCAAAATAATTTCATACGTATTTCCGATATGCGGCTTGCCCGATGTATAGGCAATCGCTGTTGTCATATAGAATTTCCCTTTATTGCTCATAATTTCCTCCTTAAAACTGGGTTTTACGCCCAAATAAAGTTTGTATTATCGGCACAAAGTGCCTTTTATGATATAAAAGCTTCTATATCATAAAAAATCCCCGTCTTCTTATACAAAGAAGACGGGGCATGATTCCCGTGTTACCACTTCCATTCATCCCTGCCTCACAGCAGGAACCTCTGCGCGTACTGTCCTTGTTGGTTATACGCTCCCGCTGTAACAGGCGGACCTGTCCGGAATTATCCGCTGCACAAAATGCTGCAGTTCATTCCATCTGCTCTAAAGCCATCTTCCATGAAACTTCCATCCTCTCCTCGCAGCTCTGTCATATGCTATGCTGATGTCAATGCCCGCATAGACAGCGGAGAGTTCTCTGTAGACTTACCTTTCATGTACTCTCTTTTTCGTCGCATTTATCTTTTTTAGACTAACACGCAAAAGATTTCTTGTCAAGAATTTCACAAAACCTTTTGTTTCTCCTGGTTACTGTCTGTTTCTTCTCTAACCTCTTCCTCCGCTTCCTCATAAGGTGAATCCTCTACCACAACGGAAAGCTTTGCGCCGCATACACTGCAAAATTCTGCCGTATCCGGTGCTTCCGCACCACAGCTTGGACATTTTCTGGCTTTCTTCAACTCCAAAATCTGAAGCTCCATTTTAGCAATTTCCGCTAATGCCTCTTCGATTCGCTCAAACTGTACCTTTTCCGGCACATCAGTTCCTTTATTCTTTTCATAATAGGCTTTTCCAAGATGAATATACTGCTCTTTGATAAAATCCTCTTTGGAACGAATATCTAATTTTAATTTTGCAATACCGGAAACATCTTTTGCCTTTTGTGTGACATCTTTCCCTGCATTCAAAATAGTATCCCCAAGTTTCTCAAAAAATTCCATTTGATTACCTCCTTCATTTCTCTCTTTTTATTATAACACTAATATACAAATATTCCAATAAAATCTTAAGTCCGGTCAAAACCAGAATTCCCTTGGCTAAAATTTCACAATGATTTTCGTCGTAACAGTTCAGCCATGAAATAATGCAAATATCACAAAACGAACAAACGCCTTTTGTTTGCTCGTTTTTGAATTTGCGTTATTTCATGAGCGGAGCGCCCGAATATGAGCAAAAATAGCTGCAAAGCAGCGGAGAGTGCGATAGCACGATTTTGCGAATGGCGCGGGCTGAACTGTTACTTTTCGTCATCTTCTACAATATATATTGTTGCCATTCTTCCTCCAATCTGCACAAAATGCCCATCCAAACGGACAGGCATACGCGCTACTTATTATCAGCCTTCTCTTTCTCCTTTCCCAGACTGTATTTTTCTTCTAATAATTCCACCTGCTTTTCAAAGGAAAGATTCTCGCCGTCTTTCAGATGATTTACATAGCTATGTGCTTCCAGCTCGGTATCCTGCACCTGAATCAGACAGACTGCAATGTTTGAACAATGATCCGAAACTCTTTCATAATTCGTCGCAATGTCAGATAAAATAAGTCCAAGCTCAATCGTACATTTTCCTTTCCGCAGTCGTTTAATATGACGTTTCTTCACATTTTTATTCAGTTCATCGATTACCTCTTCTAACGGCTCTACGGTTAATGCCTGCTGCTCATCACTGCTTATAAACGCGCTGATGGTACGGTCTAAAATATCTTCGACTGCATTGCCGTAAATACGCATTTCCTCCTCCGCTTTTTTCGAAAAACGATAGTCCTTCCGATGCATTTCCTGTGCAGATTCTACAACATTTACCGCATGGTCGGAAATACGCTCTAAATCCGTAATACAGTGCAGTAATGTGGATACATTCTGACTGTCGTTATATGCTAAACTCCGGCTGTTCAGCTTGGTAAGATATACGCTGAGCTTATCCTCATAAAGGTCGATCCTGTTTTCTAAGGAAATAACCTCCTCGGCTCCCTCATCCGAGTAATTATAAAGTACTGCCATTGCCTTTAAAAAACAATCCTTCGACAATCCTGCCATTTTATTCGCAAGACTGCGGCACTGCTCAATCGCAAAACCCGGTGTCTGCAGGAAACGGTCATCCAAAATCTGAAATTCCATATCTTCCACGGGTTTCTTTTCCTCTTCAGAAACCGGAATGGTCAAATATGCCAGCTTTTCTAAGCCTTTCGTAAACGGCAGTAAAATAAGGGTCGTAAATATGTTAAATATACTGTGAATCAATGCAATACCCGCTACCCCGACAATGTCATCCGAAAAAGCAAATCCAATAACCGCATCCAAACTAAAGTATATAATCATAAAAACAGCCGCACCGATCAGATTAAAATACAGATGAATAACTGCGGTACGTTTCGCACTCTTATTGGCACCTACGGCAGATAACATGGCAGTAACACAGGTACCGATATTCTGTCCCATAATAATCGGAATTACAGAGCCGTAAGTAAAGGCTCCCGTTACAGACAAAGCCTGCAAAATGCCTACAGAAGCGGATGAGGACTGAATAACCGCCGTTAATATAGCACCTACAACTATGCCTAACAATGGATTTTTAAACATGGTAAGCATATTGGTAAACTCCGGTACATCAGCCAACGGCTTTACGGCACCGCTCATAGCTTCCATGCCAAACATCAAAACGGCAAAACCCAGTAAGATTTCACCGATGTCTTTTTTCTTACTGTTTTTGCCTGACATATACATAATGATACCGATAAGCGCTAATACCGGTGTAAAAGAAGACGGCTTTAACAGACGAATCCATACATTATCACTTCTGATCCCTGTCAAACTTAAAATCCAGGAAGTAATGGTGGTTCCCACATTAGCACCCATAATGATTCCGATTGCCTGAGAAAGCTTCATAATACCCGAATTTACGAATCCGACTACCATAACAGTTGTCGCAGAAGAAGACTGAATAACTGCTGTGACAACAGCTCCAAGTCCCACTGCTTTTATTGGGTTGGAGGTCAGACGTTCCAACAGCAATTCCAGCCTGCCGCCGGATACTTTTTCAAGACCGTGACCCATGACACTCATTCCATACAGGAACAGGGCTAAACCGCCAACTAATGTCAATATCCCAAAAATATCCATTTTATAAATCCCCTCATATGCCATTTTTTGTTTTCATATTATAAAACAATCAGATATAAGTATCTAGTGAAACTGCAATTTTCTATACAGTCCCTTTGCCATCATACTTGGAGTATGTAAAATAAATAAGTTTTTTATGTAAAATCTATGTAAAATCGGCTGCGCCGATGAGATTTTGCACTCCGAAACGAACGGCCCACACCTAAGATAACAGCTGCCATCACAGTTGATTTTGCCGTAAGTAAAATATTCGTAAATCTATTTTTTGCATTTCAGGCAAAAAAATACTCCTTTCTAAGGAACAAGTTTCTATTATCTCACTTGCCTTCTTAGAAAGGAGCATCGCTTTACTGTATGCCGACTTCACTTTTTGCCATCTGATCCACCAGCTCATTTCCTTCAATGTCTGTGTGTGCCTTAATGTGATAAAAATTTACCTTTATCTTTTTGCTCAGTTCATCGTAACGCTGTACATATGCCTTTGCAATCGGCTTTTCCGTCCGCCACCGCTTACCGGAGGTTGCCCAGTTGCCAATTCCTGCATAGTCATAAAACACGACAAGATGTGTCACTCCAAGTTCAATGGCTTTCTCTATGGCTGCCAGAGAACCAAACACCTCTCCCGGAATCTGCCTTGATACAATATATTCCGCTTCACTGCCATTGCCGCGGATAAATGTATCCTTTCCGTTTACATGGACGATCCCGCCGTATCCATATACCTTTTTTCCGTTGCAATTATCATTGTAGGAGCCGTCCACAAAAGCATAAGCCTCCGGCATCACTAAGGGCAATTTACTGGTATCTAAATGGTCCTCCCTAAAATAGGCATCCCAGTTAATGTTTTCTATAGCCTGCTCTGTTTTAACCGGCGTCTTTTGTATGGCTTCGGAAGATACCTGACTGTTTTCCCTGCCGCCGCTTTTAAGCCAGGCATATGCCTCCATCTCCGTCATAAATCCCTTAAAGGCTGCATTGGAAAATCCCTTCGTCTGTTTCTGACATTCTTCATAAGTATAAAAGAGTCCTGATTTTCTTCCTCTTAACACGGCATATACATTGTATTTTGCCATTGCTCTTCCTCCGATTTCTTCATCATTTACAGATTCGCAACATTATTCTCCGATTAAATCAATGAGCTTCTGCATTTTTAATCAATTCTGTAATATGTGCAGTAGCTTGGCTGGTCTGTGCAGCCATCTCTGAAATTTCGGAAGCAACTACTGCAAATCCTTTTCCAAATTCCCCTGCATGGGAAGCTTCAATACGGGCATTTAAGGAAAGGCTTCTCTAATTCCGTATGTATATCCAGAATACCGGTTTTCATTTTCCCGGACAGCCGGGATAAATCTGCATATACCTGCTCGAAATTCCGTTTGATGGTATTTGCAGTAATAAAGGAATATACTCCGATCAAAATCACACTGACTACCTGAATGATGCCATAGTCTAAACTGATATATCCGAATTTTCTGGTATATGCACCGCCAATCACCACAATCAGGCTCTCAAGAATGACTCCCGTACTGATTCCAATGGAGTATTTCGCATCATTATAAACAAAACCTCCTGAAAAAGCACTTTACCGGCTTCTTTCCATAGTATAACGGATTCCGTTGTAAATTACAATTCTGCTTTGTTTGTTATTTATACATTTTTCCGTCAAGACAGACAGCAGTCATTTTAATACCGGCTTAAAAATTTTTACGCATAATTTACATCTTTTTACATATATATGATAGCAGGGACACTTTTTTCGGAAAAAAATAATATGATACAACAGCATTTCTACATAATGAAACGGGAGAACAAAAATGAACAAAATAAAACAAAAATCTAAACAAAGAAAGGAACGAGAAAAGATAGATACTTTAATTCGAGGATTAACGAAACCGGAATTTCTTTTAAAGAAAAGCTGGGCAATCAAAAGTGTAAAATCCAGATTAGAAATGATCGATTATGAATTATCCACAAAATACAAACGCATCGTAATGCAGAAAATCGAGCACCGCATCAAAAAAGCGGACAGTATTGCAAGAAAACTGACAAAAAAAGGTTATGCTGTTACTTTTGAAAATGCTTTGGAAAAATTAAATGATATTGTCGGCATCCGTGTCGTGTGCCTTTACAGTGACGATGTGTATAAAATCGCGGAATTTTTAAAGCAGCAGAAAGATTTTATATTAATTAAAGAAAAGGATTATATTAAAAATCCGAAGAAAAGCGGCTACCAGAGCCTGCATCTGATTATGGATGTTCCTTTCATTTATAAAGAAAATACAGAGCCACAGCGGATAGAAATCCAAATTCGCACAGTGGCAATGGATTTCTGGGCTGCTGTGGATAATCAGATCTGTTACAAAAAGAATCCGGAAGAGGTAAAAAAAGCGGAATCGGAACTGCAAAATTACTCCAATGTAATCAGTAAGATGGATCAGCAGATGTTAGAATTGCGGAAGAAGGTGGAGAAGATGTAAACCATGCTACCCCAACAGCTCCAACAATTCCTCTCTGGAAAATCCGTTTGCGTCCATTCCTGCACCCTCTAATACTTCGTCCGCCAATGCCTTCTTTCTCTCCTGCATTTCCACGATTTTTTCCTCAATCGTTCCCTGCGTCACCAGCTTATAGACCGTCACCACATTCTCCTGCCCGATTCTGTGCGCACGGTCTGTCGCTTGATTTTGTACTGCCACATTCCACCAGGGATCGTAATGGATCACTATATCTGCAGCCGTAAGGTTAAGCCCCGTACCCCCTGCCTTCAGCGAGATACAAAACACATTGGTGGCATCCTGATTGAACGCCTCCACCAACTGCATCCGTTTTTCCTTATTCACAGAACCTGTCAGAGTATAGTAGGATATTCCGGCAGCCGTAAGCTGCTTTTGCAGATGCTCTAACATGGTAGTAAATTGGGAAAACAGTAAAATCTTATGACCGCTGCCTACGGCATTGGTAATCAGCTCCATGCAGGTATCTAACTTTGCCGACTCTCCTTTATAATCCTCAAATACAAGTCCCGGGTCACAGCAAATCTGCCGAAGCCTTGTCAGCTCCGCTAAAATCTCAAACCGTGCCTGCTTAAATTCCTGATTGCTCTGTTTGTTCAGCATTAATTTCATCTTCTGCACATGCGCATCATATAAGGAAAGCTGCTCGCCCTCCATTTTGGAAAATACATTTTCCTCTAACTTCTCCGGCAGATCCTTCAAAACATCACTTTTCAGCCTCCGCAGCACAAAGGGACGGATCATCCGCTGCAGACGGCCCATCTTATTCTCATCTTTCCCTGCTATAATGGGCAGCTCCATTTCATCCCGGAAACGGGCATAAGTATAGAGAAATCCCGGCATCAGATAATCAAAAATACTCCACAGCTCGCTTAAACGGTTTTCAATGGGCGTTCCTGTCAAGGCCAGCTTAAAGACCGCTGTAATTTTCTTGACTGCCTTTGCCGCCTGAGTACCCGGATTCTTAATATATTGCGCTTCATCAATGATCTGAACGGCAAACATCCGGTCCTCATAATCTGCTACATCACGTTTTAATACATCATAGGAAGTAATGACTACCTGTCCATTCTCAATATCACAGATTTCCAATTTCCGCTCAGCGGCATTTCCTGAAATAATCCTCACGGACAATTCCGGTGCAAACCTCTCAATTTCTTTTTTCCAGTTGTAGACCAAAGATGCCGGACAGACTACCAGAAATGGCTTTGCTTTCTGCAAGCTTTCCTGCTGCTCCATCCGCTCAGACAGCAGCAGACTGATGACCTGCAGCGTCTTTCCAAGTCCCATATCATCTGCAAGAATACCGCCAAATCCATATTCCCGAAGCGTCTTCATCCATCGGAAGCCGTCCTTCTGGTATCCCCGCATAATCTTCTTTAACGAAGCCGGAACTTCATAATCGCTGTCTTCGATGGTCTTTATGTTCCGGATCATAGACTTAAATTCTTTATTCTTTTCGATATGAAAAGACTGTTTATCCCGAAGAGCACCATCTAAATACATGGCACGGTATTTAGGAATCATTAGATTGCCGCTTTTTAATTTTTGGTCTGTAAGACGAAGATCCTCTTTTAAATCTGCTAAAATCTCCAGTCCGTCCTCCCGGTTTAAATTCATAAAATCTCCGTTCTTTAAACGGATATATTTCTTTTTTCTGTCATACTTAGACAGCAGATATGCCAACTGGTCTAACGGTATTTCCTCTGATTGGATTTTAAGCTCAAGCAAATCACTTTTTAAGGATAATCCTACTGAAATATTCGGAGAAGTATGGATTTTCATTTTCTGGAATGCGTCCGATGTGTAAACGGTAATAAATTCGCTCAGCCGCTGTAATCCGCCGGATAAAAGCTGATACAGCAAATCCTCGTCCTCCTTGATAATAAAAAGGCTTCCCTTGGCATCGATTGCATCAAAATAAAGCTCTACCATACTGCGGATACGCATTTCCTCTTCCACATTCCGCTGGGTGGTAAAGTCTGTTTTTTCCAGTAAATTATACTTTTTATCCGGGTAAACGACCATTACCTTGCCTGCCACCGTATTGTGCTCTAATTTATCTATATAAAGCTCAAATTCCGGTTTTTCCGGCAGATACATGCTTTCCTCGAATTTCTCAAAAGTAATCTCAAACAGATTTTTTAATTCCGGCAGCAAATCCCGACAGAATACCGGCAGTTCCTCTTCTGCAATATAGCATCTGGAAAAATCCTCTCCTAACAGATATTCAAAAAAGTCTCCTGCTTTCTCTTTCAAATCAGCAGAAGTCGGAAAAATCGTTCCGTTTTCACAGATATAGTACCTGCTGCTTCCATAGAGAACCCGGGATGTCTCTAACTGTACCACAGCACCGCTTGCATCTCCTTTAAGCCTGAGTCCCGGTCTTTTTTCTTCCGATGATACATAAAAGACCGTATCCGCCGTATGAAAGAGCATTCCCTCAAAATACTCTCCTTCCATGACAGTAAAAAACTGCTCCATTCCGGTTTCATCTAATTCTAAGTCACGGTCTAAGCTGCTGCTCTTTCCATAGCCATAGTAAAAATGCAGGTAGGATGTTGTATTTCTGCGCAGCTCTTTCTGTCTTTCCTTTAAAAATCCAATCAGCTTTTTTGAATTGTCCGTAAAAGCTTCTATATTGTGATAAAAATCCAGTTTTTTTCCGTATTTTACCCGTTCTGCCTTATGCACGGAGTCTAAAAACGAGGATAGACTTTTCACTACATATTTCTGGTTAATGCCGATTTTAAATTGTAACGTTCCTGTCCGGCTGGTATAGGACGTGAAATAAGGAAACAGCTCTACTTTTCCCCTTGTCGTCTCAGAAAGCAGATATTTTGAAGTTCCCTGCATGGCATAACGGTCTAAGATATTTTTCATACCGGAAGAGGTCTGCTGATGAAATCCACGCTGGATATTCGGCGTTTTATTCCATTTGACATCTAAAACCTCTTTTACTCTTCTGCGCTGGATATACTCAGCAAGAACTGCCACACAATGCCGGCAGAGTCCCTCATAATGGAAGATTTCCTCACAATCACAGCTATATTCATTAATATCCGCATAATCTTCATCCACCGTTACACTTGTTTTTGTATAGGTATCCTCATCCTCTCTTACCTTTGCTTCGATTTCTGCCACAGGAGATTCGTTCACACTGCAGATACTGTATTCAAATTCTTTTACATTTCCTAACCGCTGTAATTCCAAACCTTTTTTAAAAACTTTATCGAATGCGATGTTTTTTACATCTGCTAGTGTCAGCATTTTCTATTCCTGCTTTCTTTCTATTTTGTATATCATGTTTTTTTATTACAATGATACATCAATATCCTTCCCGTTTCCTGTCGTAATTTTCCGCTCTTCACGATATAATTCCCTGACTCTCTTACGAAGCATATCATAATCTATAGAAATTTGGAACCTTTCACGTTCCAAAGGAGAATTTTTCTTTTTATGCTTTCTCTTTGGTATGATTTCCTTATCCTCGTTAAAATCATATGCCTCTTCTAAAATTTCTTTATCATCCTCTGCAAAATCTCCGTCGGCAGCTTCTGTCTCTGTAAATGTATCTGACTTCTCTTTGATTTTCTCGGAATATGCTTCCTGCTGCCGATTCAGCTCTTCTAACAGCTCTCTTTGTTCTTCCGTTTCTGATTCTATATCTTCTTTTTCCTTGTATTCTAAAGTTGCCGTATATTCTGTATAAGCAGCATTTGTCTGATTTACCCTTGCCATGGTCTTTTCCGCCTGGGAAACAGCTTCTTCGCCTTTGCCCATGGTCGCCTGGATCTTATTTACCTGATTGATACGAATCTCTGAAACCTCTTCTTTTGTCTCCGCCATCTCCATCTGCGCTTCCATTTGCTGACGCTCCTGCATGACTTCCTTTACCTGACGGTAAATATCCGGGGACTCCTTAGAAAGATAGTCTAATTCTTCAAGCGTCAGTTCTTTGCCGGAACGGAATTTATAGTAGATTTCTGTAATACGGTTATTTTCTTTGGAATTTTGTTCCTTAAACTCGTTAATCATCAACTGTTCGGCGGATAATGTCTCCTGTGCAGTCTTTTCAGATGCCTGGTTATGATTGATGGCTGCATGAAAATGCATAGTACGGTTTTTATCAATTTTCATATTCATAATGGACACCTCCCTGTGTCAAAATCAATCCGTTTTGCTCTATATATTTATATCGACAAAAATTCGTAAATTTGCCAGTAAAATACTGCATTCCGTTCTTATTTCTTTGTAAAAAATTCTAAGACCCTGCATTCTCACAATTCACCTGATGAACCTTCTTTGTTCCTGCAGCAACTGAGAATATTATTGCTATTATTGGAGATGGTTCCTTAGCGGCGGCAAATAGTAAAGGCTGTGACGACATTATCATCTGGTCACAGCTTTTTTTCATAATAATCCTATTTATCATTCAAATATAATCTTACAGAATTTCTTCTTTCCGCGCTTCAATACAAAATCCTCCGCCATAATTTCATCCGGTGTATAGGTCTTCTTCACATCTGCAACCTTTTCACCGTTTACGGTTACACCGCCCTGTTCTACATTCCGGCGTGCTTCTGCCCGGGATGCTGCTAAAGAAGAGCTTACTAAAAGTCCTAAAATATCGATGACACCATCTCTTAAATCCGCCTCTGTAATAGTCACTGTCGGCATATCTGCTGCATTTCCGCCGGAGAACAACGCTTTTGCACTTTCTTCTGCTTTTTT
>CAYWXJ010000067.1:0-10821 GCA_964462405.1 uncultured Eubacterium sp.
AGCTCCCATGGAAGTCCCGCATTGTGAATGGAGCTTTTTGGCGCCGCACCGGTACCGCCGTCATAACCGGAAATCAATACGACCTGCGCACCTGCTTTTGCAACTCCGGCTGCGACAGTTCCTACGCCTGCTTCGGAGACTAATTTTACGGTAATTCTTGCATCACGGTTAGAGTTCTTCAAATCGTAAATCAACTGTTCTAAATCCTCAATAGAGTAAATATCGTGATGCGGCGGCGGGGAAATCAAAGATACGCCCGGTGTGGAAAGTCTGGTCTTCGCAATCCACGGATATACCTTTTTGCCCGGTAAATGTCCGCCTTCGCCGGGTTTTGCTCCCTGCGCCATCTTAATCTGAATCTCGTCTGCGCTGACTAAGTAACGGCTGGTAACACCAAAACGGCCGGAAGCCACCTGCTTGATGGCAGAACAGCGGTTGACTCTGCTGTGCTTACTGTCAATACGCTCCGGGTCTTCCCCGCCTTCACCGGAATTGGATTTTCCATGCAGACGGTTCATGGCGATTGCCAGTGCCTCATGCGCCTCCTGGGAAATGGAACCGTAGGACATGGCACCTGTCTTAAATCTGGTAACAATGGAATCTACGCTCTCTACTTCCTCTAACGGCACACTCTTCTTCGGATAATTGAAATCCATCAGACCGCGGATATTCGCATTCCGTTCCTCTGCATTTACCAGTTCTGTATATTGCTTAAAGAGAGTATAATCTCCCCGCTTTGTCGATTCCTGAAGCAGATGAATCGTTGCCGGATTGTAAAGATGGGAATCTGCTCCGCTTCTCATCTTATGGCGTCCCCTGCTGTCTAAGGTTAAATCTGTTTCTAATCCCAATGGGTCATATGCTAAAGAATGCAGTGCATCTACATCTTCTGCAATATCCTTTAAGGTAATACCGCCGATACGGCTTACAGTATCTGTGAAATATTTATCAATGACATCCTTATCAATACCGATTGCTTCAAAAATCTTAGAACCCTGATAGGACTGAATCGTGGATATACCCATCTTAGAAGCAATTTTTACGATACCGGTAATGATGGCATGATTGTAGTCATTAATTGCCGCATAGTAATCCTTATCTAACATATGCTCGTCAATCAACTGTTTTACCGTATCCTGTGCCAGATACGGGTTGATTGCACAGGCACCGTAACCTAACAAGGTTGCAAAATGATGTACCTCTCTCGGTTCACCGGACTCTAAAATCATGGCTACTGCAGTTCTCTTCTTCGTCTTTACTAAATGCTGCTGCAGACCGGATACCGCAAGCAGCGACGGAATCGGCACATGGTTCTCATCGACACCCCTGTCAGAAAGAATCAGGATATTCGCACCATCACGGTAAGCTCTGTCTGCTTCCACAAAGAGATGGTCAATGGCTTTTTCGAGACTGGTGTTCTTGTAATATATAATAGGAAGAACTGCTACCTTAAATCCTTCTACCTTCATGGATTTAATCTTCATAATATCCGTATTGGTAAGAATCGGATTATTTACCTTTAATACCTGACAGTTAATTGCCTTTTCTTCCAGCAGGTTTCCGTCTTCTCCGATATAAACCGTGGTAGAGGTTACCACCTTTTCACGAATGGAGTCGATTGGCGGGTTCGTTACCTGGGCAAATAGCTGTTTAAAATAGTTGAATAATGGCTGATGATCACCCGCTAACGCTGCCAGAGGCGTATCAATACCCATAGCTGCCGTTCCTTCCCCGCCGGTTTTTGCCATCGGTAAAATAGCATCTCTCAATGATTCATAGGTATAGCCGAAGGCCTTCTGCATTCTCTGACGCTCTTCCCGGGTATATTCCGGTACACGCTCATTCGGAATCTTCAGGTTCTCTAACTGAATCAGATTCCGGTCTAACCATTCCCCATAAGGCTGTTTGCCCGCATAGGTTTCCTTTAACTCTTCATCATCAATGACGCGTCCCTGCTTCGTATCTACCAGAAGCATCTTTCCCGGACGAAGCCGTTCTTTTGCTACAATTTTCGTAGGAGCAATATCTAAAACGCCCACCTCTGAAGAAAGAATCAGATAATCGTCATCGGTGATATAATATCTGGAAGGACGAAGTCCATTGCGGTCAAGGATTGCTCCCATCATATCTCCATCGGAAAACAGAATGGATGCAGGTCCGTCCCATGGCTCCATCATAGTTGCATAATACTGATAGAAATCCTTTTTCTTCTGGGGCATTGCTGCGTTGTTCGCCCACGGCTCCGGAATCATAATCATAACTGCAAGAGGCAGATCCATACCACTCATTACCAAAAATTCCAGTGTGTTGTCTAACATCGCCGAGTCGGAACCTTCGCTGTTGATAACCGGGAGTACCTTCTGCAGCTCGCCCTTTAAATGCTCAGACTCCATGGTCTCTTCACGGGCAAGCATCTTATCCGCATTACCCTTGATGGTGTTGATTTCTCCGTTATGTACAATAAACCGGTTCGGATGGGCACGCTCCCAGCTCGGGTTCGTGTTGGTGGAGAAACGGGAATGTACGGTTGCGATCGCAGACTCATAGTCCTTATCCTGCAGATCTGCAAAAAACAGACGAAGCTGCTCTACTAAGAACATTCCTTTATATACGATGGTTCTGCTGGAAAATGAAACTACATAGGTATCATCATTCGACTGCTCAAATACTCTTCTGACCACATAGAGCTTCCGGTCAAAATCCAATCCTTTTTCGACACCTTCCGGACGTTTTACAAAGCCCTGCATAATGTATGGCATACAGTCTACGGCTTTCTGTCCAAGCTTCGTCGGGTCTGTCGGTACTTCTCTCCAGCCTAAGAACTCCATGCCTTCCTTTTTTACAATAACCTCGAACATTTTCTTCGCCTGGTTGCGTTTCAATTCATCCTGCGGGAAGAAAAACATTCCGATACCGTAATCTCTCTCCTCACCGAGCTCAATTCCTAATGGCTTTACTGCCTTCGAGAAAAATTTATGTGAAATCTGTAACAGAATACCTACACCGTCACCGGTCTTTCCTTCTGCATCCTTACCGGCTCTGTGCTTTAGATTCTCTACGATTTTTAATGCATTTGCAACGGTGTCATGGGTTTTAATACCTTTGATATTTACAACGGCACCGATACCACAGTTATCATGCTCAAAACTTGGATCATACATGCCCTGTGCTTTTGCATTGCTTTCATTAAACTGCTCTCTCATATCTTCATCCCTTTCTTGTACTTGTAACCAATCTGTGAAGCAGATTGATACTTACATTTTTTCTACTACACATGATACAACTTTTTTCGTGCCGTGTAAATATATTTTTTCTTTAAATTGTCTGATTATTTGTTAATATAGTTTTAATGATAAAATTATCAGATTATATTTTATATTTTTTGTTCAAACTAAAGCTTTTCAAACAATTTATATCTCATATTTCCAAAAATATTTATTTTAATAGGAACGTTTTTAAGGCTGTTTCTTTAAATTGTTTTTAAATTCTACTCAAATAATTAAAATAATGCGGATAAAAAACGGCAAATGTTACTTTTTGAACATTTGCCACAATCCATACTGCTCTATCAAATCAAATGGTGTGCTGCCATCCTTTTTGCTGCAGATGCTTAAATGCAGATCACTTGTCTTTTTTCTGTCTGTCATATAACATAATCACTGCATAGAAGCCATTTTATACTTTGCAGAAAGATAGCTATACGCGACAATAGAAGCATGCTTTGCGAACTTTCTATTGTCATAAATTAAAAAGGTGTAAAGCCTTAATAATTCAATAGACTTTACACCTTTTTGTATAATTATTATTTAATTACTATTTAGTAGTTATTTGTTCATGAATTCTTCATCCCATATCTTTGTAAAGCTGTCTTCTGACGTTTTCATCCCCTGCTGCAAGTCTGGCATCTTCGATACGATTATCAGCAAACAACCGGTTCATGAGAGCCGGAAGCAATCGTTGCCGCATACAGTGTATCCGTATCAATATACTCCTTGGGATGTTCTTTCCAATACTGATACAGACTTTCTACATTCTTCAAACCTGACATTAACTGAAAAAACTGTTTTACCTCTGTTCGAAACTGATATATCTTATCCGGTCTGCATACCTGAATCAGTTCCATTCCGTAATCACTTATAAATGGGCGGATATCATCTTCCACCTCCATCATATCCCACAGACTCAACGGACCATCCCATTCCTTTTCTCCATAATACAACACTATCGTAAAATTTGGAATGAGTTTATCTGCTTTTTGAATCTTGATAAAAATTCATCATCATTTTTATAATCTTTGGCTACATGCCCGGACGCAATCTCTTTACATTGTTTTACATATCCTAACGCATCATAGAGCATCTTTCGTACCGGCATGGCATAATGAATTTTCTGCTGATTTTCAATAGCAAAAATTACAAATTCCATACCCTTCGCATACTTTTTCACCACATCACGGTATCTTGTCAGGGAATATACAATTTCCCCATTTTTTATGGTTGCAGACAATGCCGTATCCATCTCCTGCAAATCTCCCGATATTTCTGACGGCTCACCGTAATGCTGATTCCCGTCTTTAGTTGAATCCTTGATGCCGTTACCTCGGTAACATAATTCCTGACGCAACTGGATATTAAAGAAAAAACCGGCATTTCTTCCGGTAATATGAGTGACATTGAACGGGGAAACCGTCTTCCGGCCGCCACTACGCTGGCACAGCTTTCTGAGGTTTTGCAGTGCTCTGTTGATTATTTGCTGACGGGAAAATCCTCCGATTTAGAATCTGGTGATTCGGATATGGAAACAGCGTAATTTATTTTTCCCTTTTCGGGTTATTTTTAACCCACACCCCTGCTATCACAAGTAGCAGAATGGTTACTATTATCTGAATCATCAGACTGTGATTCATAAAATCAAACAGTTTTGTTTCCGCCCGCAGCACTGAGGTAAGATTTGCCGCCATATGTGCTGATATGGCACACCACAGGCTTTTATTCACTTCTGCAATATAAGCAAGAAGCAGTCCAAAAACAGATGCATAGATAAACTGCACCAGATTCATATGCACAGCCCCGAAGATGATTGCCGAAACGACCAGTGCTGCAGGCACTCCCAGCCAATCACGAAGCCTTCCATAAACAATTCCCCGGTACAGCAGTTCTTCTACCATGGGAATGATTACACAAAGTGCTGTAATTTCAAGTACAATCCTGCCGGTATAAAACGTTTGTGTCACTTTACTATAAGCTGACGAATAATCTGCAATATGTACCATACCAAGTATGTTATTCCATGCCACTGCAAGGCATCCGCCGGTAAAAAACATCGCGACGCAGAGCTTTAACTTATCCGGTGATAGTGCATTTTTCCATTGTTTTAACAAGGGGATTCCTGCTTCTGCTTTCCCCCGCATAATCTGATCCGACCGATAAAAGGAATAAAGAAACGGAATTGCCGCCACAGAAGTTATGAACTGCCGAAGCAGCTTGGAATCTACGGTTTCCGGCAGTACAAAATCCAATGCAAACAGTGTAACCGCAGTCACAACAAAATAAATGGCAATGGGATAGATGACATTCCATACCCGCATAGATTTAGAGAGTTTCAAGATAATCCGCCACCTCCTTTGTGCTGCCGCAGACAGCCGCTGCGCCTGCACTTTTCAGTTCTTCCGCTGTGCCAAACCCATATGTAACGCCGATACATGGGATACCTGCCGCTTTTGCTCCTAATACATCGAATTTTGTATCTCCAATCAGGATGGTATCTTCCCGTTTCATTCCATTTTCCTGAAAAAGATACTCTAAAACCTGTACTTTTGAGCTGATTTTTCCGTCTAAGGCAGCCCCAAAGACTCCATCAAAATATGGTTCCAAATGAAAATGTCCGATAATCCGTTTACAGGCTACCTCCGGTTTCGAGGAGGCTACCGCCAGACGGAAACCTTTTTCCTTCAAGTCCTTAATCAGCTCCCGTATTCCGGGATAAAGCTCACATTCAAAAATTCCCTCCCGGTCAAAACGCTCCCGGTATTTTGCAACGGACTGCAATGCTTTTTCTTCCTCAAATCCATATAATTTCTGAAACTGTTCCTTTAATGGCGGTCCGATAAAACAGAGCAGCTCTTCCTGGGGCGGCTGCTTAATTCCCCAGAAATCCAGCACATAACGGATACATTTTGTAATTCCCTCTTCGGAGTTAATGATGGTTCCGTCTAAATCGAATAATATATTCTTCATCTCACGCCTCCTTTGACTTCTTTCATTCTCATTCCAATATAATCCGGCTGGTATTTTTCCCTAAGCTGATTGGCATAACGCAGCTTCGGTTCTCTTATTTTTTGAAGTTCAAAATCCAGCACACCAAAAATGTCATAATCTGCCGGTACATATCCGTCATTTTTCAGATACCCTTTAAAATACTGCTTCATATCTGCCAGCAAAGCGAAAGCGTAGGCTTTACAATCTGCATTTTCTTCCCAAAAGGAAAACCGGGCGGCTTTCTGATGAAGCAGGATTCTCTCATAGTCAGACACTGTTTCCGGAAATATCCCATGGATTCTGCTTTTATCCCGGGAATTCTGTGTTCCTCGAATCTTCTGATTCTCCTGCATACGAAAAAGCCGTGCACTGCGGTAAACAATCAAAAGATGAATAAATATCAAATCTCTTCCAGCCACACCGGAGCAGCACAGCGGATTTAAATCTAACATACGAAGCTCTATATGATTTACTCCAGTTTCCCTTAAATTTGCAAGGGTATTTTCTCCTTTTGGTTTTAAACGGATCGGATAATACAGCTCCTGAATGGAATCCATTTTCTTACTCAGAATGTACTCATTTATACTTTTTAAATAGGAAGCAAAGCTTGCATATGACAATTCCGGTATGAACAGGTTCCAATATCCATAGATACTATTGCGAAAGGAAGCATACTCCTCCCATTCTCCCTCCGGTATCCCTAAATCCTTTAAAAACTGTGCTTCCGCCACCGGACTTGCAGCCGTCAGTGCCACGATCAGCCAGCTATCCGTCATCAGCGCGTCAGTAAGCTGCACATACCACTCACTCTTCTTCTCTTTTTTGGTGTTTCCCGGAAAATACTCTTTATACATATCAAAAAAATCATCCGGCAGAGAATAGTTAAAATGCACTCCGGAATACAGCATCTTTACCTTTCCATACTTGCCGGAAAGATAGTTCCGGTAAGCGGTCTTTGATTCCAACACTCCGGTAAACTCCGCAATTTTTATATTCTCCTCGCCGGAATACAGGGGCGGATTGGAATAGGTCCATATAAATTCCCTTCCCTCCCGTCGGTGAGCGATTTTCTCTTCCACCATACTCTGAAGCACACAGATTTCCTCACAGGCTTTCTGCAGTTTGAGATGGACTCTACTGACAAATTCTACCTGACTTTCACTGAAATCTCTGCTGATTTGTTCTGTGGGCATAGGAATATGCGGTGTGACTGCCAAATTACCGCAGGCATCTACCCGAAGGGATTCTTTCTCTATTCCGAACTCACCTTTTAATAATTCCTGATTTAATTTTCTCTCATTTCTCTGTAATTTCATACAACGCACTTTTTACCTCTCTCAGATAGTAAAGTGAACCAAATGCAATTATCATCACATCTTCACCTTCCTCTGCGGCTTCTTCCCATGCATGTAAAACTGCCTGGCGTATACTCTCCTCTGCAATTCCATCCTTCCCCTGTCTTTTAACCTCTTCTGCTAAAGCTTCTGCCGCCAATGCCCTGGGATTTTCCGGAGTCACGGTGTGCAGCCTCTCAAACAATGGCAATAACTGTCTTAACATTGCCGGATATGCTTTGTCTGCCATGACCCCCATAATTCCTATCTTCCTTTTCTCAGGAAAATAATTTATTAAAGTTTCTTTTAACTTTTTGGCTGCATCTTCATTATGTGCGCCGTCTATATAGAACAGCGGCTTCCGGTTTAAACATTCAAACCGTCCTTGCCACTTCGCCTGCAGCAATCCTTTCAATAGCTGTTCTTTCGTAACGGTATACCCCTGTTCCTGCAATACGCCAATAGTTTCCATGGCAACTGCGGAATTTTCTGCCTGATAGCTTCCTGTCACAGACAAACGTACGGTTCCCACTGACGGATAAAAATAGCATAGCTTCCCGTCTTCGAGCCGGCTGCTCTCTATCGGCAGGATCTGACGAACCTTTGCGCCCATACGCTCTGCCTGTTTACGGAACACCTCTGCAACCTCCACTGGCTGCTCCGCCATTACCACTGGACAGTTCCTTTTGATAATTCCTGATTTTATTTTTGCTATTTCTTCCAGCGTATTGCCAAGAAAGCCCATATGATCCATACTGACAGATACCAGTACGCTGCACAGCGGCTGTTCAATGATATTGGTGGCATCTGTACTGCCGCCCATTCCCACTTCTAATAATACCACATCGCATTTTTGCCTGCAGAACCATAAAAATGCAATGGCTGTTTCCAGTTCGAATACGGTAGGATGCGGTTTTCCCTGACGAACTAACCGCTCACAGGCTGCCGCTGTCTCCTCCATACATTCTGCATATACTTCCTTTTGAATTTCTTTTCCATTGATCCTGTATACTTCCCGCAAATCAAACACTGCCGGGGAATTATACTGTCCCACCCGGTATCCGGCTTCTGTCAGAACAGATGCGAGAAAACAGCTTACAGAACCCTTTCCATTCGTTCCTGCAATATGCACTACCTTTAGCTCTTTCCATACATCTTTTAATTCATGCATCAAATTGCGGATACTGTCAAGTCCTAAAATGCTGCCGTATGCCTTTGTCTTTTCATGAAGCTGTACTGCTTCTTCATAATTCATCAGTGCTTTACTCCCTTAGTATCCCGCTTCCCTACTCTCAGCCGGTTCAATTCCAGTTCTTTTCCCTTTAACGGTACAGTAATATTCTCTCCCTGCCGTATCAGATAGACCTCTTCTAACTCATCTCCCATTGCCAGCCGGATACCTCTGACGCCTACGGCGCCTTTCTTCTTCTCCGGTATACTGCCTGCTTCAATCCGAAGAAACATACCCTTTTTCGACTGCATAACCAAATGCAGTTCTTCTTCATAAAAACCAATCCGTATCACTTCATCGCCGTCGCCAAGCTTAGTAGCTACAGTTGTCCGCTTTGCCACATCAAATTCGGCACCGTCTACCAGCTTTAACATGCCGGTTCTTGTGGCAAATATCATCTTATTCAACCGCATCTGCTCTAATGCTGCTACAAACACCAGATTCTCTTCACTGCTGTTGTAATTACTCAGATTATCAATCGGCTGTCCCTTATCCCGGAACTTTCCGTAAGGAAGGTCTGCTACCTTTAGCAGATGCATTTGTCCCCGGTTCGTAAAAATTCCGATTTTATCTGTATTCTTGCAGACTATGACATACCGGTTTTCACTGTCTGCCGCCTCTTTATTACGCTCATAAGCGGTCACATCAATGGTTCGTGCATAACCGAAACGATCCATTAAAAAGACCACATCCATCTCTTCCATCTTCGGCTCTTCTAATACAATTTCCACACCGTTTTCAATCGTTGTCTTTCTCGGCACCGCATACTCTTTCTTAAAAGCATCCAATTCCTTAATAATCACCTTTGCCATTGCGGCACGGTTGCTTAAAATATCTTCGTATTTGGCAATATTCTTAAGTGTCGCCTCATGTTCCTTTAATAAAGCCTCGATTTCCAGACCAATCAGCTTATACAAGCGCATTTCTAAAATTGCCGTTGCCTGACGCTCGGTAAAATGAAGTTGCTCCGCCTGCTTTTTCGAGGCCGCACTTTTAAACTTAATCGTTCCGGTCTCCCCTTCCACCAGACATGCCTTTGCTTCTTTGATATTCTTACTGCCGCGCAGGATTTCAATAATCAGATCAATGACATCACATGCCTGAATCAGACCTTCCTGAATTTCCTTCTTTTCCAGCTCTTTCTGCAGCAATGTGCGGTATTTTCTGGTCGCTATTTCATACTGAAAATTAACATGATGGCGAATCATCGGCACTAAGCCCATGGTTTCCGGTTTTCCCTCCGCAACTGCAAGCATATTAACGCCAAAGGTATCCTCTAACCTTGTCTTTTTATAGAGCAGGTTGCAGAGCTGCTCTGCATTGGCGCCGCGCTTCAGTTCGATGACAATGCGGATTCCCTCCTTTGAGGACTGGTTGGAAATATCTACAATATCCGTGGTCTTTTTTGTTTCCACCAGACCGCATACATCATTTAAAAATTTTCCGATGCCGGACCCAATCATAGTATACGGAATCTCCGTAATCACAATCTTATCCCTGCCGCCCTTGCCTTTTTCGATTTCTACTCTTCCCCTAATCTTAATCTTGCCTACTCCGGTGGAATAGATCTGCAAAAGCTCATCCTTATTGACAACGATTCCTCCTGTCGGAAAGTCCGGACCGCTGATATACTGCATCATCTGTTCCGTATTGATGTCCGGATTTTTCATGTAGGCTTTGACGCCTTCAATCACTTCCCCGAAATTGTGAGGCGGTATGCTGGTCGCCATACCAACCGCAATTCCTTCTGCCCCGTTAATTAAAATATTCGGCACCTTTACCGGAAGCACTAACGGTTCTTTTTCTGTTTCATCGAAGTTTGGGCCAAAATCCACCACATCTTTATCTAAATCCGCTAAATAGGCTTCCTGGGTAATTTTCTTTAACCGCGCTTCTGTATAACGCATTGCCGCAGCTCCGTCACCTTCGATGGAACCAAAGTTGCCATGTCCGTCAACTAAAGGCATTCCCTTTTTAAATTCCTGTGCCATAACGACTA
>CAYWXJ010000068.1:0-10696 GCA_964462405.1 uncultured Eubacterium sp.
ATGGCTTCTCCCTCAAGAGTGAGGGGTAGGGGAGTTGAGATGCCGACGGCATTTTTTATAAAAGTAGGGATGAAGGTTCCCGTTTCATTGCTACAAAAGAAAGTGGTAAATGAAAGCGTCAAATTAAAACTTTACAAGCATTTTACAATATCACGATAACTGATTTGATGATTGGGATGTATCCTTTAATCATAGCCGAAACGGGTTATAGTTCAAAAAATAATTTTAGTAGAAGGAGTGTTTAATCATGAAAACGACAAAAAAAGTAATTTCATTAGCATTGGCAGGAGTTTTGGGAATATCCATGATGACAGGATGTTCTCAGAAGCTTTCCGGAACCGTATCCACCGATGGCTCGACCTCGATGGAAAAAGTGATCGGAACATTAGGAGAAGCATTTGAAGCAGACAATTCGGGAGTGACATTTACCTACAATCCTACAGGTTCCGGTTCCGGTATTCAGGCGGTTTCTGAAGGCAGATGTGATATTGGACTTTCAAGCCGTAGCCTTAAAGATGAAGAAAAGGCAAGCGGACTGACGGAAACTGTTCTTGCCTATGATGGTATTGCAATTATCGTCAATCCCCAGAATCCGGTATCGGAGTTAAGCCTTGATGATATTGCAGCAATTTATACAGGTGAGATTACTAACTGGAGCGAAGTTGGAGGAAATGATGCAGAGATTGTTTTGATCGGGCGTGAGGCAGGAAGTGGAACAAGAGATGGATTTGAATCTATCACAGGAACGGAGGAAGTCTGCAAATATCGTCAGGAACTGACTTCAACAGGCGATGTTATTACCACAGTATCTTCAAATCCGGATTCTATCGGTTATGCTTCTTTAGCTGCTATCAATGATAGCGTGAAAGCAATTTCCGTAGATGGGGTAACTCCCAGCGATGAAACTGTTAAAGATGGAAGCTATGTGGTGCAGCGTCCGTTTATACTTGTAACAAGGACAGATGCTACCCTTTCTGAAACAGCACAGGCATTCTTTGACTTTGCTACCTCAGATGATGCGGTAGAACTTATATCCAGTGCAGGTGCAGTAGCAGCAAAATAAGGGGAAATCAGAAATGAAGAATAAAAAAATATTAGAAACGGCTATTCATGGTGTGTTTCTCATTCTCGGTCTGATTACTGTAGGATGTGTCCTGCTGATAACGCTATACTTAGTTGTTTCCGGAATTCCGGCAATTCGTAAAATTGGATTGTTTCAATTTTTGTTTGGAACAACATGGAAGTCAACAGCGTCTGAACCGCTTTTTGGAATTTTGCCATTTATTCTGACCAGTATTTATGGTACAGCAGGAGCAATCCTGCTGGGTGTCCCAATCGGTTTTTTAACCGCAGTATATCTTGCAAAAATGGCACCGCCCGCTATAAAAAATGTAGTGTCTGCGGCGGTAAGCCTTCTGGCAGGAATTCCTTCTGTAGTCTATGGTCTGGCAGGTATGCTGGTTTTGGTCCCGGGAATAAGAAAGCTGTTTTACATACTAGATGGCTCAAGTTTATTAGCGGCAATTATTGTGTTGGCAATCATGATCCTGCCGTCCATTATCAATGTGTCCATTACGGCATTGGAAGCAGTGCCGAAAGAATATGAAGATGCCTCGCTTGCTCTGGGTGCAACACCTGTGGAAACTTATTTCAGAGTGTCAGTTCCGGCAGCGAAAAGCGGGATTGCAGCAGCAGTCGTACTTGGCGTAGGGCGGGCGATTGGCGAAGCAATGGCTGTGATGATGGTGTCCGGCAATGCACCGAATATGCCGTCACTGTTTCAGAGTGTTCGGTTTTTGACTACCGCTGTGGCAAGTGAAATGTCATATTCCAGCGGATTGCAGCAACAGGCACTTTTTTCCATTGCATTGGTATTGTTTCTTTTTATTATGCTCATTAACGCAATGTTGAATTTCTTTTTGAAACGCAGTAAGGAGGGATAAGGTTGAAAAGAGTGGTATACAATCGTCTTATGCAAATGCTTATGATAGTATCGGCTGTCCTGACCTGCGGATTAGTGCTGTTTCTGATGGTGTATGTATTTGTAAAAGGTATTCCCAATATTACATGGGAACTGTTATCAACGAAACCAAGTTATTTAAGCGGAAGTATAGGGATTTTACCGGATGTTTTGAATACTCTGTATATTATTGTTGCAACATTGGTGATCGTCATACCTCTCGGTGTTGGGGCGGCAGTTTACCTGACGGAGTATGCACAGAATAAGAAATTAGTTTCAGTGATTGAATATGCAGCAGAGACATTATCCGGTATTCCGTCTATTATATATGGTCTTGTGGGAATGCTGTTTTTTTGCCAGTTTTTGAATATGAAAACCTCACTTATGGCAGGGGCATTGACACTTGTCATTATGAATCTGCCTACCATTATGCGTACAACACAGGAGAGTTTGAAAACAGTTCCACAAAGCTACAGGGAAGGAGCATTTGGACTTGGTGCAGGTAAGTGGAGAGTAATCCGTACAGTAGTCATTCCGGGGTGTATCGATGGTGTGATTACAGGATGTATCCTGTCAATAGGGCGTATTCTTGGAGAGTCGGCGGCACTTTTGTTTACAGCGGGTTTTGCCCATTCATTGAATGGATTTTTTGATGGGCTTGGAAGTTCGGGAGCTACATTGACAGTAGCATTGTATGTTTATGCGAAGGAACAGGGAGAATTTGGAGTAGCTTTTGCAATAGCTGCAATTTTGATGATATTGACACTCATTATCAATCTGCTGGCGGGCTTTGTAGGCAGATATTTTAAGAAAAGGAGGAGCTTATGAGTGATATTATTACTGTGAATGATATGTGTCTGTGGTATGGCAGCTCACAGGCATTGCACAATATAAATATGGCGATTTCGGAAAAAAGTATTACTGCCTTAATCGGACCATCCGGCTGTGGAAAGTCTACCTTTTTGAAAACGCTTAACCGTATGAATGATTTGATACCTGATGTAAAAATTACAGGGGAGATTTGTTATAATGGGATTGATATATTTTCACCGTCTGTGGATGTCAATACATTGCGAAAGGAAATCGGAATGGTGTTTCAAAAACCGAATCCGTTTCCGATGAGCATATATGATAATATCGCATACGGACCGAGAACGCATGGAATAACAAGCCGTATGAAACTGGATGATATTGTGGAGCATTCTTTGCGGGGTGCTGCCATTTGGGATGAGGTAAAGGACAGACTGAAAAAGAATGCTTTGGGACTTTCCGGCGGACAGCAGCAAAGGCTCTGTATCGCACGTGCGCTTGCGGTAGAGCCGAAAGTGTTATTGATGGATGAACCTACCAGTGCGCTCGATCCCATTTCGACTTCTAAAATTGAAGAATTGACTATGGAGCTGAAAGAAAAATACACGATTATCATTGTAACACATAATATGCAGCAGGCTGTCCGTATTTCAGACCAGACCGCCTTCTTTCTTTTGGGAGAATTGGTAGAATATGGTAATACAGAAAAACTTTTTTCACAACCGTCAGATAAACGGACGGAAGATTATATCACAGGGAGGTTTGGATGATGAGAAGCAGATTTGATGAACAGCTTAATCTTTTGAATAAAGAATTGATTACAATGGGAGCTTTGTGTGAAGAAGCAATTTCACTTGACTTAAAGGCTTTGTCCGGTGCAGATAAAGAATTGGCAGAAAAGATAGCCCCATTGAATACAGAAATAGATCAAATGGAAAGGGATATTGAGAATTTATGTATGAAAATGCTCCTGCAGCAACAGCCGGTGGCAGGGGATTTGCGTCAAATATCGGCTGCACTCAAAATGGTTACGGATATGGAGCGTATTGGAGATCAGGCAGGAGATATTGCAGAAATTATTCCTTTTTTAAGTGGGAGAAGTACTGTGCTTCGGCATATCCACATTCATGAAATGGCAGAGGCAACAAGAAAAATGGTAACAGACAGCGTGGATGCCTATGTGAAGAAAGATAAGGCATTGGCGGAGTCTGTGATTGCTTATGATGATGTTGTAGATGGTGGCTTTGATAAAGTAAAATATAATTTGATAGAGGATATAGCTGGAAATCCGGACGATGGGGAATTTGCTCTTGACCTGTTGATGATTGCAAAATATTTTGAGCGTATCGGGGATCATGCTGCAAACATAGCAGAATGGGTGGTATTTTCGATTACAGGAAATAAAAAAGGACAAAGGTGACTTTACAAGAACTTTACAATAATAAGATAGCCGATTTTATTTTTCTGTTATATGATTAAGGTAAGTAGGAAAATTATATCCAAAAATAAATAGGAAGTGAAATAGAATGATATTTTGTGTGGAAGATGACAATGGAATCCGTGAACTGATGATATATACCTTAAATTCAGCAGGGTTTGAAGCAAGGGGATTTGTGGACGGAACATCTTTTTTTGAAGCCATAAAATCCGAAATCCCTCAGCTTATAATGCTTGATATTATGCTGCCGGGCGAGGATGGTATTGCAATATTAAAGCGCCTGAGAAGAAACAGCGCTACGGCAGATATTCCAGTAATTATGGCAACAGCTAAAGGCACAGAGTATGACAAGGTGATCGGTCTTGATCTGGGTGCGGACGATTATCTTGCAAAACCATTTGGCATGATGGAAATGGTATCACGTGTGAAAGCTGTACTCCGCCGGACAAGACATAAGAAAGATATCCGTATCCTGCGTGTTGCAAAGCTGGAACTCAATATGGGGGAACATACGGTTTTTGCTGATGGAGAGCGTATAGGTCTTACCTTAAAAGAGTATGAGCTGCTCAGGTTTTTTATGGATAATCTTGGCATTGTTTTTACAAGAGATCAGCTCCTGCAGAGTGTATGGGGGTCGGAATATGCTGGAGAAACCCGCACAGTGGATGTTCACATTGGTACATTGCGTGCCAAGCTGGGGATTTGTGGCGATTATATTGAAACTGTACGGGGTGTTGGGTACAGGATGGAGGCGAGACTATGACAAAGCGTATTTTTCGTTCCATTTGCATCGTAGCAATCAGTGTCTTTCTGGCATCTGTTGTGTTGTTTATGGGAGTACTTTATGAATATTTTTCCAATGTACAGCGTAATCAGTTAAAAATGCAGACAGAGCTGGCGGCACAGGGGGTTGCAGACGAAGGACTTGCATATTTTGAAGGATTAAGTATCAGTAATTATCGTATCACATGGATTGATACCGATGGTACGGTCATTTATGACAGCAAATCGGATTCTACAGAAATGGAGAATCATTTGGAGCGTGAAGAAATCAAACAGGCACTGGCAGAAGGAATTGGGGAAAGCTCACGTTATTCCGTAACCTTAATGGAGCGTTCCTTATACTGTGCAAAGCGTTTGAATGATGGAACAGTGCTGCGTCTGTCCATTGCACAAAACACAATACTTACTTTAATTCTTGGTATGGCACAGCCAATCTGTATTATATTTATCATTGCCTTGATACTGTCACTTGTGCTGGCAAATAGCCTGTCAAAAAAAATCGTAAAGCCGTTAAATGAATTGAACCTTGACGAGCCTATGAAAAATGAAGGCTATGATGAGCTTACGCCATTGCTTCGGCGTATTGAATCCCAGCAAAGGCAGATTCGGATTCAAAGTGATGAATTGGAGCAGAAAAAGAAAGAATTTGAAACGGTAACAAACGGAATGGCAGAGGGAATTATTCTTCTGAACAGGAAACAAACTATTTTAAGTATCAATCCGGCTGCCAAACGTCTTTTTGGAGCAGATCATTCCTGCATAGGAAAGTATATATTATCTGTTAATCGTAGTCTGGAATTGCAGTCACTCCTTCTGAAAGCTGGAGACGGACAGTATGCAGAAATGGTTATGGAATTGGAAGGAAGCAAGTACCAGCTTGATGCCAGCCCGGTAATTTCAGATGGTCAGGTATCCGGCACAGTTCTTCTTATGCTGGACGTGACGGAAAAAGAAAAATCAGAACAGATGCGACGTGAATTTACGGCTAATGTTTCCCATGAGCTAAAAACACCGCTGCATACGATTTCCGGATGTGCAGAGCTTCTTTCAAATGGAATGGTCAAGCCGGAAGATATTACAGGGTTTTCAACACAGATATATACCGAAGCACAGCGTATGATTCGTCTGGTGGAGGATATTATCCGGCTGTCCCATTTGGATGAGGGAGCAATGGATATGAAGCGGGAAGATGTCGATTTGCATGCGCTCTCGGAGGACACCATACAAATACTTTCGCAGGAAGCGGACGAAGCGAAAATACAGATGAATCTTGAAGGGGAAAAAGCAGTTATTTATGGAATCCCGCAATTACTTCAGGGTATTATTTACAATCTTTGTGATAATGCGATTAAATATAACAGGGAGAGTGGTTCTGTTACTGTTTCGGTAAAAAATGAAGAACATCAGGTACAGCTTTCTGTTGTGGATACAGGTATAGGTATTCCCGCTGAACATCAGGAACGTATCTTTGAAAGGTTCTATCGGGTGGATAAAAGCCACTCAAAGGAAATTGGAGGTACGGGTCTGGGGCTTTCCATTGTCAAACACGCAGCACGACTGCATGATGCTTCTATCAATGTCCATAGTGTTGTGGATGGTGGCACAACGATTGTGGTTAGCTTTCCGAAAGGTGCCAATGCATCCAAAGGGAAGCTCCAGTGGAGGTTCCCAGAGGAATGAAATAATGACTTATGAAGAAATAAAACAAAATCATGCGATACAGACATATATTTCGCAGGCGGATGCATCGTTGCTTGCTCTTGGACTTACAGAACACAGTTTTGCCCATGCTACTCGTGTATCAGAAACCGCAGGATATGTTTTAGAAACATTAGATTATCCAAATCGGACAGTAGAACTTGCTAAAATTGCGGGATATTTACATGACATTGGTAATCTTGTCAATCGTGTAGATCACAGCCAGAGTGGAGCTGTCATGGCATTTCGGATACTTGATAAGATGAATTTTGAGCCGGAAGAAATAGCAGTGATTACCTCAGCAATCGGCAACCACGATGAGGGAACAGGCGTACCGGTAAATGCTGTTGCTGCGGCTCTTATTCTGGCAGACAAGTCTGATGTTCGACGAAATCGTGTGCGAAATAAAGATATTCATAATTTTGATACCCATGATAGAGTAAATTATTCTGTTACAAAATCAGAATTGAAAATCAATGAATCACATACACTTATTAAATTAAAGCTATCCGTAGATATGCACTTTTGTTCGGTAATGGACTATTTTGAAATATTCATGAAACGCATGATATTATGCCGTAAAGCGGCAGAAACGCTCGGATTAAATTTCAAATTGATGATTAACGAGCAACAGTTAATCTGACAGTTTATTTTAAGGTCGCAGTTAGTCTGCGGCTTTTTTTTGCACTTTACAAGAATTTTACAAATCCATGATAATGGATTTGATGTGTTTTTGATATTATGTTCTGTGGGAAACAAAAAGACGAAAGGATTGAATTTCTATGGATATATTTGATGTACTCACGTTGATTGGAGGATTAAGCCTATTTCTGTTTGGCATGAACATTATGGGACAGGCTTTGGAACGGAGAGCAGGAGATCAGCTTAGAGGACTTCTTGGAAAACTGACAACGAACAAACTTGCGGGACTCTTGACAGGGCTGGGCATTACGGCAGTCATTCAAAGCTCATCAGCAACAACTGTCATGGTTGTGGGATTTGTTAATTCCGGTTTAATGACTTTGAAACAGGCAATCAATGTTATTATGGGAGCTAACATTGGAACTACAGTTACAGCATGGCTTTTGAGCCTTGCCGGAATTGACAGCGGAAATATCTTTGTGAAGCTCTTAAAACCTACATCTTTTACGCCTGTTTTGGCATTTGTCGGAATTATCCTATATATGTTCTGCAAAAATGATAAGAAGAAAGACACAGGCATAATTTTACTAGGCTTTGCCACGTTGATGTTCGGAATGGAAACGATGTCGGGGTCGGTATCAGGACTTCGTGATGTTCAGGGCTTTCAAAATTTATTTATCTTGTTCAAAAATCCAATCCTCGGAGTTGTGTCAGGGGCAATCCTTACTGCAATCATCCAATCAAGCTCTGCATCCGTTGGTATTTTGCAGGCGTTGGCTGTTACGGGAAAGGTGTCGTATGGAGCAGCAATTCCTATTATTATGGGACAGAATATAGGAACCTGTGTCACTGCAATGATTTCAGCGGTTGGGGCAAATAAAAATGCCAAGAGAGCTGCAATGGTTCATTTGTCATTTAACGTAATTGGAACAGCGGCATGGTTGATAGTATTTTGTCTGATAAAGGTAATATTCAATCCTTTCATTTTAGATGAGCCAGTTTCTCTTTTCGGTATTGCGGTGACGCATTCCGTATTTAATGTTTTGTGTACTGTTTTAATGTTTCCTCTTTCGGGCTTCTTGGAAAAGCTGGTAGTCAAACTTGTGCCGGACACAAATGCACCGGAAATTTCTGTGGAATTGGACGAACGATTACTTACTACTCCGGCGATTGCGATGGAACGGTGTCATAATGTTACGGCTGATATGGCAAAGATAGCTGTGGAATCCTTAAAAGAGGGAATTGGCTCCTTATATGGATACTCGTCGGAACTTGCAAAATCCATACGTGAGAAAGAGGAAAAGACGGATCATTATGAGGATATTTTAGGAACGTATCTTGTGAAGTTGAGTACAAGGCAAATCAGTAGTACAGACAGCGAGGAAGCAGCAAAGCTGTTGAAGATGATCGGAGATTTTGAGCGTATCGCAGACCATGCGGTAAATTTGCTGAAATCCTCCGAAGAAATGGAAAGAAAGGCGTTAACATTTACGGAAGATGCAGTTTCAGAATTGAAAGTAATTTCAGCAGCGGTAGAGGAAATCTTGGATTTGGCTCTGGAAGCTTTTCTGAGTAATGATGTAAAAATGGCATCTAGGGTAGAACCTTTAGAACAAGTGATTGATTATCTGAAAGAGCAGCTCCGCACACGCCATATTCTACGACTGCAACAAGGAGACTGTACAATGGATGCAGGATTTGTCTGGTCTGATCTGCTCACAAGTTTAGAACGTACATCAGATCATTGTTCCAATATTGCCGGGTGCGTTATGGATATGAGCCGTCACGATATGAATTTACATGAATCGCTGCGTGATTTTAGAAATGATAACGAGGAATATCGAAAGAATTATAAAGAGTATGTAAGGAAATATGCCTTATCCAAATTACAATAATTATATAGCTTAAAGGTGAGGGAAAATACTTTTGAAAGAATGGTGTGTTTTTGATAAGATGCGAGGTGTGTGTCTATGGATAATAAAGAATGGATACATTGTCCCGTTTGTGGTAGCAAGACTCGTAATAAGATTAGAGAGGATACAGTATTGATAAACTATCCTCTTTACTGCCCAAAATGTAAACAGGAAAGTTTAATAAAAGTAAAAGATATGCAGATAACCGTCATCAAAGAGCCAGACGCATAGACGCAGAGCCGATGAATTTGTGAGATACCTCACAAATCATCGGCTCATTTTTGATGGGCAATTAGAGAGAAGTGTGCTTATTTTCGGTTTTTCTGTCTGGAGCAGTTTTGTGTGTTTCTGTCCGGTCAAGATATTGGTTTAGATTATCCAGCTTCCGGTTAAGGGATTGGATTACCTTTTCGGCAGATTTATAGGTGTTCTGCAAGGTTTCCTTCTTGGAATACAGGGCGTTGTACTGAATGCGGAGCTTGTCAACATCGAGAGTTTTCAGGTCTATGCCAAAGCGTTTTAACATATTTTCCGCACCGTCATGGAGCAGGAGTTCCGTTTCGTGTCGGCGCAGGTACGCATCCTGATCCTTTGACTTCTGGTAACGGATTTGATAGATGTGATTGTCCTTATACTGCTCGGCATATTTCAAAATCTGTCCTAAATCCTTTAGCTGATGCTCGGTTTCCACAAGGGTGCTCCGTGCAGTTTTTGCAAGAGCTGATTTCGCAGCAAGCTGTTTTTCGAGTTCGGCAATGGAACCTGCTTCACTGTAACTGCTGGCGGCAATTTTGAGGTTTTGGATGTCTGCCCAATGTTTTAGACCGGGACTTTGCTCAAACTTTTCCTCAGAGGTGTCAATGAGTTTCCTTGAGGAATAATCCCTGACAAGAGGTTTCTTTCGAGTGGGGAATGGGACACGCTTTTTGGGCTGTTCCAGAGCTTTTGCTTCTATCCGTTCTTTGGTGTAGTCCTCGCCTAAAGAGCCTGCCCTGCCACGGATAAAATGCTCCCGGTCAAGCGGACGGAAAGAGATATATTTTAAGGAATCCCCGCCAAAGGTTTCGCCTTTTATCTCATAGCCTTTGGCACGGATGAGGGCAAGGAAATCCTCATAAGTACCAGCGTTGTGGATTGCTTCATCAATGTCCATTTTGAGCTTGGTTTTATAGGAAGTACCATTCTTGTCGGAGAGCCATTCCCGGTAATTTTTGCCACGCTTGTTAGTGGGGGAAATGACCGATAAATGATGCTCGCTGCACAGCTCATCATTTAAGTGCCGGATGTGGTAATAGCTCTTTTTGCAGTCGTGATATTTTTCGTGATTGACGTTATCTGCAGCACAGAAAATGATATGGTTGTGGACGTGTCTTTTGTCAATGTGGGTGGACACAATGCAGCTCTGAAAGGTAAATTTCATTGTATCCTGTCTTGTTCCTCTAAATTTACGTT